>PLZH01000315.1 GCA_003152055.1 Burkholderiales bacterium
ATGCCGGCGAGCTTCTCGTACATGCGGAAGTAATTCTGAATCGTGATCGTGGCGTAGGTGCGCGTCTCGCGCTCAATCGTCACGTCTTCCTTCGCCTCCACGGCCTGGTGCAGGCCGTCGCTCCAGCGCCGGCCTGTCATGAGGCGGCCGGTGAATTCGTCGACGATCACGACTTCGGGCTTGCCGTCTTCGCCCGCCTGCACGACGTAGTGCTGGTCGCGGTTGTAGAGGTGCCGGGCGCGCAGGGCCGCGTACACGTGGTGCATGAGCGTGATGTTGGCCGGGTCGTAGAGGCTCGCGCCTTCGACGAGCAGGCCCGCTTCGCGCAGCAGCCGCTCGGCGTTCTCGTGGCCGTCTTCGGTGAGAAAGACCTGGTGCGATTTCTCGTCGACGGTGAAGTCGCCCGGGTCGATCACGCCTTCGCCGGTGCGCAGGTCGAGCTCGCCGATCTGCTTCTTCAGCTTCGGCACGACAGCGTTGATGCGCACATAGAGCTCGGTGTGATCTTCGGCCTGGCCGCTGATGATGAGTGGCGTGCGCGCTTCGTCGATGAGGATGGANNTGATGTCGGCGGCGTAGGCGGCCTGCTTCTGCTCGCGCGACATCTGCGGCAGGTTGACGCCGACCGTGAGGCCGAGGAAGGAATACAGCCGCCCCATCCACTCCGCATCGCGGCGTGCCAGGTAGTCGTTGACGGTCACGAGGTGCACGCCCTTGCCTGTGAGCGAGTTCAGGTAGACGGCAAGCGTCGCCATCAGCGTCTTGCCCTCGCCGGTGCGCATTTCGGCGATCTTGCCGTCGTGCAGGGCCATGCCGCCGATGAGCTGCACGTCGAAGTGGCGCATCTTGAGCGTGCGCTTGCCGCCTTCGCGTACCACGGCGAAGGCCTCGGGCAGCAGGTCGTCGAGCGTCTCGCCGCCAGCCGCGCGCGTCCGGAACTCATCGGTCTTGGCGCGCAGGGCATCGTCGCTCAAAGCCTCGAACGACGATTCGAGCGCGTTGACCTTCAGCACGATCTGGCGGTACTGCTTGAGCAACCGGTCGTTGCGGCTGCCGAAGATCGAAGTGAGGAGCTTAGGCAACATGCGGGTGCGAGGTTGAGAAATTCGGGAGCGCGCGGCGCCGCAAGGCAGCCCCGTCGGGGCCATGTCGCGGAAGGCGGATGCTCGCCGGGAACTGCGGTCGCGCGCCGCAAATGCAAGGCGAGACAGGGCGCGGCACGGCGTGCGAAACCACGAATTTTAACATTCGGCCCTGGGCGTTAGACTTTTCGGATGACCCGCAGACCTCTTGCCGCGCCTGCCGCCGTTGCCGTCGGCGACGTGATGCGATCGAGCCCGGCGCTGACGCGCCTCGTCGACCGCCTGCGCGAATCGAACGCCATGTACGCCGCGATCCTGCCGCTCCTGCCCGCGGCGCTCGCGGCGAGCGTTCGCCCCGGGCCGCTCGACGAGGCCGGCTGGTCGCTGCTCGGCGCCAATGCCGCCGTCGCCGCCAAGCTGCGCCAGCTCGTGCCGTGCCTCGAAGAGCGCCTGCGCGAGAGCGGCCACGCCATCGCCGCGATCCGGATCAAGGTCCAGCCTTGGTGATGTTTGCCGGCTGTCGGCGATTCCGCACCCCGGCGCGTTGAACTCTGCACCCCACTTGCGACTCCTTGACGGATCCCCGAAGATAAACTCGACCATGAACCGACGCGATTTCTCCTCCGCCCTCCTCGTCTCCGGCGCCGCTGCCTCGCTGCTCGCCGCCACGGGAGCCAGAGCCGAGGGCATCGCCCCGGTCGAAGGCCGCGACTACACGAAGCTCGAGCCACCGCAGCCGACTTCGAGCCCCGGCAAGATCGAAGTGCTGGAGTTCTTCTCCTACGGCTGCCCGCATTGCAACGCCTTCGAGCCGATGCTCGAGGCCTGGGCGCACCGGCTGCCGGCCGACGCCGTCTTCAAGCGCGTGCCCGTGCCCTTTCTCTTCAACGCCGACAACTTCGCGCACGCCTACTACGCGCTCGAGACGATGGGCCTCGTCGACAAGATGCAGATGAAGATCTTCGCGGCAGTGCACGTCGACCGTCTGCACCTCGACAAGCCGGAAGACTTCGCTGCCGTCGTTGCCAAGAACGGTGGCGACGCCGCCAAGTTTCTTGCCGCCTTCAAGTCGTTTTCGGTCGCGACCTCGGTATCGCGCTCGAAGAAGATGACCGCCGACTACAAGATCGACGGCGTTCCCACGCTCTCGATCCAGGGGCGCTTTGTGACGTCGCCCGAAAAGGCGAACGGCGAGCCGCAGGCGCTCGGCGTCGCCGATGCGTTGATCCAGCGCTCACGCAAAGGCTGAGCTCCGGCGCCGAGGCGCCGCAGGCTCAGAAATAGCGCGGAATCGGGCCGTTGTGCAGCGTCTTGCGATCCGAGAGATCGAGAGCCGCCTCGTCGACATAGCACCAGCCCCAGCCTTCGGGCGGGTCGTAGCCCTCGATGATCGGGTGCTGCGTGGTCTTGAAGTGCCGGGTCGCGTGGCGGTTCTTCGAATCGTCGCAACAGCCAACGTGGCCGCAGGTCCGGCAGAGGCGCAAGTGCACCCAGGTATCGCCCATCGCGAGGCATTCCTCGCAGCCGAGCGCGCTCGGCGTGACCGTGCGAATCGTGTCGAGATGGCGGCACTGGTGGCGCATGTCGAGGCTTGCGACGGCGGCAAAGGAGCGATTGTCACCGAGCCTCGCAGCCGCGGCAACGCGTCGGCGCCAACGGCTTTTGAGGTACAAACTGAGAAAGTCCGGAGACATCGCATGAACGCCGCCCGCCTTCGCTTCGCCCTGCTCGGCGCCGTCGTGTCCATCGCTTCGGCAGCGGCGCAAGCGCAGGCGTGGCCCGCCAGGCCGATCCACTTCGTCGTTCCCTTCTCGGCCGGCGGCGCCAACGATCTGCTCGGCCGCGCCGCCGCGCAAGGCGCTGCGAAAGCGCTCGGCCAGACGATCATCATCGACAACCGGCCTGGCGCCGGCACCGTGCTCGGCACCGACATCGTCGCCAAGGCCGCGCCCGACGGCTATACCTTTCTCGTCAGCTCGGCCGGCGTGCTCTCGAACAGCATGATCCGCAAGAGCGTGCCCTACAAGCCGGAAGACCTGGTGCCGGTGGCGATGATCGGCCTGGCCCCTTCGGTCATCGTCGTACCGCCGAATTCGCCGTACGGCGACCTGAAGGAATTCGTCGCTGCGTCGAACAAGGGCGCAGGGCTCCACTTCTCGACGGCGGGCACGGGAAGCACGCCGCATTTCGTCGAAGGTCTGTTGGCCACGAAATACGGCGCGAAGCTCGACGTCGTCCCGTACAAGAGCGGCGCCGAATCGGTCGCCGCCGTTCTCGGTGGCCAGATCGACGCGACCTCGGAAGCGAGCATCGTCGTCATCCCGTACCTGAAGAGCGGCAAGCTCAAGGCGCTCGCGACGACATGGACCGAGCGCATCTCCGCCTATCCGCAATTGGCGACGGCGGCCGAGGAAGGCTTCCCCGAGATCCGCATCGCGCATTGGGCGGGCGTGCACGCGCCACGCGGCACGCCCGCCGCGATCCTCGACAAGATGGCGGCGGCGATCGACGCGGCGATGAAGGACCCGGCTACGGCCAGGCAGCTCAAGGACATGGGCATCGAGCCGATCGGCGGCACGCGCGCTTCGTTCGAGAGGTTCATCGACGAGGAACGCGCCCGGCTCGGCAGCGTCGTCAAGGCGACCGGGATGAGCCAGGATTGAACATCCTTCGCGTTCCGCTCGCGGCTTCGTTCCTGGGCACGCTTCTGGTCTTTGGGACGCTCGCGCCGGCATCGGCCTTCGCCGCGGACTCGGACGACGCAGACAGCGCAGGCGGCATCGAGAATCGCCCGGCGCACGCTCGCCTCAGCTTCGAACGCGTCAAGTTCCCGGGCAACGAACGCGTCGGCCTCGTCGGCACCAGCTATCTGGTCGATGTGAGTGACTCCGGCGGCTGGTCGGTGGGCCCCGCGGTCTACGGTGCGATGACCGGCCAACGCGGTGGTTTCTTCACCTTTGGCGGCGAAGCGGCCTGGCACCAACGCCTGCTCGGCCCGCTCGGGGTCGAGCTCGGGTTGTACGCAGGCGGCGGCGGTGGCAGCGGCGCGCCGCAGGGTGGTGGCCTGATGCTGCGGCCGCACGCGGACTTGCTTTGGGAGCTCGGGAGCTACGCGCTCGCCTTGAGCGTTGCCAAGGTCAAGTTTCCGAACGGACAGATCGACAGCACGCAGTGGGGACTGGCTCTCGACATGGCCACCGACTTCAACTTCGTTGCGGCCCGGCGCCTCGACACGCCCGCGCTCGCCGGCAGCCGCACCGGCATGGGCTTCGACAGGCTGCAGATCGTCGGCGGCATCTACCGCACGCGTTCGGGAGCCCTTTTGAACGACGGCACCGCCCTGCCGCGAGACATCCAGACGCTCGGCGTGCGCGCCGAGCAGGCGTGGGGTCGCAACGCGTACTGGGGCCTCGAGGCTTCCGGCGCCGCCCAGTCAGGGGTAGCCGGTTACGCCGAGTATTTGGCGAACTTCGGTCTCGAAGGCGAAGCGATACGAGATCATCTGAACGTCGGCGCTCGCGTGGCGCTCGGCATGGCCGGAGGGGGCAGCATCCCGGTTGGCGGCGGCCTCATTGTCAAGGCGGCGGTCTACGGCGTCGTCCGCCTGAGCAACGATCTCGGCATCTCGATCGAGGCAGGCGTCGCCAGCGCTCCGCAGGGCGAGTTCCGGGCGGCGAGTCTTTCGGCGGCGATGGTCTGGGCGCTCGACAGCCCGGAGGGCGGCGGCCTGCCTGCGCGTCCGGTGCGAACCGACTTCAGCGCCGGCGTCGAGCAATTCAATGCGGCGCGGCGCGATGGCAGCACGCGCGTGTTGCACGCAGACGTCTTGAAAGTCGACCGTTTCCTGTCGCCGAATTTCTATGTCTCGGGTCAGGTTCACAGCGCCGTGTCGGGCGGCGCCGGTGGCTACTCGGAGGCATTGATCGGCGCCGGGTGGATGCAGCCGTTGGCTTGGCGCTGGCACGTCGGCGCCGAGCTTCTCGCCGGTGCCGCCGGGGGCGGCGGCATCGACAGCCACGGCAGCATCTTCGAGCCGATGGCGTATGCCGGGTTTCAGCTCACTCCGGCGGTGGCCTTGCGTGTCGGCGCAGGCCGCGTGAAAGCGCTGCGCGGGCCACTTGGCGCCAACGTGGTCAACGCCTTGCTGACCGTAACCTACGGGGTATCGGGGGGCGGCTGAGCCTGCCAAACCATGCACGCCCCACCAGGGGCACGTCATCCTGCGCCGGCGCCAGCACGAACAGGTGCTAGTGTAGTGCGTCAATTAGAAGTGTTCTTATTCAAGGCAGCCCGAGTACGGGTGATCTTGACGAGGATGTCGCTGGCGGNNCGTTGATGGCCACCTCGAGATCGGGCACGCTGGTGAATACGCCGCGGCGGATGCGCTTGTCGGTGATATCGCGCAAGAACCGCTCGACCATATTGAGCCAGGAAGAACTGGTGGGCGTGAAATGGATATGAAAGCGCGGGTGCTTGTCCAGCCAAGCCAGAACCTCTGGGTGCCTGTGGGTCACGTAGTTATCAACGACCAGGTGCAGTTGCTTGGCCCTGGGCGTCTTGCGATCGATTGTTTTGAGAAAACCGCAGCCACTCCTGGTGCCGATGGAGTTGATCGGTCATGGACAGCCCCTTGCCCGTGAGCACGTTGAGTGCGGCGAAGAGTGTTGTCACGCCATTGCGCTTGTAGTCATGAGTCATCGTCGTGCCGCGGCCGTGCTTGAGTGGCGTGCGCGACGAATCAGCGCCGCCGCGGGGCCCGACCAGATGAGCCAATTGCGCGATTCGTTGGCGTTGGCTAGCGTCGAGCGTTTGACCGCCGAGCGAAATCGCATCGCGTACAGCTTGCTGGCGTTGGCCGACAGACTTGCCTCGATGTCGCGCAGGCTCTCTCGCCAGATAAGTTGGGCGAAAGCCATTGCGCGGAACTGCTCGGCACACCACAGCGTGCGCACGCCCGAGTTGCCGCCGTGGCGCTGCACGATGCGAGCAAAGCTCGTCCAGGGCACGAACTCCATGACCTGAGCGAACAAGGTCTTGCCGACGTACATGCGTACTCCCCAAGGCTGACACGCCAGGGAAAGTACGCGATTCTCGGAAAACGAAGTTCAAGTCGGCACCAAACGAAATCGACCTACAACCCGCGCCAATGCTCGATCTCAGGTTGGGCGGGGCTCATTTAGCCGGACAGTAGTGGCCTTCATCCTCAATTCATTGACTAGGATTCTGGTGCTCGACGACCTGGTGGCAGCTTGTCCGACCGCCGACACTGCCGGACCAGAAGGCGGCCTGTCGCGTCCTTGGCAGCCGGCACCGAACCAGCAGCCTCGGTGCGTCCGGAGCACGCCTTTTTCGGAAATTCTGGCGCCGGGGGTGCGCGAAATCCACAACGTCTGGCGGGTACCGTTCAATCCGACCGACCCGATCAACACCCCTTCCGGTCTCAACATGGGTGACGCGAGTGTGGTGGCCGTGGGCATGCTTACCTATGGCCAGAGCAGCGATCCGGCTTCGCCGTTCGCCTACGATCAGCTGGAACCCCTCTCGCGAAGGCAGTGGCCGGCAAGCCAGCAGAAGCACGCCCGCTATCTCGGACACTCGGCCACCTACGATCTCGCGAAGCAAGCTGGTCGTAGCTCTAACGACGGTCTGGCGTGGCCCGGGGGAGGAACGTCGATTGCCCGGGTTCGTATTGGGACGTTCCCTTCTCATTTACCGGAGGCATCATGACAGCATTGAAGACAGCCGCGCGCAACAAGCTCGAAGGAAAAGCATTCGCTTTTCCAGAGCAACGCAAGGAACCCCTTGAAAACGCGGCGCATGTGCGCAACGCGGTATCGCGATTCGATCAGGTAGAAGGCGTTAGTGATACCGAGCGCGACGCCGCCTGGAAGAGAATTCAAACCGCCGCAAAGAAGTTTTCGGTGACGATCAACGAGTCGAGCTGGCGTGAGTTGGGCAAGGCAAAGTAACGGTCGCGATCGAAGTTAGTGGGCTTGTGCCAGACATTCTTGGACCATGCTGAGCTGTGGCGCAGGGGCGAGCAGGACTTCTTGCTTGTAATGCTTCGGTTCGGAGAGGAATTCTTGGCCGTGGCTTTTTTCGTTGACACTTTTACCCTCACGGCAAAATGGTAAAGATGTCGTCATCTCGCATTTACGGAGAGCGCGAACGGATTGCCATTCCAAAGACGCCCAAGATCAAATACATTTCCGCTTACCGCTAGCCGGAATTCCGGGCCGCGCGCAAGACACCGCACACGACGACGCGAAGCGTACGACGGGGTTCAAGAGAGGAGCAGATCCGATGGCTAGTTCGCCTAAAGGGCCGCCTGTTGCCGGTGATTCGCCTGACGCACGCGGGGCTGCACCGCGGAATCCGCGTCGCCGCTTCCTGCACACGAGTGGCGCGCTGCTGGGCGCTGCCGCAACTGCCGGCGCCGGCGACGTGCTCGCGCAGGGCGCATCGCAAGCCAGGGCCGGCGCGCTCGCGGCGTCCCCCCCGGCGATCCCTGAGTCGATGAAAGCACCGGGCGCCCCGGTCGGCGCCAAACTTTACGGAGACCCCTCGCCGTACGAGAGCAAGGTCATTCGCAACGTCCTGCCGAACCAAGCGCAGTACATCTCGGCGGCGAGCCGCACGCCATTGGGCGAACTCGACGGCATCATCACGCCAAGCGGCCTGTTTTATGAGCGTCATCATGGCGGCGTACCGACAATTGATCCGGCGCAACATCGACTGATGCTGCACGGCATGGTCAATACGCCCATCATCTTCACGGTGGACGACCTGCGCCGGTTCCCATCGGTAACGAAGATCCATTTTCTCGAGTGCTCAGGTAACCCGGTGTACACAAAGCCGTACGGCAAGACGGCCTCTGATTTGGTCGGCCTGGTAAGTTGCGGCGAATGGACAGGCGTGGCGCTGAAAACCTTGTTCGACGAGGCCGGCTTGCAACCCGGAGCCAAATGGGTGATGGCCGAAGGCGCTGACGCCGCGGCGATGACGCGAAGCATTCCAATCGAGAAATGCCTCGACGATGCACTCGTCGTCTACAGCCAGAACGGCGAACGGTTGCGCCCGGAGCAGGGATACCCGATTCGGCTGCTTGCACCCGGATTCGAAGGCAACATGAANNCCGGCCCGGGCTTCGTCGAAATCCGGGGAATCGCCTGGAGTGGCCACGGCAAGATCGCGCGGGTTGACGTTTCGGTCGACGGTGGCAATAACTGGGCAGAGGCAACGCTGCAGGAGCCGATACTCACGCGGGCGCTAACGCGTTTTCGCCACCCGTGGCGATGGAACGGGAAGCCGACGGTACTCGAGAGCCGGGCGGTCGACGAAACGGGTTACGTGCAGCCGACGTTTGCTCAACTTCTCGCCCAGCGCGGCGACAATTCCTTCTATCACAACAATGCCGTGCAGCCGTGGCGTGTCGCGCAGAACGGTGAGGTAACGAATGCCAACAGCTGATTGCGCGCAGCGTACGCCGAGCGTTGCCCGTGCGCTTCTCGCGTGCGCTGCCGGGCTCGCGCTTACTGGCTCATGCGTCGCTCAGACGCACTACGGCTTCGGTCGCCCGGCAACCCCGGCCCAGATCGCTGCCTGGGACATCGACGTCGCGCCCGACGGCCGGAATCTGCCCGCCGGCGGTGGCAGCGTTGCACACGGGCGCGATGTCTACAAAATACAGTGTGCCGCTTGTCATGGCGCCAATGGTGAGGGCGGCCTCGGCGACAGGCTTGCCGGCGGCACGGGCTCCCTCGCGACGTCGAAGCCGGTCAAGACTGTCGGCAGCTTCTGGCCGTATGCGACGACGCTGTTCGACTACATCCGGCGCGCGATGCCACTCAACGCGCCCCAATCACTCTCAAACGAAGATGTCTATGCAGTCTCCGGCTATGTGCTTTTGCTGAACGGTCTGGTGTCAGAGTCCGCCGTCATAGACGCCAGCACGCTGATCTCGCTGAAGATGCCAAACCGCGAGGGTTTTGTCGGCGATCCGCGTCCCGACATTAAGGACGCCGGATGCACGCACAATTGTGCGAAGTAGCGCACAGGCCTTCGTTCTTCGACAGCAGGAACGCATGATGAGCTTCATGCGCCAGTGCCCAGCCGATCGGCTCGAGGCAGAGCCTTTTCCGAATTCTCCCGGCAGCCTCTGATATCGGCACGGAGCTGCAGATTCTGCAGCCGCCATCGCGATCACGCCCTCGTCGAGTCCGGTGACTTACCCTGCGCCAGGGCGCTGGCGAACCAGCCTGGCTTGCGCCCACGGCCGGCCCAGGTGCGGCCGGCGCCGTCGGTGTACTTCGCAACAGGCTTGCGTTTGGACTTGCGCTTGACGGCGGTCTTCGTTGCTTTCCGTTGGCCAGCGCTGTTCGCAGCCACAACGGTCTAGGACCTCGTCCGACCCAGTCGTTGCCGGCTTCGTCTCGGAACTTGGCCTCAGAGCTGATCTTGTTCTTCGATCGAATCGAGCCGAGCAACCCAGAGGCGTGCAGCATTCGATAAACTGAGAGTAAGCCGGGCCGTTTGGGTTGTCGCGAGGTTCGCTCTCGGTGGCCTGGAGAAGCGGCTCCCACGCAGCGGCGTTCGAAGCCACGGTGGCGTTGGACACCGTGCGAGGCGACAAGACGCTTGCCTACAACACCGTCAGCCAAACGCGCGCCAGGATCTCGATTACATCGATTTCTGCAACAGCCGGCGACCTCACCGCGCCCACGGCGGCAAAACGCCTGACATGATCTACTTAGCACCACCGCCGGCGGCGCACAAGGGCGCCTAAGCATGCAACACGGGTTGTCACCGTGGCGGAGGTGCACTCGTCCCAAGCGAAGCCCGCTCGCCGCCGTGGACAACCGCTTCGCCGAGAACTTCACACCGCAGCCCATCCACTTATCTCGGACCAGATCGTGTTCAAACGAGCCGAGCCACTTCTGCGTATCCGAAAGACAGAGCGACCATCATATGCAAATCGATCCATCTCTTCACTCGAACGAGGACAACTACAGGGTATTGACAAATCTGGTCGTTCCGCGTCCGATCGCATGGGTTACCAGCCTAAGCCAAACTGGCGTCATCAACCTTGCCCCGTTCAGCTTCTTCAATGCGGTAGGTGGCGATCCGCTGTATGTGGTCATCAGTATTGGCTGCCGTGACGATGGTGCACCCAAAGACACCGCAAAGAACATTCAGACCAGCGGCGACTTCGTGGTGAATTTGGTAACCGAGGACCTGCTGGGCGCCATGAATATTTCGGCGGCGGATTTTCCGTCCACCGAAAGTGAACTAATCGCTGCGAATTTGCACGTCGCGCCCTCTGTTCACGCCAAAGCACCACGGTTGGCCCAAGCGCAGGCCAGTCTGGAGTGCAAGCTATACCACTCGCAGTCGCTGGGTACCAATACGCTGTTTATCGGCGAGGTGGTCATGTTTCATGTCGCCGATCATTTGCTCGGTCCGCGATTGCAAATCAAGAACTTCGCACCCATCGGACGACTCGGTTCACCCGCGACCTACTGTCGCACGACTGATCGGTTTGAAGTTCCGCGTGTCACTTACGCCCAATGGCAAAAAGACAGCAGGTGAGGACACGGTCTCCTTCTTGGATCGCGGCGACGTCCGCGCCAGGAGCGGAATGCTTTGGGTCGTTACCCGAGCGTCTACGTGCAGCTAACTTGCAACCATGAGGGCATTCAACCGCTTCCACCGGCACCTCGGTGTCGACTCTCAGGAGCAAGGGGGAACATCGGTGGTGATGGCTGCGGTCCTCGCCGGTACGCTGGTGGCTCTCGTAAAGACTCTCGCCGCTGTCTTGACCGGCTCCGCATCGATGCTGGCCGAGGCAGTACATTCTTGGGTGGACACGATCACGGATGGCTTTCTCGTTGCAGCATATCTGGCGGCCCGGCGGCCTGCTGACGCGACGCACACCCTGGGCTATGGCCGCGAATCGTACGTTTGGTCCTTGTTCGGATCAGTCGCAATGTTCATAGCGGGCGCAGAAGTCGGCATTTGGCGAGGCGTCGCTCAGCTCAGCGCACCTGATACCACTGCTGACTACCGGCTCGGATACATCGTCATAGCCGGTTCTTTTGCGCTGCAAGGCGTGTCCTTCATTCAGGCTCTGATCTTCGTACGCAAGCGCGCCGCGGAACGAGACCTGGGAATCTTCGAGCATGTGTTCGAGACTTCTGACTCGCAGTTGCGCACGGTGGTCACGGAGGATTTCATTGCGCTGATCGGACTCGCCGTTGCGGCGCTGGGCATGGCGCTGCACCAGATCACCGGCAAAGTCGTCTATGACGCCACGGGCTCCATCGTGATCGGTGTGCTGATGGGGGCGGCAGGATTGTTTCTAATCAACATGAACCGCCGGTATCTTGCGGGTATGCCGCTTTCGGCCGAGAGGCGCGCCCGAGCAATCAGCCTGCTGAAGGAGGCGCCCGAAGTCAACCGAGTCACCTTCTTTTTTGCGGAGTTCATTGGACCTGACCGTATCCTTCTCGCTGCCCGCGTCGAAATTGAGGGAGATCACGCTCAGGCCGATCTCGCCCACATACTTCGCAGGCTGGAGCAGCAGATCATGGCTCACAAGACTGTCGGTCGCGCGATTCTGACCCTGGCTACGCCGGAAGACGAAGACGTGGGGTAACTTCTGCGTGGTGACGGCGACGAAAGTGGCCTGATTACGCCGACAACAGGTGGACGGATTACGCCGGCGCGTGACAGCGAGATCGCTTCCAACGTTCAAAATGGCCATGACTTCCGCTTCCGAGTGAGTTGATGAAAGTTCGCACTTCCCATCGTGGCACTTGTTGCCGGTCTCCACTATGCGGATAGCTTGGGACGGAGAAGTCCCTTCCATTCGTTAGGCCCCCTCATCGTGAACATGCAGTCCCTCGAACTAAAGATCCCGCCGCCGGCGGTTGCAGTGTTCTTCGTGCTCCTCATGTGGGGCATTTCTTTGTTCGCTCCACCGTGGGATGTTCTAGCGCTTGCTCGGATTTCAGTTGCTCTTGCAATCGCGGCTGTTGGGGTCGCCTTCAGCGTGTTGGGTGTCATCGGACTTCGTCGGGCCAAGACCACCGTCAATCCAACAAAACCAGCGGCATCGTCGTCCCTCGTCTCCTCAGGTGTGTATAGCCTCACTCGCAACCCTATGTACCTGGGCCTCCTCTTTGTCCTCGTCTCATGGGCCGTGTTCCTGTCGTCGCCCTGGGCACTTCTCGGGCCACTGCTCTTCGCTACTTACATCGGTCGCTTCCAGATCGCACCGGAAGAGAGAGTCCTCTCCGGGCTGTTCGGAGCCGCGTACCCCGCATACAAGGCACGAGTCCGGCGGTGGCTCTGAGGCCAAGGCAAGACTGATCAAGTCCCTTGGCCCGCCGATTGCTGCATCGAAGGCACAGCAATAGCGAGGGCCGACGGTGAAGCAGCAGACATTAGCGATGGCGGCAGACCAAGGTGCGGGATTCGAGCGGTATCGTCGGCGCACCACCTGAAGCTGCCGCTCGCGGCCGACTGAAAATGGCCGGAAACGCTACCTCGCCGGTCGCGGGCAAATGGCAGCATTCGCTGCATTGCCGACCGCCACTGAACCGTGAACCGGGACTCACTGCCAGCGGCGGCCCGGACTCAAAGTGGTATCCGATTTGGTATCCGAACAGTGCACGTCATTCAACCCTGCGAGTACTTACTCGCTGGCATAGTAAACATTTACTTGGTGCCGGCTGTCCGAATCGAACGGACGACCTTCCGCTTACAAGGCGGGTGCTCTACCAACTGAGCTAAGCCGGCACGAGTGCGATGCGCGCTCGAAGAAGCGGCGGCAGTATAGGCGCGCGCCGCATCGCCGCGGCAGCGGCGCGGTTCGCTACTTGACGCGCTTGAGCGCCGGGCGCTTGGGCGGCGGCTCGGGTGGCGATTCGGTCTCGCCGGCGGCGCCGCCGCGCGGCGGCACCTTCTGCAGATGGCTGCCGCCGTCGGCGCGCGCCAGGCGAGGTCCGCGCGGCGCCGCCGGCTTGATGGCCGGCGACTCCGGCTCCGCCTCACCGGGCGCTCCGGCAGGAGCGGCGCCGGCCGGCATCGGGAAGGCCATGCCCTGGCCGTTCTCGCGCGCGTAGATTGCGATGACGTGGTCGACCGGCACGCTGATCTCTCGCGAGCTGCCGCCGAAGCGCGCCTTGAACTCGATCGTCTCGTTGCCGAGCTTCAGGGCGCTGGTCGCCTCGAAGCCGACGTTGAGGACGATCTCGCTGTTCTTGACGTACTCCTTCGGCACGCGAACAGTCTCGTCGACATAGACGGCGATGTACGGCGTGAAGCCGTTGTCCGTGCACCAGTCGTGCAGAGCGCGAATGAGGTACGGCCGCGTCGACGTGCCGGCTGTCGCTGGGGCGATCGGCGTCGTCATGGTCAGGCGCCCCGCCTACTTGCGCATCACCTTTTCAGACGGCGTCAGCGCCTCGATGTAGGCCGGCCGTGAGAAGATGCGCTCGGCGTACTTGAGCAGCGGCACCGCATTCTTCGACATGTCGATGCCATAGTAGTCGAGCCGCCAGAGCAGCGGCGCGATGGCGACGTCGAGCATCGAGAAATCGTCGCCCAGCATGTACTTGTTCTTGAGGAAGATCGGCGCAAGCTGGGTCAGACGGTCGCGGATCTGCGAGCGCGCCTTCTCGAGCTGCTTGTCGGTGCCCTTGGTGCCGCGCCCCTCGAGCACGTTGACGTGCGCGAAGAGTTCCTTCTCGAAGTTGAAAAGGAAGAGGCGCACGCGCGCGCGCGCCACCGGGTCGCCGGGCATCAGCTGCGGATGTGGGAAGCGCTCGTCGATGTACTCGTTGATGATGTGCGACTCGTAGAGGATGAGATCGCGCTCGACGAGGATGGGCACCTCGTTGTACGGATTCATCAGCGCGATGTCTTCGGGCTTGGCGAAGAGATCGACGTCGCGGATCTCGAAGTCCATGCCCTTCTCGAAGAGCACGAAGCGGCAGCGGTGCGAGTACGGGTCGGTCGTTCCGGAATAAAGCACCATCATGGTCGGGAGGCTCCTGGAAAATCAGCGGTGAAGGCGACGAGGCCGGCCTGGGCGGCCGACCTCGTCGCGTCGTGCGGGCGCAAGTCCCGCGGCGTCGGCGGTGGCGCGGCTACTCGACGTTCTTCCAGAACGCAGCGTTGAGGCGCCAAGTGAATACGATCAGGATGCCGAGGAAGATGAGGACGCCGACGCCGATGCGAACGCGCGTGCCCTGTGCCGGCTCGCCCATCCACTGCAGGTAGGCGACGAGGTCGCCTACCGTCTCGTCGTAGTCGTGATCGCTCAGCTTGCCGGGCGTGATCTGCTCGAAATGGCCGAAGCGCTGCTCGGACTTCTCGGGCTCGTGCGGGTTCTTCTCGTCGACGAAGACCGCGCGGCGTTCGCCTTGCAGCTGCCATAGGACGTGCGGCATGGCGATGTCGGGAAACGCCAGGTTGTTCCAGCCCGTCGGCCGCGTATCGTCTCGGTAGAAGGTGCGCCAGAGGGTGTAGAGATAGTCGGCCCCGCTGCCCTTGCCGGCCTCGGCGCGCGAGCGTGCGATCACCGAAAGATCGGGCGGCGCCGTGCCGAACCATTCCTTCGCGTCTTTCGGGTCGAGCGTGACGTTCATCGTATCGCCGACCTTGTCGGTGGCGAACAGCAGGTTCTTCTTGATCTCGTCGTCGGTCAGGCCGATGTCGTGCATGCGGTTGTAGCGCATGTATGAGGCCGAATGGCAGCTGAGGCAGTAGTTGACGAAGATCTTGGCGCCGTGCTGCAGCGCTGGCATGTCGTTCATCTTCTCGGCCGGGAACTTGTCCCACGGATAGCCTTCGTCGGCGCCGAGGGCAAGCACCGGCAGCGCGAAACCGCAGGCAGCGAGCAGGCTGAGCAGGAGTTTTTTCATCGGGCAGCCTCGCTCGGTCAATGGGCGACGAAGGTCACGCGGTCGGGCACCGGCTTGAAGGTGCCGAGCCGGCTCCACCACGGCATGAGCAGGAAGAAGCCGAAGTAGACGAGCGTACCGAGCTGCGCGATGTAGTTGAACGACGGTGACGGCGGCTTCGAGCCCACGTAGCCCAGGGCGAGAAAGAACGCGACGAAGACGCCGTAGACGATCTTGTGCCAGCCGGGCCGGTAGCGGATCGACTTTACCGGGCTGCGGTCGAGCCACGGCAAGGCGAAGAGGATCAGCACCGCGCCCCCCATGACGACGACGCCCCAGAACTTCGCGTCGAAGTACTTGAGCAAGGCGACGGCGACGATGGCAGCGACAGCGATCACGATCTTGCCCATCGCGCCGAAGCCGCCACGCACGATGCCGAGGACGGCGCCGAGCGCGAGGAGGGCGGCCAGCACGTCGACCATGATGTCGGTCGTCGCCCTCAGCATCGAATAGAAGGGCGTGAAGTACCAGACCGGTGCGATGTGAAGCGGCGTTTTCAGCGAATCGGCCGGGATGAAGTTGTTCGGCTCGAGGAAGTAGCCGCCACCTTCGGGCACGAAGAACAGGACCGCGCTGAAGATGAAGAGGAAGACGCTGACGGCGAAGATGTCGTGCACCGTGTAGTACGGGTGGAAGGGGATGCCGTCGAGCGGCAGGCCCGTCTTCTCGTTCTTCTTCGCCTTGATCTCGACGCCGTCGGGATTGTTCGAGCCAACTTCGTGCAGCGCGATGATGTGCGCCGCGACGAGGCCGAGCAGCACCAGCGGCACGGCGATGACGTGGAAGCTGAAGAAGCGGTTGAGCGTCGCGTCACCGACGACGTAGTCGCCACGGATCAGGAGCGAAAGGTCGGGGCCGATGAAGGGAATCGCCGAGAACAAGTTGACGATGACCTGCGCCCCCCAGTAGCTCATCTGGCCCCAAGGCAGCAGGTAGCCCATGAAGCCCTCTGCCATGAGGCAGAGGAAGATGGCGCAACCGAACAGCCAGATCAGCTCGCGAGGCTTGCGATAGCTGCCGTAGATCATGCCGCGGAACATGTGCAGATAGACGACGATGAAGAACGCCGAAGCGCCCGTCGAATGCATGTAGCGCATGAACCAGCCCCAGGGCACGTCGCGCATGATGTACTCGACCGACTCGAACGCCTTGGCAGCGTCGGGCTTGTAGTGCATCGTGAGGAAGATGCCGGTGAGGATCTGCATCACCAGCACCAGCAGCGAGAGCGAGCCGAAGACGTACCAGACGTTGAAGTTCTTCGGCGCGTAGTACTGCGCCATGTGCTCGTTGAAGAGCTTGGTCAGCGGGAAGCGGTTGTCGATCCAGTTCAGCAGCCTCTGGCTCGCGGTGGAGCCGGGGAGTGCTTCGTGATATTCAGCCATTCTTCTTTCTCCGGAGGAGCCGTCGGCGTGCGTGGCGCGAGCTGCGAAGCTCAGGCCTTCTTGTCTTCGCCGATGAGGATCCTGCTGTCGGACAGGTAAATGTAGGGCGGCACTTCGAGGTTGTCTGGCGCCGGCTTGTCCTTGAAGACGCGGCCGGACATGTCGAAGGTCGAGCCATGGCAGGGGCACAGGAAGCCGCCAGACCAGTTGTCGGGCAGCGAAGGCTGCGGTCCGGGCGTGAACTTGTCCCCCGGCGAGCAGCCGAGGTGGGTGCAGATGCCGACGACCACGAGGAAGTCTTTCTTGATCGAGCGCCAGTCGTTGCGCGCATATTCCGGCGTCGTCGAGAAGTTGGTGCGCTTGGACTCGGGGTCAGCCAATTCGGCGTCGATCTTCGGCAGCTCGGCGAGCTGCTCCGGCGTGCGATGCACGATCCAGACCGGCTTGCCGCGCCAGGCGACGGTGAGCTTTTCGCCCGGCGCGATGCCGCTGATGTCGACCTCGACTGGAGCGCCCGCGGCACGAGCCCGCTCCGAAGGCTCGAAACTGCTTACGAAGGGAACGGCAACGAATCCCGCGCCGACGGCGCCCGCACATCCTGAAGCGATGAGCCAGGTGCGCTTGGCGCCGTCGATCTTCTTGTCACTCATGAAAGCCCTCGAACGAGACGCGAGAAGTCAACCCAGAATTCTAGCGGACGCGTCGGGGCGAACCGCTCTGGAGCGGACGGCCCGCCCGACGCTTGACTTCGCATTCGCGCCGGAGATACTCCGCCCGGGCTTCAGGAGAACCACGAATGGGATTGCTGGCGGAGTTCAAGGAATTCGCGGCCAAGGGCAACGTCGTCGACCTCGCGGTCGGCGTCATCATCGGCGCGGCGTTTGCAAGGATCGTCGACTCGGCGGTCAAGGATCTGATCATGCCGGTCCTCGGCCGCCTCACCGGCGGCCTCGACTTCGCCAACTACTTCATCGTCCTCGCGCCGCCGCCGCCGGGCTATTCGGGACCGATGACCTACCAAGCATTGACCAAGGCCGGCGTGCCGCTGTTCGCGTACGGCAGCTTCCTAACCGTTTCGCTCAACTTCGTCATCCTCGCCTTCATCATTTTCCTGATGGTCAAACAGATCAACCGCCTGCGCCGCACGACGCTGCCGGCGCCCGCCGCGCCGCCCGAGGACACGATGCTCCTGCGCGAGATCCGCGACTCGCTGCGTCGCTGAAGCACGCGCCGGCACCGGACGCCACCAGTCTCGGGCGCCGAGCGTGACGCAGTGCCGCGACTCGGCTCGATTTTTGGCGCCATACTAGAAGGAAGTTCGCCAAAACCGAGGATCCTCCTGCCAGCGCTCGCCGTCCGGCGCGGCTTGTGCCAAGGAATGAAACCCCCATGCTCACTCCGTTCGCTGCCCCCTGAGTGGGCGCTCAGGCCCCTTCGGGCGGCCGGGCGGGCCCTGAGATGAATCCGATCGATCCACGCGTACAGGCTGCGCTAGACGCGGCCACGAACCAGATCCGGACGGCGGCCGCGTCGGCAGCCATGCGCGTGGTGGAAAACCTCACGACCCTGGCTCAGAACGCGACCAAGATCAGCGATCGCGACCAGCTCATCGCCACGCAGCAGGAGTTGCGCCGCAACCTGGGAACCTTCCAGGGCACGATGCACGAAGCGCTGCGCGAGAAGATCGCAAAAGACATTGCGCCGCGCGTCGACTCGAAGCGAAAGCTCGAGTCGGCCGACTGGGAAACGCTCAGCCTAGTCGACGACCTCGAGGTCGAGGAGCGCATGAACTACACGCGTCTCGGCCAGCTCATCTCGCACGAATGCGAATGGCAACTGCGCGATCTCGCCGCCTACATGGGCGCCTTGCTCAATTTCGGCCGCGCCGACGACGAACGCAACCCGCTGCGCGCCGAGATCGTCGGCGCGGCCCTGAACCGCGGCATCGAGGCGATTTCCGGCGAGCGGGAGAGCCGGCGCATCCTCACCCGCGAATTCGGGCTGGCCATGGCGCAGGCGATGCCTGAATGCTATTCCGACATCCTTCGCATGCTCCAGGAACGCGGCATCCGGCCGGTGCACCTGACCGTGCGAACTGTCGAAGGCCCGGGCAACCAGATCTTCGGCGCGTCCGGCTATTCGAGCCTGACGCGCGATGGCCGCATCTCGACGCGAAGCGGTCACGGCGACATCGACAACCCCTCGGGTTCGGGTGATCTCGATCTCCTGGCGGCGCACCGCCGCGCCCTGGCGACCGCCTTTCCACCGGGCCACGCCGCCGCGCTCGACAGCACCCGTGACGCCGAGCCCGCACCTCGGGGCGGCGGACCCCGGGGGCGCCTCAATGCCGCCGCCGACCAGCAGCTGATGACGCTTCTGCGGCGCCTCACGGCCGTCTCGAGCCGACCTGGCGAGCTCGACGCGTCGGCCCTGCTCGGTGGCCGTCGCGGCGCAGGCGCAGTTGCGCGTGGCACCGGAACGGCCTTCGGCGGCGGCGCCGACTTCGGTGGCGGCGGCGGCTATGCGGGAGGCGGCTTACCCGCCGGCTTCGATCCAGGCGCAGGTGCCGGCCGGAGCGGCCTCGCCTCCGATTCCTCGCGCGGCGTTCCCGTCACCGGGGGCGCCGCCGGCTCCTCGGGGCCGCAGTACAACGACGGCCTCACCGGCCTGATGGCAGTGAACCTGATTCGTGCCCACCGCGAGGAGCTCGTCCAGGCCTCGACCGGCAAGCTCGATCACATGGTGATCGACGTCGTCGGCAGCCTGTTCGACCAGATCCTCTCCGATTCGCGCGTGTCGCCGCAGATGGCGCGCGAAATCGCTCGCCTGCAGCTGCCGGTGCTGCGCGTCGCCCTCAACGACTCGAGCTTCTTTTCGACGCGCCGCCATCCGGTGCGCCGCTTCATCAACCGCATCGCTTCGCTGGCCAACGCCTTCGACGATTTCAACGAGGGGCCGGGGGCGCAATTCCTGCAACGCGTACGCAAGCTCGTCGACGAGATCATCGAGGGCGATTTCGACCAGATCGAGCTCTATGCCGCCAAGGTCGCCGAGCTCGAGGCTTTCATCGCCGAGCAGACCGAGGGCGAAGTCGAGAAGACCGGCGCCGTCTCGACGCTCGAGGCGAAGGAGTCCGAGTTGCGCGTGCAGCAGCGTTACATGCTGCAGCTGCGGGCGGCGCTTACGCCGCTCGACCTGCCTGCGTACCTGCAGGAGTTCCTGGCCCAGGTCTGGAGCCAGGCGCTCGTCCTCGCGGCGCGCCGCGACGGCCCCGATTCGGATCGCGCCAAGCGCTACCGGCGCGTCGGCACCGATCTCGTGATGAGCGTGCAGCCCAAAGGCTCGCCGATGTTCCGCAAGAAGTTCCTGATGCAGCTGCCGCCGCTGATGAAGGATCTCAACGAAGGCATGAAGCTGATCGGCTGGCCCGAGGCGGCGCAGAAGGAGTTCTTCGGCAAGCTCCTGCCCGCGCACGCCGAGTCGCTCAAGGGTCAGCCGCTCTCCGAGCTCGACCACAACATGATGGTCAAGCGCCTCGAGGCGGTCTTCGCCATCCCGGTGCCCGTCGGCGAGACTTACGGGCGCGGCGAGCCGGTACAGGAAATCGCCCCGGAAGTGATCGAGCGCCGTTTCACGCCGGAGGAGGCCCGGCGCGTCGGGCTCGTCGCCGAGGCCGCGGTCGACTGGTCGAGCGACGTCGACGCCGGCGCCGTCGACATCGAGATCGGCGCCGAGGAACAACCCGCCGAGCCGGCGTCGGCGACGGTCGCTGCGGCGATCGACCCCGACGCCGAAGCGCAGCTCGGGCCGACGACGTCCGAATCGGGCGAGCCCAGCGAGCCGACGGGCGGCCCGCAGCTCATCGACCACATCAAGCTCGGCTTCGCCTACCAGATGCACCTGAAGGAAGAGTGGCAGAAGGTGCGGCTGGCGCACGTCAGCTCCGGACGAAGCTTTTTCGTCTTCACCCGCGGCGGCAAACACCAGGAAACGATCTCGATGACCTCACGCATGCTCGCCCGCATGTGCGAGACGGGGCGCTTTCGCGCCGTCGAGAGTGCCTACCTCATGGAGCGCGCGACGCAACGGGCGCGCAAGCAGCTCGCCGAGCTGAAGGCGCCGACGAAGCATTGAGCCGGCTCGCCCACGCCGCCGCGATTGCCGCACTCGCGTTGGCCGCCGCCCCGGCAGGCGCCTGGAACAACCACGCCCTCGGTACCTGGCCTGCGCTGACGCCGATGCCCGAGCTGAGCGCACTGCAGCCGGTGCAAGCGGAAAGCCTCTCGTCGTTCCTCGCGGCCGATGGCCCGGGCGTCGCCGCCGTCCTCGCGCAGGAGGAGGCGTGGGCACGTCGCAACGTCCCTGCATATCCGCCGCGCCCGGAGGCGCTCGCGTTCCGCGCCGCCGGCGCGTCGGGCGACGCGCTCGTCGCGCGCTTCGTCGCAGCGACGCGGATCAACCCGCAATCACGGCTCGCGCTTTTCCTCCAGCTGCCGCCGGGCGGCGACCCCGCCGGGCGGCCGACGCTGCCGGCGTCGGCGGTCACGACGTTCGAGCACAGCGAGTCGTCGCGGCTCGACACCTTCGTCGCCTTGCGCGAAGGCGAGCCCGTTCCCGTCATCGATGTCATCGCAAGCGCTTCCGACGAGCCCGACTACGGCCTCGACATCGGCTTGTGGAGCGACAACGCGACGCGCTACGGCCAGGTGTACGGCCTGGGCAGGCAACCGTTCGGCAATCCGGCGATCGCGTTTTCGAGCCAGGGGCCGATGCACATGGGCTTCTTCCACGAGCCGGCGATCGTCTACGCGGCGGCGCCCTTTCTGCGCCGCACCTTTCCTGAATACCGCGTCCACCTCTGGCAGTCGCTCGCCGCGCGGGCTTTTCGCGGCGGTCATCCGTACTGGGGCTGGCGTTTCGCGGGCTGGGCGCTGCACTATGTGCAGGACCTGACCCAGCCTTACCACGCGCGCGTGCTGCCGGGCGCCGGAACGTTGCGCATGATGTGGATCGACGCGCTCGATGTCGCCGGGCTGCACGGCCCGAAGGATCGCGTCATCGTCTTCGTCACCAACCGCCACCTCGCGCTCGAGAATTACCAGCTGCACTGGCTGCACGACGCGTTGTCGCGCCGGAACGCGAACGATGCCGCGCTGAAGGCGCTGCGCGGCAGCGCCGGCGAAGGCGCAGCGCCGTTTCGCGACGGGTCGCTCCGGCAGACGATCTCGCGGGAGTCGTATGACGCGGCCGACGGAATCGACGCGGTCCTCGTCGCCGCGCTGCCGCCGCGCTACACGTCCGATCCGTCGTATGTCTTTGGCGTGACCGAGCCCGACATCGACCTCTACGCCTTGCTCGCGAAGTCGGACCCGTCGGCGCGAGCGACGCTGGAGCGCGCCATGCTGCCTTTGCTCGAGCATTTCGGAACGCATTCGCGATCGTTCATCCGCGCCGTCCTGCAGAACTCGCGCTGAAGCGCGACGCGACGAGCGCCCGCGCCATCCGCACCGCCGCCATCAGACTCGACGGGTCGGCCAGCCCGCGACCGGCGATATCGAATGCCGTTCCGTGGTCCGGGCTCGTGCGAACGAAGGGCAGGCCGAGGGTGACGTTGACTCCATGCTCGACGCCGAGGTACTTGACGGGAATCAGGCCGTGGTCGTGCGTCATCGCGACGACGATATCGAACTCGCCCGGGTGGCCGGCGGCGTGGCGCGCCCGCATGAAGACCGTATCGGGGGCGAACGGCCCGCTCGCGGCAATGCCTTCGGCGCGCGCTGCCGCAATGGCCGGCGCGATGATCTTTTGCTCCTCGTCGCCGAAGAGGCCGCCTTCGCCGGCGTGCGGGTTGAGGCCGGCAACGCCGATGCGCGGTCGCGATATACCCCACTGCGACGCCGCGGCGTGGGCGATGCGCAGGGTCTCGAGCACCGCATCGAAGGTGACCGCCTCGATCGCCCGGCGCAACGACATGTGGATCGTGACAAGCACGGTCCGCAGTTCGTCGTTGGCGAGCATCATGCGCACCGGCGGCGGCACACCTTTCTTCGCGGCCAGGGCTTGCAGCATCTCCGTGTGGCCCGGATAGGCGATGCCTGCCGCGGCNNCGGCCGAGCAGCGCTGCAACGAGATCGGCCGCCAACCCGCCGACCTGGAGCACCGGGATGCAGTGCGGCGGCACGGCCGCCCGGTCCGCCGGCGCTTCGATCGCGGCCACGGGCAACATGCCGCCGATCAAGGCCGCGGCACGGCGCATGACCGCAATGTCGCCGACCACGAAAGCATCGGTCGCCTCGCCCGTGGCGAAGAGACGGGCGACGATCTCCGGACCGATGCCGCAAGCGTCGCCCATCGTGATCGCGAGCGGCGGCGAAGGGTGCGAAGCCATGTGCTCATTGTCGTCGCGCGGCGCCCGATAATGCAGCACTCCTCGATGCCCTATCCATGCGCAAGGCCTGGCTCCTCTTCTCGCAGACCGTGACCGTCGCGGTCGCACTGCTGTTCGTCGTCGCGACCCTGAAGCCGCAATGGCTGCATCGCCGGGCCGACCCGCTGCTGACGCCGAGCGCGGCCGTCGCGCTCTTGCCGGCACCGGTGCAAAGCGTCTCCCTCATCAGCCCGGGCGTAGCGGCGACGGGCTACGCCGCGGCGGCCAAGCGCGCCTCGCCCGCCGTCGTGAGCATCACCGCAAGCCGTGCCTCGGTGCAACGACCCGACGCCGACGATCCGATGTTTCGCTTCTTCTTCGGCGACCGGGCGCGGCAGCAGCCCGAAGAGCGCCAGTTCGGACTCGGCTCGGGCGTCATCGTTTCCCCGGCCGGCTACCTGCTCACCAACAACCACGTCATCGAGGGCGCCGACGACGTCGAGGTCCTGCTCGGCGATGGGCGCAGCGCCAAGGCGCGCACGGTCGGCGCCGACCCCGATTCCGATATCGCGGTGCTGAAGATCGATCTCGACAAGCTGCCGGTGATCGCCTTCGGCGACGTCGATCACCTGCAGGTCGGCGACATCGTGCTCGCCATCGGCAACCCCTTCGGCGTCGGCCAGACGGTGACCTCGGGCATCGTCAGCGCCCTCGGCCGCAATTCGCTGGGCATTAACATCTTCGAGAACTTCATCCAGACCGATGCCGCGATCAACCCCGGCAATTCGGGCGGCGCACTCGTCGACGTCAACGGCAACCTGCTCGGCATCAACACCGCGATCTATTCGCGCAGCGGCGGCAGTCTCGGCATCGGCTTCGCCATTCCGGTGAGCACGGCGCGCCAGGTAATGGAAGGCCTCATCAAGGACGGACAGGTCATACGCGGCTGGATCGGTGTCGAGCCGCGCGACCTGACGCCGGAGATCGCCAGGACGCTCGACCTCTCGGTGACGCAGGGGGTGCTCATCACCGGCGTCGTGCAGAGAGGGCCGGCGAGCGAGGGTGGCCTACGCCCAGGCGACGTGGTGCTGAAGATCGCCGGCAGGCCGGTCACCAACACGCCGCAGCTGCTCAATGCTGTGGCGGCGCTGAAGCCAAGCGAGACGGCGACGATCCGCGTGCAGCGCGGCGACAGCGCGATGGACGTCAAGGTGCTGGTGGCACAGCGACCGCGCTCGCGACCTGCGGACGCCGAGCGCTGAGGCAGCCCCTAGCTAGGGCGCCTTCGTTTCTTCGGCCGGCGCCTGCGTGTGCCTGATGAACACCTGCGCCGCCCAGATGCCGATTTCGTAGAGCAGGACCATCGGAATCGCCAGCGCGAGCTGCGAGACGACATCGGGCGGCGTCAGGATCGCGGCGATGATGAAAGCGAGCACGATGAAATAGCTGCGAAAGCTCTTCAGCTTGTCGATGCTGACGAGCCCGATACGAGCGAGCACGACGACGACGATCGGCACCTCGAACGCCGCGCCGAAGGCGATGAACATCGTCAGCGCGAAGCTGAGATAAGCCTCGATGTCCGGCATCGCCGAGACGCTCTTCGGCGCGAACGCCTGGATGAAGGTGAAGACCCGGCCGAAGACGAAGAAGTAGCAAAAGGCGACGCCGGCGAAGAAGAGCAGCGTGCTCGAGACGACGAGCGGCAACACGAGCTTCTTCTCGTGGGTATACAGACCCGGCGCGACGAAGGCCCAGAGCTGGTAGAGCACGACCGGCAGTGCCAGCATGAAGGCCGCCATCAGCGTGATCTTCAGGGGCACGAGGAACGGCGAGATGACGTTGGTCGCGATCAGGGTCGAGCCGTGCGGCAGGTGCGCCACCAGCGGCGCGGCGAGGACGTCGTAGAGCCCGCTCGGTCCCGGCCAGACCGAAAGCACGCCGAAGCAGATGCCGACGGCGACGAGCGCGCGGATCATCCGATCGCGCAACTCGACGAGATGGGAGACGAAGGGTTGCTCGGTGCCCGCCAGTTCGTCTTCAGGATCCTTGCCCGGAAGGGTCATTGGCGCGTCAAGCGGAGGTGCGCGGCGGCCTGAAGCGCGCCACCCGCGCTGCGCCCGACTGTGCCTTGCCGCGGATGCCCGCCTTCTGCTTGTACCACTGCGGCATGGCGCCACGCTTGAGGCGCCAGTTCTTCTTCGGGTGCCGATACTGCGGCGCCGGCATCGGGCCCTCGTGCTGACCGCTACTCGCGGGCAACTCCTCGATCGAGCTCTGCCACGAAGAACTCAGATCGGCGGCCGTTTGATGGATCTCGGACGAAACGGTCTTTTCGACGTTGCGCGCCGCGTCCTCGAACTCGGTCTTCATCTTCTTCAGGTCTTCGAGCTCGATCGAACGATTGACTTCGGCCTTCACGTCGGCGACGTAGCGCTGCGCCTTGCCGAGCAGCGTACCGACCGTGCGGGCCACGCGCGGCAGCTTCTCCGGGCCGATGACGATGAGCGCGACGGCGCCGATGAGAGCGAGCTTGTCGAAGCCGAGGTCGATCATGGCGATGCCGATCCGTTCGCGAAGCGCAGCGGATCAGACGGTCAAGATTTCGTCTTAGCTTCCACGTCGACGGTGCCTGGATCGATCGTCCGGGCCGCGCCGACCTGCTGCGTCGGCGCTGCCGGTTCGGCGGGCGAGGCCGTGCCGTCGCGAACGCCGTCCTTGAAGCCCTTGACGGCGCTGCCGAGATCGGTGCCGATGTTCTTGAGCTTCTTCGTGCCGAATACCAGCACGACGATCAACAGCACGATCAGCCAGTGCCAGATACTGATGGAACCCATGATTCTTTCTCCACTGAAGGACTGGCGCGGATTCTAGGTCAGCCCTTCACCCAGGGCCGCGGCCCGCCCATGACGTGCACATGGAAGTGCGGCACTTCCTGGCGGCCGTCCTGGCCGGTGTTGACCAGCGTCCTGAAGCCGTTCGTCACGCCGTGCTCGCGCATCAGCCGTGGCGCCAGCGCCATCATGCGGCCGAGCATCGCCGTGTGCGCGTCGGTCACGTCGTAAAAGCCGGCGATGTGCTCCTTGGGAATCATCAGCACGTGCACCGGCGCCCACGGTGCGATGTCGTGGAAGACGAACAACTCCTCGTCCTCGTACGCCTTTCGGCTCGGAATCTCGCCGGCGACGATTCTGCAGAAGATGCAGCTCGGATCGCGATGCATGGTCCGCCTCTCAGCCCGGCATCGGCGTGTTCGAGGACAGGTTCAGCCAGCCGCGAACGATGCGATAGAGGAACCAGATCGAGATGAGCCCCCACGCAATCCAGCCCGGCACGAGAAAGAGCAGCCAGAGCGGCGCCGTCACGAGATAGAGCGCGCCGACCCAGAGCACGGTGCGGATGCGCCAGCTGAAGTGCGATTCCTGCCAGCTGCCCTGCGCTTCGTCGCGCTTGAAGAGGTCGATGGAAAAGGCGATCAGGAGCAGCAGGACGCTGGCCTGCGCACCCGGCAACACGGCGCCGAGGGCGACGACGGTGTGCAGGAAATAGCTGACGTGGCCGATCGTCTTCAGCGACTGTTGGCGCGGATCGATTTCGACGAGTTGATTCATGTTCTGTCCACCTCTCTCGATTGCATCTTGCGCGCCGCGAATTCCTCGAGCCCGGAAAGGCCTTCCCGGCGCTCCAGCTCGGCTAGCACGTCGACGGGTGCGAGCCCGTGCTGCGCGAGCGCGATCATGGTGTGAAACCAGAGGTCGGCGACCTCGGCGACGACCTTGTGCCTGTCGCCGTCCTTGCACGCCATGACGACCTCGGTCGCCTCTTCGCCGATCTTCTTCAGCACCGCGTCCGGGCCCTTGGCAAAGAGCCGCGCGACGTAGCTCGTCGCCGGATCGGCCTGGCGGCGCGACTCGATGACGGCTGCCAGCCGCGCCAGCGTGTCGTTTCCCGATGCGAGGGGATCAGCCATCACGCCATCATTTGTAGATGCGCCCCGGATCTTTCAAGACCGGATCGACCGCTTCCCAGGCGCCGTTGCGATAGCGTTGGAAAAAGCACGAATGCCGCCCGGTGTGGCAGGCGATTTTCGGCTCGCCGGGCTCGCGGCTCGTCTGCTCGACCTTGAGCAGGATGACGTCGTTGTCGCAATCGAGGCGCAGCTCACGCACCTTCTGCACATTGCCGCTTTCCTCGCCTTTGTGCCACAGGCGCCCACGCGAACGGCTCCAGTAGACGGCCTCGCCGAGCTCGGCGGTGCGTGCGAGGGCCTCGCGGTTCATGTGCGCGAACATCAGCACGTCGTTGGTCCCGACCTCCTGCGCGATGGCCGGAACGAGGCCGTTCGCGTCCCACTTCACGTCGTCGAGCCAGCTCATCGAGGCAGTGTAGCGGCGGCCTCAGCTTCGATGCGTCGGTCCGGTGAACCCCCGCTCGGCGGCGAACCATCCGAGAACCGGCAGCGTGCCCGGCAAGACGGGTGCGACCTCGACCGGCAGCGTCTGCCACGCCATCGCCTGGCCTTCGCGCATCTCGAAGGCGCCGTGCCACTCGCGCACCTTGCAGAAATGCAGGCGCACTCGCGCATGCGCGTAGTCCATGAGGGTGACGTTCCACGGGACCGCAGCGCCGATCGTGATCCCGAGCTCCTCGTGCAGCTCGCGGCGCAGCGCCGCTTGCACCGATTCGCCGGCCTCGAGCTTGCCGCCGGGGAATTCCCAGTAGCCGGCGTAGACCTTGCCCGCGGGCCGAGAGGTAAGGAGAAAACGCCCGTCGTCGTCGATGAGCACGCCGACGGCGACGTCGACCGCCTGCCGCTCGCCCTCGGCGCCCGTCACACGTGATGCCTTCCGGCGTAGTCCTTCGCGAACTGCAAGGCGACCCGGCCCGAGCGCGAGCCGCGCTCGAGTGCCCAAATGAGCGCTTCCTGGCGCGCCGCCGCGATCGCCTCGGCGCCGACGCCGAAAGCACGCAACCATTCGGCGACGATGGCGAGGTATTCGTCCTGGCTGAACGGATAAAAGCTCACCCACAGGCCGAAGCGCTCCGAGAGCGAAATCTTCTCCTCGACGACCTCGCCGGGATGGACTTCACCATCCTCGGTGTGCCGGTACGTCAGGTTCTCCTTCATGTACTCGGGTAGGAGGTGGCGCCGGTTGCTCGTCGCATAGATCAGCAGGTTCTCCGACGCCTCGGAGACCGAGCCGTCGAGGATCGACTTCAGCGCCTTGTAGCCGGGCTCGCCTTCGTCGAACGAGAGGTCGTCGCAGAACACGATGAAGCGCTCGGGCCGCTCGGCGACGAGGTCGACGATGTCGGGCAGGTCGACAAGATCGGTCTTGTCGACTTCGATGAGACGCAGGCCGCGCGGCGCAAACTCGTTGAGGCAGGCCTTGATCAGCGAGCTCTTGCCCGTGCCGCGCGCCCCGGTAAGGAGCACGTTGTTGGCGGCATGACGGGCCACGAACTGCTCGGTGTTGCGAACCAGCCGTTCCTTCTGCGGCCCGACCTCGACGAGCGAGGCGAGACGGATCGTCGCAACGTGGCGCACCGGCTCGATCGCGCCCGAGCCGCCACGCTTGCGATAGCGAAACGCCGTCGACGCGCTCCAGTCGGGCGCCATGAGCAGATGCGGAACGATGGCTTCGAGGCGCGCCAGCAGGGCTTCGGCACGCTCGACCAGATGCTGCAGCGAAGGCGGCGTTGACATGGTCGGGCCAGTGTAGTGGGCGCTTCAGGCCGCGCAGCGTTCGGCTATCGTCGGCAAGGCGGCGACGGTGTTCTCGGCGATCGCGAAGACGCGGTCGCCGGCCGAGGCGCGGATCGCATGCATGCCGGTAAAAGCGCCGAACGCGGGCAGGACGCCGACGTCGTCGTCGAACCAGAAGCACGGCAGCCGCAAATGATCCCAGGCGCGGCCGCCAAGATTCACGCAGGGATGCAGATGGCCGGCGAGCACGTAGGCGCCGGCGATGCGCTTCGGGTGGTGGCAAAGGGCGAAGCCGCCCTGCATGAACGGCTCATCGACGACGCGGATGCCGAGATGCGGCGGCGGATCGCCGGCGTGATCGTCATGGTTGCCGCGGACGAGAACGAGCTCGAGCGCGCGGTGCGCTTGACGCCATGCGGCGACGGCGGCGGCCGTCGCTGCCGCGTGGGCGCGCGCCGAATGAAGAAAGTCGCCGAGGAAGACGATGCGCTGCGCGCCCGTGCTCGCGACGAGCGCCGTCAGGCCGGCCAGCGTCTCGCTCGTCGTGCCGCGCGGCACCGGAACACCCATGGCGCGAAAGCTCACCGCCTTGCCGATGTGCGCATCGGCGACGAGGAGCGTGCGGCTGACCGCGACGAAGGCGGCCCTTTCGGCCAGCAAGCTGAGGGGCTGGCCGCCGGCCAGGATCGTCGTCATGCCGGCGCCTCAACCGGCGAACAGGCGAAAGGCGACGTCGAGGTGCTCGGTGGGGAGCCTGCGAAAGCCCGAGCGGGCGAAGCGCTGCAGGCGACCGATGGCGAACGAGGTCAGCGCCGAGGCCTGAGCGTTCGCATCGACGGTCGGCGTCGTCGATCCGGTCGTCTCGGCATGGGCGCGCAGGCTCTGCCGCAGCTGCGACTCGATGCGCTCGAAGAACTGGTTCATGCGCACAAGAAGCCGCTCGTTTTCGAAGACGAGCGCGTCGCCGACCATGACGCGCGTCATGCCGGGATTCTTTTCGCCAAACTGCAGCAGCACCTGCAGCACCTTGTGCACCTGCGCTGCGGGGCTCGCCTCGCGCTCGACGATCTGGTTGACGAGCGTGAACACGCTCTGCTCGATGAATTCGATCAGCCCTTCGAACATCTGCGCCTTGCTCGCGAAGTGGCGATAGAGCGCCGCCTCGGAGACGTCGAGCTTGGCCGCGAGCGCCGCGGTCGTGATGCGCTCGGCGCCCGGCTCCTGGAGCATGGTCGCGAGCGTCTCGAGGATCTGGACGCGGCGCTCGCCGGGGCGCGGGCGCTTGCGCACCACGACGGCCGCCGCGATCGGGGATTTCACCGAGGGCCGGATCGCTTCAACGGAAAGTTCAGGCTCAGCCTCGCTCGGTGCTCCGGCGGCTTCATCGAGTTCGCCGGCGGGCAGATCGGGCGAGTGCGTCATCTAGAGGAGGGTGAGCTGGCGGAGCGCACCGATTTTCGCATACACGTAGGGCGGCTTCGAGCACTTTCGGCGGCCTGTTGCGTCCCGTTGCGAACCGGCGTTCGTGCCGCCTCGCACGGTGCCGCGAAAGCGGCCGCCGAGATAGCGCTGCATCCACACTGCGCGCATGCCGACACGGCACGCCGCCTTCTGGTGAACGAGCGTGTCTTCGACGAGAACGCAGCGGCCCGGCGCGACGCCGAGGCGCGCGGCGACGCGGCGCAGCATGCGCGCGTCGGGCTTGGGGCGCAGATCGCCGAACATCGCCATATCCTCGATGGCGATCACGCCGTCGAAGAGCTTCGTCATGCCGAGCGCGCCGAGGACGCGCATCGCGTAGGCGCGCGGCGCGTTGGTGAGAATGAACTTGCGACCGCCGAGGCGCCTCAGCGCGGCGCGATCATGGGCGCTCGTCCGCAGCCGTTCCTCGAGGCCGGGCAGGCGGTGCGTCTCTTCGAGAAAATGCGCAGCGCGGACATCGTCATGACGGACCAGGCCGAGCAGCGTCGCGCCGTAGCGCAGCCAGTATCGGGAGCGCAGAACACCTGCTTCCTCGGGCGAAAGGCCAAGATGGCAGCCGATGTAGTCGCCCATCGCGACGTGCAGTTCGCCGAACGCGGCGTGGCTCGCGTCGTGCAGCGTGTTGTCGAGATCGAATAGCCAGACGGTCTTGTTCAACGGGAGCGAATCATCGTGCCGTACGCCTGCTCGGTGAGCACTTCGAGCAGCATCGCGTGCGGCACGCGGCCGTCGATGATGTGCACGGTGTTGACGCCGTTCTTCGCCGCATCCAGGGCGGACTGGATCTTGGGCAGCATGCCGCCGGAAATCGTGCCGTCGGCGAACAACTCGTCGATCTCGCGCGCGGTGAGGTCGGTGAGAAGTCTGCCCGACTTGTCGAGCACGCCCGGCGTGTTCGTCAGCATCATCAGCTTTTCGGCCTTCAGCACCTCGGCGAGCTTTCCGGCGACGACGTCGGCGTTGATGTTGTAGTTCTCGTTGTCGGCGCCGAAGCCGAGCGGCGAGATGACGGGAATGAACTGATCGTCCTGCAAGGCCATGACGACGCTCGGGTCGATCGACTCGATCTCGCCGACCGAGCCGACGTCGTACTCCTTGGTCGGATCGTTCAGATCCATCATGCGCAGCTTCTTGGCCCGGATGAGGCCCCCGTCGCGCCCGGTCAGGCCCACGGCCTTGCCGCCGGCGACGTTGATGAGACCGACGATGTCCTGCTGGACCTGCCCCGCCAGCACCCATTCGACGACTTCCATGGTCTCGTCGTCGGTGACGCGCATGCCCTGGATGAATTCGCCCTTCTTGCCGATCTTGGCCAGCGCCTCCTCGATCTGCGGGCCGCCACCGTGAACGACGACAGGATTCATGCCGACGAGCTTGAGCAGCACCACGTCTTCGGCGAAATCCTGCTGCAGGCCCGGGTCGGTCATGGCATTGCCGCCGTACTTGATGACGATGGTCTTGCCGTGGAACTTCCTGATGTACGGCAGCGCCTGGGCGAGGATCTCGGCCTTGTCACGCGGGGCGACGTGCGAGAGGTCGTGCGTCGCGAGCGGGGCGGCAGCGGGCGTGGCGGTCATGGCGTCGAGCCCGAGAAGGGCCAAGGGGAGCGGCGCAGAATCCTACACTTTGCGCCCGCTCGAAAGATGTCACCCCCGATGGAAGAACCTTACCGCTCGACGCCCGTCTTCGGCGAATACGATGTCGTGGTGCTCAGCGCTGCCCGGCCGGGATCACCGCCGCGGCCTCGGCGGCCCGGCATGGCGCGCGCACGCTGCTCGTCGAGCGCCACGGATTTCTGGGCGGCATGGGCACCGCTGCTGGGATCACCAACTTCTGCGGCCTGCACACCAACGTGCATGGCGAGATCCGCCAGATCGAGCAGCTGGTCGGCGATGCCGTGCACGGAGGCTGACGGCGCTTTTCCTCGAACCGCTGAGTGCCTGCTTCCCTTGCCCGGCAAGGGAACGACCACGGTGGTGTAATGACTTGCGCTCGCATGCGACGAAGCGAAAGGTTTTCACGAGGGATGATGATGACGACGACTTCCTCCATCTCGAAGCGGCAACGCTTTTCCTTCGCGCGCCTGGCAACGACGGGGCTGGCATGGGCCGGCGCTGCAGCCCTGGCGCTCGGCGCCTTGCATGGGACGAGCGGCCTCGCCGCCGAAGCCGCGGTGAAGATTCCTGCGCCGGCCATCGACGATACGGCCAACGCCGCCAATCTGCAGACTGCGGTCTTCGCCGGCGGCTGCTTCTGGGGCGTGCAAGGCGTGTTCCAGCGCGTCCACGGCGTCGTCCAGGCGGTCTCCGGCTACGCCGGCGGCAAGAAGGAAACGGCGCATTACGAGATGGTCGGCACCGGCCTCACCGGCCACGCCGAATCGGTGAAGATCACCTACGACCCGAAGAAGGTGAGCTACGCAACGCTGCTGCAGATCTACTTCTCGGTGGCGCACGACCCCACGCAGCTGAACCAGCAGTACCCGGACAGGGGCCCGCAATACCGCTCTGCGATCTTCTACACCGACGCGGCGCAAAAGCAGACAGCCGAGCGCTACATCGCCCAGCTCGATGCGGCCAAGGTCTATCCGATCAAGATCGTCACCCAGGTCGTGGCCCTGCCCGAGTTCTTTGCGGCCGAGGGCTATCACCAGGACTATCTGACCCTGCACCCGGAGTCGGGCTACATCGCTCATTTCGACTTGCCGAAGATCGAGTACCTGAAGACCCTGTTCCCGCAGCAATACCGGGCCGAGCCGGCGCTCGTCACGGCACGGGCCCAGGCTGCGGCAGGCAAGTGAGCCGCCCGGCCTGACGACGGCGCAAGTGACAACGAACTTCCACTCGACGGGCCAAGGCTTCACGGTGTCGACGAGCCAAGCGTTGCCTTTCCTCGGACTGAGCAGGTCTACGTTCTGACCACTGCCGGCACCTGTTCGGCGAGCGAAGCGATCGTCGACAGCCTGCGCGGTGCCGGTGTGAGCGTCAACTTGATCGGCGGAACGACCTGCGGCAAGCCCTGCGGCTTTTTCCCGAAGGACAACTGCGGCACGACCTACTTCGCGCTCCAGTTCCTGAGTGTGAACGACGTCGGCTTCGGCGACTATCCCGGCGGGTTCGCGCCCACTCGTGCCGTCACCGACGACTACGCGCACGCGCTGGGCGACCCGGCGGAGGCGCAACTCGTCGACCTGGCCCTCGGGCTGCGCGTGAACGGCACCTGCACACTGCTGGTCGGCGCCAGCAGGCAGGCGCTCTCTGCCGCCGGCCGGGTCGCAGAAGCGCCGCGGACAGCCCCAGTCCTCCTCCGCAATCCCTTTCGCGAAAACCGCATCCTTCGCCCGCACCAAGCCAAGCGTGCCTCCGGCACGCGAGCCCGGGCGAGTTGACGGACGTCACGCCCTCAGGCGTGATGATCCGTCGAACGCGAGCCCAACCCGGTGGACGCGCCACGCGCGTCCAAGCTGGGTCAGAAGTGGATGCCGCGCATCATCTGCTGCATCGCGATGGCTTCCGGCGAAGGGCTGTACTTCTTGTCCTTGTCGCCCTTGGCCGCGGCGCTGTCGGGGAACATCCGAAAGCTCGAGTTCATGATGATCTGCGCCACTCGCGGCAGGAGCGCATTCAGGAGCTCACCCGTAATGCCCAGCCGAGTCGCTATCCGCACCGGCTTTTCCACGCAAGCTTCGGCGATCATGTTCGCCGCATCTTCCGGCGAAAGCACCGGCACGTTGTTGTAGAGCCCCGTCGGCGCGATCATCGGCGTGCGTACGAGCGGCATGTTGATGGTCGTGAACGTGATCCCCATGTCGGCATATTCGCTCGAGGCGCAGCGCGTCCACGCGTCGAGCGCCGCCTTGGAAGCGACGTAGGCCGAGAAGCGCGGCGCGTTCGTCAGCACGCCGATCGAGCTGATGTTGACGATGTGCCCCTTCTTCTTCGCGACCATGCCGGGCAGAAAGCCCATGGTGACACGCAGGCATCCGAAGTAGTTGAGCTGCATCGTCCGCTCGAAGTCGTGAAAGCGCTCGTAGCTTGCCTCGATGGCGCGGCGGATCGAGCGGCCGGCATTGTTGACGAGGAAGTCGACGCCGCCGTGCGTCGCGTTGAGCCAATCGACCAGGCCCTTGCAGCTCGCTTCGTCTGCGATATCTGCGGAGTACGTCTCGACGACCGCGCCTTTGCCCGCCTTCGCGAGAATTTCCTTCTTCGCTTCCATCAGTTTGGCTTCGTCGCGCGCGCAGATGACGGTGATCGCGCCGGCCTCGGCGAACTTGCACGCCGCTGCCAGGCCGATTCCCGAGGAGCCGCCGGTGACAAGCACGATCTTCCCCGCGACGGTGCCGCGCAGCGAATGGTCGATCTTCAGCGCCGGGTCGAGATGGCGTTCCCAGTAATCCCAGAGCCGCCACGCGTAGTCGGGCAGCTTGGGGCAATCGATGCCCGAGCCCTTCAGCGCGGCGAGCGCCTCGCGGCAGTCATAGCGGGTCGGAAAGTTGATGAAGGTGAGCATGTCCTCGGGCAGGCCGAGGTCCCTCAGCACCGCGCTCTTCACGCGCCGCACCGGTGCGAGCGCCATCAGCCCCTTCTTCACGCTCTTCGGGATGAAGCCGAGCAGCGCCGCGTTGACGAAGAGGTTCATCTTCGGCGCATGGGCGGCGCGGCTGAAGATGTCGAGCACGTCGCCGACGCGATAGCCGACCGGGTCGACGAGGTGGAAGCACCGCTTGTCGAGATCGGTCTTCAGGTGGCTGATGTGATCGAGCGCGGCGACGACGAAATCGACCGGAACGATGTTGATGCGCCCACCCTCGAGGCCGACCGACGGCATCCACGGCGGCAGCAGCTGGCGCATGCGCTGGATCAGCTTGAAGAAATAGTACGGGCCGTCGATCTTGTCCATCTCGCCGGTCTGCGAGTCGCCGACGACGAGCGCCGGCCGATACACCGTCCACGGCACTTTCGATTCCTTGCGCACGATCTTTTCGCTCTCGTGCTTGGTCATGAAATACGGGTGGTCCAGGCCTTCGGCCTCGTCGAACATGTCTTCGCGGAAAACGCCTTCGAACAAGCCCGCAGCGGCAATCGAGCTGACGTGATGCAGATGCCCGGCGTCGACCGCTTTCGCGAACTCAACGACGGCGCGCGTACCGTCGATGTTCGCGGCGATCTGCGAATCGGCATCGGCCGAGAGGTCGTAGACGGCGGCGAGGTGGTAGACGTGATCGACGTGGCCCTTGAGCCTCTTCACGTCGTCGGCCGAGACGCCGAGCTTTTTCGCCGTGAGATCGCCGTAGATGGGCAACGCACGGCCCTTGCTGCCCGCGACGCCCCAGTACTCGAGCAGGGCATCAAGCTTGCCCTGGCTTTCGGGTCGCAGCAGGAAGCGGACGGTCGCGCCGCGCCGCGCCAGAAGCGTCTTGACGAGCCGCTTGCCGATGAAGCCGGTGGCCCCGGTGACGAAATAGCGCATGCATGCCTCCCGTTTCGCGCCGCGCACCTCGCGCGCCCGCTCGTCGACGATTCTTGTGCAAAGGCGACGCCGCCCCGCGCGGGGCAAACCCCGACCCGCGACGACGGACTAGTACAACATCCCGTAAGTAGCTTTAAGTATTAGGATCAAGGTAGGGGCCGAGCAGCGAGACGACCAACTCGGCGGTCGTTGCGAGATCGCCGGAGCCGGGCAAGGGTTCCCATCGGCCGGTGTGGCTGCGAAATGCGGATGAGTAGGAGTTGCGCGCGAACTCGGTGAGTCGCGCGATGGTGTCGACGCTGTCGTCGCGATGCATCTGGATCAGCAGATGCTTGCCGTAGGGCTTGACCTGCGCCAGGTCGTGGCCGGTGAGCGTGGCGATCTGGCGCTGGAGTTCAGCGGCCTTTGCTTTTGCTTCGATCTTTGGCATGGTGCTTGAATCTCAGGGGCTCGCCAGTTTGCAGCTCAAAGCCGGCGAATGTCCACTTGAACGGTTTGGGCGCCNNCGCAGCTCCTCGATGGAGCAATGACTGGCATGGCGCAAGACGCGGCGCGAGTAGATGCCAAACAGCAGCTCGATCTGGTTAACCCAACTGGCGTGAATTGGCGTGAAGTGAAAGACGAATCGTTGATCGTGTCGGGCATTGAAGTCGTCCCATACGGCTTGCGCGCGGTAGGTGTTGGCACATCAGCGCAATCTGCGCTCGAACCACTTGTCGGTGCTCAGCCGTGCCTCGGCGCGTCAACAACTCAAGCGACTTGCGATCTTCTCGCGACAGTTTGATCGCCTGCGCTTGTCGTCCTCGACTCATGCGCCGAAGCTTAGCTCAACCTTGTTTATTATGAAAGCTAGTTGAGGGATGTTGTACTAGACATGCCTGCCTAGCCGATTAGGGTGTGCCCCCGAGCCATGCTGCCTATAGTGGCGATCAGCCGCTGCATCATCGCAGCCGCCCCCACAGCAGGAGAAATCAAGATGGTCAAGAAACTCAAGGCGATGGCAGAGAAGCAGAAGAAGCACGCCTCGGCGTCCGGCCTGTTCGACAGCGCCCTCGCCGGTCAGGTGAAGGAATCGGCGCAGCAGATCTGGCTCGCCGGCATGGGCGCCTTCGCCAAAGCGCAGGCCGAAGGCAAGCAGGTATTCGATGCCCTCGTCAAGGAAGGCGCTACGCTGCAGAAGAAAACGCAATCGGCGGCCGAAGAGAAGTTCGGCGAAGTCACAAGCAAGATGACGAGCATGGCCGACGACGTGACGGCCAAGGCCGGCCAGCACTGGGACAAGCTCGAATCGATCTTCGAAGAGCGCACCGCCAAGGCGCTGAAGAAGCTCGGCGTGCCTTCGTCGAAGGACGTCCAGGCGCTGAAGGACCGCATCGACGCGCTGACCGCCCAACTCGCGACACGCTCGAAGGGCGCCGCGAAGAAGGCTGCGCCGGCCAAGACCGCCGCCAAGCGCGCGCCGCGTACGCGCGCCGCGAAAAAGTCGGCGCACTCGGCCGCCTGAGCGCAGGCGATCGCGGCGCTGCCGCGACGATCGAAAGGACGAAGAGGACGCCATGGCGTCCTCTTCTCGCTCATGGCCCCGCTTCAGCGCGGCCCGACGCCGAGGTAACGCGCTTGGAGGTGGCGGCGAAAGTGCAGCGGGTTCAGGCGCTCGCCGCTGGCGCGCTGCGTGAGTTCGGCCGTCGTCCAGCGGCTCGCCTGCTGCCAGATGTTCACGCGCAGCCAGTCGAACACGGGCGCGAAATCGCCGGCGAAGAGGCGCGCATCGAGCTCAGGTGTACTGCGGCGCATCGCCGCGAACCATTGCGCCGCATACATCGCACCCAGCGTGTAGCAGGGAAAGTAGCCAAATAGGCCGGCGCCCCAGTGCACGTCCTGCATGCAGCCGTCGTTGAAGTTGCCACTCGTGTCGACGCCGAGCAGGGAGGCCATGCCTTCGTCCCAGAGCAGGGGAATGTCGTCAGCCTCGATCTCGCCTTCGATCAGGCGCTTCTCGATGCTGTAGCGCAGCATGACGTGCGCCGGGTAAGTGAGCTCATCGGCATCGACGCGAATGAAGCCCGGCTCAACGCGCGTCAGCAGCCGCTGCAGGTTGCCTGCCTCGAACGCCGGCTGGGCACCGAAGTGAGCCGCGAGCAGCGGCGCCATGCGCGCGATGAAGCCGGCGCTGCGGCCGAGCTGCATCTCGAACGACAGGCTCTGGCTTTCGTGGATCCCCATCGAGCGGGCCCGCGCGATGGGCTGGCCGAGGCATTCGCGCGGAAGGTTCTGCTCGTAGCGCGCGTGGCCGGTCTCGTGGATCGTGCCCATCAGGCTTTGCACAAAATCGTCTTCGTAATAGCGCGTCGTCAGCCGCGTGTCCTCGGGGACGCCGCCGCTGAACGGATGCGCGCTCTCGTCGAGACGGCCGGCCTCGAAATCGAAGCCGAGCAGCGCCATGACCTCGAGGCTCAGGGCGCGCTGCGCCACCTTCGCAAACGGGCCGACCGGCTCGATCACCGGTTCGCTCGCCTGCTTGTCGCGAACGGCGCGTATCAGCCCCGGCAACCAGGTCTGCAAATCGCCGAAGGTCGAGGACACCTCGACGCTCGTCATGTCGGGCTCGAACTGATCCATCAGCGCGTCGTAAAGCGACAGGCCGCTTGAATCGGCGAGATATTTCGCTTCCTCGCGGGCGAGACGGACGACCTCGCGGAGGTTGAGCAGAAAGCCGGCCCAGTCGTCGTCCGGGCGTTGCCTGCGCCAGGCATGCTCGCAGCGCGACGTGGCGAGCGACTTGGCCTCGACGAGCGCCGGCGGCAAGGCGTTGGAGCTCTTCCAGTCACGGCGAATCTCGCGCAAGTTCGATCGCGCTGTGTCGTCGAGCGGCTCGCCATCGGCCTGCGCCAGCAGGGCCACGAGACCCGGGTCGGTGCGCATTCGATGCAGCAGCGCGTCCATCTCGGCCAGCGCCTGAGCGCGTGCTTCACTGCCCTTCGGCGGCATCATCGCGGCGCGATCCCAGCTGGCCATCGAATAGAGGTGACCGAAGCGATGCAGGCGCGACCAGTTGCGGGTGAGTTCGTCGTAGGCGTCGGTCTTCGTGGCGGCCTTCCAAGAAGCGGCGCTCAGCGCGCGTACTGGCCCGGGAAGACCCAGAGCAGCGCCGCCGTCATGATGAGGTATCGGCCGAACTTGCCGATCGCCATGTAGGCGACGCAGGGCCAGAATGGCAGCTCGAGCCATCCCGCGACGGCGCAAAGCGGATCGCCGACAACGGGCAGCCACGAGAGCAGGCAGGCCTTGGCGCCGTGGCGGCGCAACCAGGCCAGCGCGCGCCCGTTCGGGTGTTTGTGCGTCACGCGCTCGTAGGCGCGCTCGGCACCGTAGCCCATCCACCAGGTCAGCGCACCGCCGAGCGTCGCGCCGAGCGTGGCCAGGCCGATGGCCGGCCAGAACATGTCGGGATTGAGCTTGACGAGGCCGAAAACGACCGGCTCGGAGCCGAGCGGAATCAGCGTCGCGGCGATGAAGGCGATGAAGAAGACCGTACTGAGACCCACCTCGGGCAGCGCAAGCACGCGCATCATCCAGTCGATCCAGGCATCCATCCGCAACGATTATCGGCAGCGCCGGATGCGGGTCGCACCGATGGCGTTGGGCGATTTCGCGCCGCTATACTTCTGCCTCGTTTTTCAGCAGACCCCTCCCCGCCCATGCGCATCGGCCACATCACGCTGGCGAACCGGCTGTTTGCCGCGCCGATGGCGGGCGTCACGGACCGGCCGTTCCGCCAGCTCTGCAAGCGCCTCGGCGCCGGCTACGCGGTCAGCGAAATGGTCACGTCGCGCAAGGATTTGTGGGCGAGCCTGAAAACGAGCCGGCGCGCCGATCACGAAGGCGAAACCGCACCGATCTCCGTGCAGATCGCCGGCACCGACTCGGCCATGATGGCCGAGGCCGCGGCCTACAACGTCGAGCGCGGCGCCCAGATCATCGACATCAACATGGGCTGCCCGGCGAAGAAGGTCTGCAACCAGTGGGCCGGCTCGGCCTTGATGAAGGATGAAGCGCTTGCGCTCGAGATCGTCGAAGCCGTCGTCGCGGCCTGCGCCCCGCACGGAGTGCCGGTGACGCTGAAGATGCGCACCGGCTGGTGTGCTGCCGAGAAGAATGCGGTTCGCATCGCGCGCGCCGCCGAGTCGGCCGGCATCGCCATGGTCGCGGTGCACGGGCGCACGCGCGAGCAGGGCTACAAGGGCGAAGCGGAGTACGAAACTGTCGCCGCCGTGAAGCGGGCCGTCTCCATTCCCGTCGTCGCCAACGGCGACATCGATTCGCCGCGGAAAGCCCGCAACGTGTTCGCGGCGACCGGCGCCGACGCGATCATGATCGGCCGCGCGGCGCAGGGCCGACCTTGGATCTTCGGCGAAATCGCGCACTATCTGCAAACCGGCGAAGACGCGGCGCCGCCGCGCGTCAGCGACGTGAGGCAATGGCTGCTCGAGCACCTCGACGACCACCACCGGCTGCACGGAGAGGCCTCGGGCGTGCGCAGCGCCCGCAAGCACATCGGCTGGACGCTGCGCGGCCTGCCCGGCGGCGAGGCGTTTCGCGCCGAGATGAACACGATCGATTCGTGCACCGCGCAGGTGCGCGCGGTCGGCGCCTGGTTCGATGCGCTTGCCGACATTCAAGCGCTGATGCCGGCGACCGCGTCGCGGGCCGAGCCTGCCGAACTCCATTGACGATGCGAGACGCGAGATGGCGAACAAGAAACACATCGAGGAATGCGTCCGAGAGAACCTGGAAGGCTATTTCAAGGATCTTCGCGGCGTCGCGCCGACGGCGATGTACGACATGATCCTGCAGGTCGTCGAGCGGCCGCTGCTCGAAACGGTGATGACGCACGCCGAAGGCAACCAGAGCCGGGCCGCCGAATGGCTCGGCATCAATCGCAACACACTACGCCGCAAGCTGGTCGAGCACAAGCTCATCAAGTGAAGCGGCGCGCCTTGACGGGCCGCCATGCATGCGCTGATCTCCGTTTCCGACAAGACCGGCATCGTCGAGTTCGCGCGCGAACTCGCCGCGATGGGCGCGACGATCCTGTCCACCGGCGGCACGGCCAGGCTCCTCGCCGGCGCCGGCCTCGTGGTGACCGAGGTGGCCGAGCACACCGGCTTTCCGGAGATGCTCGACGGCCGCGTCAAGACGCTGCACCCGGCGATTCACGGCGGCCTACTGGCGCGCCGCGACGTGCCCGAGCACGTCGCCGCGCTCGAAAGGCACGCCATCGCGCCGATCGACCTGCTCGTCGTCAACCTCTATCCGTTCGAGGCCACCGTCGCCTCGCCCGATTGCACGCTGGCCGAAGCGATCGAGAACATCGACATCGGCGGCCCGGCGATGGTGCGATCGGCGGCGAAGAACTGGCGCGACGTCGCCGTGCTGACCGATGCCTCGCAGTACGCAGGCGTGCTTGCCGAGCTGAAGGCCAGGGGCGCGGTCTCGGCCGACACGAAGTTCGCCCTCGCGGTCGCCGCGTTCAACCGCATCGCCAACTACGACGCCGCGATCAGCGACTACCTCTCTTCGCTCGCCGGCCCGAGCGACGGCAAACCCGAGCGCGCCGAGTTTCCGGCACAGGCCAACGGCCATTTCGTCAAGCTCCAGGATCTGCGCTACGGCGAGAACCCGCACCAGCGCGCCGCCTTCTACCGCGACCTCGCCCCGGCGCCGGGCTCGCTCGTCACGACAATGCAATTGCAAGGCAAGGAGCTCTCGTACAACAACATCTCCGACGCCGACGCCGCGTGGGAGTGCGTCAAATCGTTCGGCGCCGACGATGCCCCGGCCGCCTGCGTGATCGTCAAGCACGCCAACCCATGCGGGGTCGCGCTCGGTGCCTCGGGCGTCGAGGCCTACGCCAAGGCGCTCAGGACCGATCCGACCTCGGCATTCGGCGGCATCATCGCTTTCAACGTCGAGGTCGATCGCGAATGCGCCGAGCGCATCGCCAGGCAGTTCGTCGAGGTTCTGATCGCACCGGCCTACACGAGCGAGGCGCTCGCCGTCTTCGCGGCGAAGTCGAACACCCGCGTCCTGCAGATCGATCTGCCGGCGGGCGGCAGGACGCGTAACACATACGAATTCAAGCGTGTCGGCTCCGGCCTGCTCATCCAGACCGCCGACAACCGCGACATCGCCGCAAGCGACCTGAAGTTCGTGACCGAGAAGCGGCCGACCGACGATCAGATGCGCGATCTGCTGTTCGCGTGGAAAGTTGCGAAGTTCGTGAAAAGCAACGCCATCGTCTTCTGCGGCGGCGGCATGACGCTTGGCGTCGGCGCCGGGCAGATGAGCCGCGTCGACTCCTCCCGCATCGCCTCGATCAAGGCCGAGGCCGCCGGTCTCTCGCTCGCTGGCTCGGCGGCCGCGAGCGATGCGTTCTTTCCGTTCCGCGACGGGCTGGACGTCGTCATCGACGCCGGTGCGGGCTGCGTCATCCAGCCGGGCGGCTCGATGCGCGACGGCGAGGTCATCGCCGCCGCGAACGAGCGCGGCGTCGCCATGGTGTTCACGGGCGTTCGCCACTTCAGGCATTGATGGCCCCCACGCTCTGTGCGTTCGCTGCCCCCCGAGGGGGCGCCGGCGCCCTTGGAGCGGTCCGGCGGGCGCCGAGTTGACGCTACCGGAGGTCGCCGGCCTCGCCCTCGCCTTCGTCGCGCGCCTCATCACCGGCGCGCAAGGGCATTGGTATGGCGCGCCGCCGAAGGCCGAGCAGCGCATCTATTTCGCCAACCACCAGAGTCATTTCGACTGGGTACTGATCTGGGCTTCGTTGCCACGCGAACTGCGCGCCGTCACCCGCCCGATCGCGGCGCGCGACTACTGGACGTCGACACCTCTGAAGCACTGGATCACGCGCGAGATCTTCAACGCGGTCTACGTCAGCCGCGGGCGAAAGGACGATGAAGACCCACTCGAGCCGCTCATGGAAGCNNACCGTGACTTTCGGCGCGCCGCTCACGCTCGAGTCCGGCGAAGAGCGGCGCGCTTTCCTCGACCGTGCGCGCGCAGCCGTGATGGCCTTGCGCGAGGTTGCCTGATGGGCCTGCGCGATCTCTCGGTTTCGCAGCAGGTCGGACTGCTTTTCGTCACGCTGTTCGGCATCCTCGCGCTGGCCACGCTGGTGACCTTCGCCAGGTCGTTCCGCGAAGCGAACCCGGGGCAGCAAGCCCTCCAGGAACGCTTCGTCCGCGACCTTCGCGCCGTCTGGATCGGCGCCCTGGTGTTCTGGGTTTCCTGGGCGGCCGGCGCGTTCGTCTCGACCCTGCTGTTCGGCTTCGTCTCTTTCTTCGCGCTGCGCGAGTTCGTGACGCTGACGCATACGAGGCGCAGCGACCATCGCAGCCTGCTGCTCGCCTTCTTCGTCGTCCTGCCGCTGCAATATGTGCTCGTCGGAACGCGGCTCTTCAACGCCTTCACCGTCTTCATTCCGGTTTACGTCTTTTTCGCGATTCCGGTGATCAGCGCCCTCGCTAACGATCCGCTGCGCTTCCTCGAACGCACGGCGAAGATCCAGTGGGGGATCACGGTCTGCGTCTACGGCATGAGTCATACGCCAGCGCTGTTGCTGCTCGATCTGCCGAACTGGCGCGAGCGCGGCGCCTTTCTGGTCTTCTATCTCGTTGTCGTCGTCGCGACGGCGCAACTCGCGCAGGAGCTGGCGAGTCGCCACCTGCGGCGCCGGCCGGTGGCCCGCGCGATCAGCCGCTCGTTTTCCTGGCGCGCCTGGTGGCTCGGTGTCGCTGCGGCGGGGGTCATCGGCGCCCTTCTCTACTGGACGACGCCTTTCAAGCCGCTGCCGGCGCTGGCCATGGGCGCGATCGCCGGCGGAACCGGAACGCTCGGCGAATTCGTGATGAAAGCACTCAAGCGCGACGCAGGCGTGCGCAACTGGCGAGGCAGCAGCTCCGTCACCGGCGCGGTCGGGCTGCTCGACCGGGTGGCGCCGCTCTGTTTCGCGGCACCGGTCTTCTTCCACTCGGTGCGCTGGTATTTTGGAATCTAGCGGCACGCCGATCGCCGCGACCGGCTCGAGTTCGGTTCCAATGGTCGCCATGCGCGTCCTCGGCATCGACCCCGGCCTTCGCACGACGGGCTTCGGCGTCGTCGAGAAGAACGGCGCGAACCTGCGCTACATCGCGAGCGGCACGATACGCACCGACGCCGCAGCGCTCGGCGACCTGCCCGGGCGCCTGAAGATCATCTTCGAAGGCGTCCGCGAAGTGGCGGCGCGCTACGCGCCGACGTGCGCCTCGGTCGAGATCGTCTTCGTCAATGTCAATCCGCAATCGACCTTGCTCCTCGGCCAGGCGCGCGGCGCCGCGCTCTCGGCGCTCGTTGCCCACGAGCTGAGCGTCGCCGAGTACACGGCGCTGCAGATGAAGCGCGCCATCGTCGGCCATGGCCAGGCCAAGAAGGAACAGGTGCAACAGATGGTGATGCGGCTGCTCTCGCTGCCCGGCGTTCCCGGCAAGGACGCCGCCGACGCGCTCGGGCTGGCCATCTGCCACGCCCATGCGGCGAGCAGTTTCGCGGCAATCGAACGAAGCGCCGCGCTCGCACCGCGAAGTTCGGCGCGCTACCGGCAGGGACGAAGCTACTAGAAGCACGGCGGCGGGCAGCCCTCGGCGACAATCGGCGCCCCATGTATGCCCTCTACGAAGAAGGCGGCAAGTTCCACGCCGGCCGGGTGATGAGCGAGACCGAGAGCGCGCTGCAGATCGAGCTCGCGTCGGGCAAGCGCGTCAAGGTCAAGGCTGTGAACGTGTTGCTGCGCTTCGCCAGCCCAGAACCCGAAGCGATGCTCGCGTCGGCCGGCGCGATCGCCGCCGAGATCGACCTCGACCTGGCCTGGGAATTCGCTCCCGAAGGCGAGTTCGGCTTCGCCGCTCTGGCGCGCGAGTATTTCGGCGAATCGACCGGGACGGCGCAGCAGGCCGCGGCGCTGCTCGGCCTGTTCGGCGCGCCGCATTATTTCCGGCGCCTCGGTAAAGGCAACTTCAAGAAGGCACCCGAAGAGACGGTGAAGGCGGCGCTGCTCGGCATCGAGCGGAAGAAACAGCTTGCCGAGCAGGTCGTGGCCTGGGCCGCCGAACTGGCAGCGGGCACATGCCCGGCGGCCGTTCGCGAGCAGCTCTACAAGATTCTCTTCAGGCCGGACAAGAACGCGTCTGAATACAAGGCCGTCGTCGACGCCGCGCGGCGAACCGGCCGGGCACCGCTCGAGCTGCTCAAGGCCGCGGGCGCGATCGATTCTGCGTACCAGTTCCACTGGCGCCGCTTCCTGTTCGAGCACTTCCCGAAGGGCACGGGATTTGCGGCCGTCGAGGTTGCGGCGATCAGAGACGGCCTGCCGCTCGCCGAGACCGCCGCGTTTTCGATCGACGATTCACAGACGACCGAAATCGACGACGCGCTCTCGGTGCGCGGCCTGGGCAGCGGCCAAGTCGTGATCGGCGTGCATATCGCGGCGCCGGCACTGGCCTTCGCGCCCGACTCCGCCGTCGACAGGATCGCCCGAGATCGGCTCTCGACGGTCTACATCCCCGGTCACAAGCTGACGATGCTGCCGGGCCCGGTGGTCGATGCTTTCACGCTGCAGGAGGGTCATGAATCGCCGGTCGTCTCGCTCTACGTGACGATCGACGAAGCGACGCATGCGCCGCTGGCGATCGAGACGCGCATCGAGCGCGTCTCGATCGCCGCCAATCTTCGCCACGACGAGCTCGACGCGGAGGTGAACGAGGCGACGCTCGCCGACGGCCTGCCACAGACCGTGCCCTTCGCCCGCGAGCTGACCTTTTTGCACGGCTTTGCCCGCCACCTCAAGGCCGCACGCGAAGCCGTGCGCGGCAAGCCCGAGTCTTTCAACCGCCCGGACTACGCGTTTCGCATCGCCGCCGAAGATGGCGCCGCGATCGCCGGCGACGAGCCGGTCGAGATCGTGCCGAGACAGCGCGGCTCGCCGCTCGACCTCATCGTCGCCGAGACGATGATCCTCGCCAACAGCACCTGGGGCGGCTGGCTCGCCGAGTGCGGCGTGCCGGCGATCTACCGCAGCCAGGCGAGCCTTGCGCCCGGCGTCAAGGTCCGCATGAGCACGCGGCCCGGACCGCATGCCGGTCTGGGCGTTGCTCAGTACGCATGGTCGACCTCGCCGCTGCGCCGGTATGTCGATCTCGTCAACCAGTGGCAGCTCGTGGCCTGCGCCCGCCACGGCCGCACCGCGGCGCTCGCGGCGCCCTTCAAGCCGAAGGACGTGTCGCTGCTTGCGATCATTGCCGACTTCGATTCCGCATATGGCGACTACAACGCCTTCCAGTCGTCGATCGAGCGCTACTGGTCGTTGCAGTTCCTGCTGCAGAACCGGATCGCCGAGCTCGACGCCGCGGTCATGAAAGACGGCCTCGTCCGCGCCGAGCGTCTTCCGCTCGTCTTTCGCGCAGTCGGCGCCGAGCCATTGCCGCGCGGCGCGCGGGTTCGCGTGCGCGTCGGCGCCGTCGACCTGCTGACGCTGGATCTTTCGGCCAGCGTGATCGCGCGGCTCGACGAAGGCACGAGTTCCGCCGCCACCATGCCGGAGGCCAACGACGCGAGCGAAGACGAAGACGCCGCCGGGCCGCTCGCGATCGCCGTCGACGTCGCGGAGGGCGACACCGGCACCGACGCGCTGCCCGTCGCCGAACCCGCAGCGGCTTGATTCCACGATGGCGGGGCGCCTGTCGACGTTGCAGGTCGCGCTGATCGCTTCGATCGGCGTGCACGGCGTCCTCCTCACCGTGCGCATCGTCGATCCGGCCGGATTCAATCGCATCTTCGAGGATTCGCCGCTCGAAGTGATCCTCGTCAATTCACGCTCGGGCGAGCCGCCCGAGAAGGCGCAGGCCATTGCCCAGGCGAGCCTTGCCGGTGGCGGCGAGGCGACGGCGGGCCGGGCGACTTCGCCGCTGCCGCCCTCGGCGCTCACCGAGCTCGGCGACGCCAACGAAGAGACGCGCAAGCAGATCGAGCAGATGCAGCAGACGCAGCAGCAACTGCTGACGCAGGTGCGACGCGAGCTGGCCCTCCTGCCCGCCACCGACCCGTTGCGCGACCAGGGTACGCCCGAGGAGCGCGAGCAGGAGGAGCGGCGCCGCCAGCTCATCGAAGTACTTGCCGAGATCGAGAAGCGCATCAACGAGGAGAACGCGCGACCGAAGAAGCGATACATCAGTCCGGCAACGCACGAAGCGGTCTATGCGCTCTACTACGACCAGCTGCGCCGCAAGATCGAAGACCGCGGCACGCGCAACTTCCCCGAGAACCAGGGCAAGAAGCTCTACGGCGAGCTGACGATGAACGTCACCGTCGACGCCGAGGGCCGGGTCGTCGAGACGGAGGTCGTGCGCGGCTCGGGATCGAAGATCCTCGACCGGCGCGCCGTGGCGATCGTCAACGCTGCCGCGCCCTACGGCCGCTTCAACACGGCGATGCGCAAGAACGCCGATCAACTCGTGATTACCTCGCGCTTCAGGTTCACCCGCGAAGAGAATCTCGAAACGACCTTGAGCGCGTCGCCATGAGCGCCGCCGGGACGCCCCAAGGCACTGATCGCCCCACGGGGAGCAGCGACAGGGCGACAGGCCCGGGCGCGGGCGCCGGAATCAGCAGGTACGCAGTGGCCGGCAATCCGGTCGAGCACAGCCAATCGCCCTTCATACACGCCGAATTCGCGCGCCAGACCGGAGAACCTGTCGTCTACGGGCGCGTCTTATGCCCGCTCGACGCCTTTGCCGTCACGGTGCGGGCGTTCGCATCCGGCGGTGCAAGCGGCTGCAATGTGACGATGCCCTTCAAGTTCGCCGCCTTCGATATGGTGGCCGAGCCGACCGCGCGCGCGCGACTGGCCGGCGCTTGCAACACCCTTCGCTTCGACGCCGAGGGCTGGCACGGCGACAACACCGACGGCGCCGGCCTGGTGCGCGACATCGAACACAACGCCGGCGTCCGGATTCGAGGCGCCCGCGTGCTTCTGATCGGTGCCGGCGGCGGCGCGGCCGGCGCGCTCGGCCCGATGCTCGCGGCCGGCGCTCGCGAAATCGTCGTCGCCAACCGAACGGCCGAGCGCGCCGAAGCGCTTGTCGCGCGTCACGCGACGGGTTCGTTGCGCACCTCGAAGACGGCGCTGCATGCCAGCGCGCTCGACACCTGCGGTGCAGGCTTCGACATCGTCGTCAATGCCAGCTCGAGCAGCGTCGCCGGCGTGCCAGTGCCCGTGTCCGCTGCGGTGCTGAAACCCGGTGCCTTGGCCATCGACATGATGTACGGTCCGCACGCCCGCGGCTTTCTCGCCTGGGCCGAAGCCCATGGAGCCCGCGGCCGCGACGGGCTCGGCATGCTGGTCGAGCAGGCGGCGGAGGCTTTCTTCTTCTGGCGCGGCGTGCGGCCGCGAACAGATGGCGTGCTGGCGGCGCTGCGCGAACGCGTCGACGCGGCATGAGCGCGCCGCGTCAAGGCTCGCTGGGCCGGCTGATGGCGTTGCTCGTCATCGCCGCGCTTTCGCTGCAGTTGTATTTCCTCCTGCGCGTCGCGCTGATGATCTTCCTCGATCCGCAATCGACGACTTTCGAGCGTTCGGAAGCGTGGCGGCTGGCCATCACGCCGCGGCCGCTCGTGTGGCAGCAGAGCTGGGTCGACTACGGCGCGATCTCGGCGAACCTGAAGCGCGCCGTCATCGCTTCCGAAGACGCCGGCTTCACCGAGCACAGCGGCGTCGAATGGGACGCGCTCGAAAAAGCATGGGAACGCAACCAGCGCGCCGAAGCCGCCGTCGATCGCGTCAACGAGCGGGTCGCCAAGCAGGACGCGGGGCGCGGCCGGCCGGCGCCGCAGGCGCGCGCTGCGAAAGTGGTCGGCGGATCAACGATCTCGCAGCAACTCGCCAAGAATCTCTTTCTCGGCGGTGAGCGAAGCCTCGTACGCAAAGCCCAGGAGCTCGTCCTCACCTGGGAGCTGGAGGCGGTGCTCGGCAAGCGCCGCATCCTCGAGATCTATCTCAACAGCGTCGAGTGGGGCGAAGGCGTATTCGGCGCCGAGGCGGCGTCCCGGCACTACTTCCACGTCGGCGCGGCGGCGCTGTCGGTGCCGCAGGCGGCGCAGCTCGCGGTGATGCTGCCGGCGCCCAAGCGTTTCGAAAAGCACCTCGGCTCGCCCTATGTCATCGGTCATGCTTCGACCGTCGCGGCGCGGATGGGAGGCGTCGAACTGCCGTAGCCGATGATCGTTTCCCGTCGTCCCTAGAATGAGGCGATGACCGGAACGCTCACGGCGGAAATCGCCGCCGCCGCGGCCCGCCTGATCGTCGAGGAGGGTCTCGAATACGGCGCCGCCAAGCGGCGCGCCGCACGCGACCTTCGCGTCGGCAAGCGCTCGATCGAGTTGCCTGGCAACGACGTCGTCGAAGACGAGGTTCGCAGCTACCTGGATCTCTTTCACGCCGACTCGCAGCCTGCCGAACTGGCCGCCCTGCGCGCCATTGCCGCGAGCTGGATGGAGTGCCTTGCTGCATTCCGGCCGCACCTGGCCGGCGCCGTCTGGCGCGGAACGGCGACCCGGCGAAGCAGCATCCATATCGATCTCTACTGCAACGATTCGAAGGCAGCCGAGCTCGCCCTCATCGACAGGCGCGTCGATTACGAAGTTTCGAGCGCCGAGGGACCGCGCGGCCGGGTGTTCGACGTACTCAACGTCTTTGCGCGAAGCGCCGAGCTCGGCGATGTCATCCACGTTGCCCTCGCGGTGCTCGACTACGACGACTTGCGCGGCGCCCTGCGCAGCGACGCTCGCGGCCGGACCCATCGCGGCGCTCTTGCGGCGCTCCGGGCACTTCAGGCGGCAGCGTGAAGCGGCGAACACTCGTCCTGGGCGCGACAGCGGGAACCGGCCTCGTCGCCGGGGTATCGACAGCGCTCTGGCGATCACGGCCCACCGGCGTCGACACCGAGACCTCCCATCCGGTCGATGTCTGGTCGCTTTCATTTTCAGGCGTCGACGGCGCGCCGATGCCGATGGCCCGCCTTCACGGCAAGGCCCTCCTTCTCAATTTCTGGGCCACCTGGTGCGCGCCCTGCGCGACCGAGATGCCACTGCTCGATGCCTTGGCCCGAACGGCGGCGGACCGAGGATGGAATGTGCTGGCGCTGGCGGTCGACTCGGCCGAACCGGTGCGCCGCTTTCTCGCCGAGCGCGCCCTGTCGCTTCCTGTCGCCTTGGCCGGCGCCGACGGTCTGGCCCTTTCTCGAAGCCTGGGCAACAGCTTGGGTGCCCTGCCTTTCACAGCGGCCTTCGCCGCAAACGGCGAACTGGTACAACGCAAACTCGGCGTACTCGACAAGCCCTGGCTCGAGCGCTGGGCGGCGCGAACCGGATAAGACCCGGCTCGAGCTTGTCGCAGCGATTGCCGCATTTCTTGGTGCCAACAGCCGGCAATCATCAATAAATCGCGTAAAGTCGCGACGGTGCCGAGCGCTGGGGACGAGCCTTGTGAGCCGAGCAGGCGGTCCAAGTTTGTGATCTTGATTCATCGAAGGCGACGCGTCTTCGACAACTCAGCCCGAGGTGGCGTTCCCATGGACTTGCGAAAACTCAAGACCCTAATCGATCTCGTCTCCGAATCGAACATCTCCGAACTCGAGATCGCCGAAGCCGATGGCAAGGTCCGTATCGTGAAGGCCACAGCGCCGATGCCGATGCCGGCGGCTGCCGCTGGACATCCGCCCGGCATCTACACCGCGGCAGGGGCCGCGCCGACTGCAACGCAGGCCAATGCGCCGGCTGAGCCGCCAGCCCCCACCGGGCATGTCGTGAAGTCTCCGATGGTCGGGACCTTCTATCGCTCGGCCAGCCCGGGAGCGGATGCGTTCGTCGAAGTCGGCAGCGCCGTCAAGCTGGGCGAGCCGATCTGCATCATCGAAGCCATGAAGATCATGAACGAGATCGAGGCCGACTCGGCCGGCACCATCCGGGAGATCCTTTGCGAGAACGGCGAAGCGGTCGAGTTTGGCCAGCCCTTGTTTGTCATCGAATGAGCGCCCCCGTGATCCCCTCGACAGCCCGGAGCCATTTGCCGCCGGCAAGCAAGCGCTGACGCCAGCGATGTTCAAGAAGATCCTGATCGCCAACCGCGGCGAGATCGCGCTGCGCATCCAGCGGGCCTGTCGCGAGCTCGACGTCAAGTCGGTCGTCGTCTACTCGGAGGCCGATCGCGACGCCAAATACGTAAAGCTCGCCGACGAAGCCGTCTGCATCGGCCCGGCGCCCTCGTCGCAGAGCTATCTCAACATGCCGGCGATCATCGCGACGGCCGAAGTGACCGACGCCGAGGCGATTCATCCCGGCTACGGCTTTCTTTCCGAAAACGCCGATTTTGCCGAGCGCGTCGAGCGCAGCGGCTTCGTCTTCATCGGACCGACGCCCGACTCGATCCGCATCATGGGCGACAAGGTCTCGGCCAAGCAGGCGATGATCAAGGCCGGCATGCCGTGCGTGCCCGGCTCCGAAGGCGCGTTGCCCGACGATCCGAAGGAAGCGATCCGCTCGGCGCGGGCGATCGGCTATCCGGTGATCATCAAAGCGGCTGGTGGAGGCGGCGGCCGCGGCATGCGCGTCGTCCATACCGAAGCGGCGCTCGTCTCGGCAGTGCAGATGACCCGTGCCGAAGCCGGGGCGGCGTTCGGCAATCCGGCTGTCTACATGGAGAAGTTTCTCGAGAACCCGCGACACATCGAGATCCAGGTGCTTGCCGACCAGCACAAGAACGTGCTCTGGCTCGGCGAGCGTGATTGCTCGATGCAGCGCCGGCACCAGAAGGTCATCGAGGAAGCGCCGGCGCCCGGGATCGCCCGGCGTGCGATCGAGAAGATCGGCGAGCGCTGCGTCGCCGCTTGCAAGCGGATCGGCTATCGCGGCGCCGGAACCTTCGAGTTCCTGTTCGAGAACGGCGAATTCTTCTTCATCGAGATGAATACGCGGATCCAGGTCGAGCACCCGGTGACGGAGTGGGTGACCGGCATCGACATCGTGCTGATGCAGCTGCGCATCGCCGCCGGCGAAAAGCTGCCGCTGCTGCAGCGCAGCGTGCAGTGCCGGGGCCACGCCGTCGAATGCCGCATCAACGCCGAAGATCCGTATCGGTTCACGCCATCGCCGGGTCGCATCACGATGTGGCATCCGCCGGGAGGTCCCGGCGTGCGCGTCGACTCGCATGCGTACACCAACTACGTCGTCCCGCCGAACTACGACTCGATGATCGGCAAGATCATCGTCCACGGCGATACGCGCGAGCAGGCGCTGGCACGCATGCGCACCGCCCTGTCGGAAACGGTCGTCGAGGGCATCCAGACCAACATTGCGCTGCACCGAGAGCTGATGGTCGATGCCAAGTTCATCGAGGGCGGTACGAGCATCCACTACCTGGAAAGCTGGCTCGATCAGCACAAGCGCTGAGGCTCACGCGATGCACGCGCTCACGGTGCTCGTTGCGGCCGCGGCGGTCGATGCCGTCTCGGATCGGCTGGCCGACGAATGCGCCGCGCTGTCCGTGTCGGTGGAAGACGCGGACGCGGGAACCGCCGCGGAGCAGCCCGTTTTCGACGAGCCCGGCATCGCGCCGGCCGGCCGCTGGCGAAAGGCCCGAATCACCGCGCTCTTCGCCGACGAGTCCGGTGCCGTCGCCGCAGCAGCCGGCCTGATCTCCGCCGGGATCGACGCGGGCGGCCACATCGAAGCGATCGCGCCGATCGACGACTGCGACTGGGTGCGACTCACGCAATCGCAATTCGGGCCGATCGAGATCGAGCCGGACTTCTGGATCGTGCCGACATGGTCATCGGCGCCGCGTGCGGCAAGCAAGGTGATCCGCCTTGACCCCGGAATGGCCTTCGGTACCGGAACGCATCCGACCACTCGCATGTGCCTGCGCTGGGTCGCGCGCTTCGCGATGAAGCGCGATTCGCCTTGGGTGCGGGTGCTCGACTATGGTTGCGGCTCCGGCGTGCTCGCAATCGCAGCCGGCCTGTACGGCGCCGAAGGGGTCGAGGCCGTCGACATCGACGGGGCGGCCGTCGACGCGACGCGTGCGAACGCCGAGGCCAATGGCGTGCGAGTGCAGGCGGACCACCCGGACAGCGTTGCGGGAAGCTATTCGCTCATCGTCGCCAACATCCTCTCGACACCGCTCAAGCTTCTCGCTCCGCTCCTCGCTTCGCACCTTGCCAGAGGCGCCGACCTCGTGCTCTGCGGCATCCTCGAGCACCAGGCCGACGAACTGCGCCAGGCCTATGCACCCTGGCTCGCGCTTGACGTCGCCGCAGCCGACGACGGCTGGATCCTCATGACCGGCGTCCAGCAGGCGTAAGGCCGCATGGCATGATTTCGCAATGAGTCTGGCGACGCGCTGCTCCTCGTGTGGAACCGTATTCCGCGTCGTCCAGGATCAGCTCAAGGTTTCCGAAGGCTGGGTTCGCTGCGGTCGCTGCGATGGCGTCTTCAACGCGCTCGAAGGCCTCTTCGATCTTAGCCGGGACCTGCCGCCCGAGTGGGACAAGTCGATGGCATCGCAAGCACCGGCGGCCGCTGGCCTGCGAAACGCCGGCGAAGCTGAAGCGGTGCAGACGACGACGGATCCGATCTTCGGCGGCCCGCCGGCCGCGATCAACGATCTCCTCGCCGACCCGATTGACACCCATCTGTTTCGAACGCGCGGCGCCGACGGCGACAGATCGCCGGCCGCAGAGGTCGACGTGCGCGACCGCCTCGAGTTCTCCGACGCGCGATTCGATTCCGACCTGTTCGCCGAAAACGCCTCGGTCCCGGACACGACACTCGTCGAAGCACTGACGACGGGCGCAGGTGACCTGCCTCTCGAAAGCGAGAGCCAGCAGCCCGACTTCCTGCGCCGCGCCGATCGCCGCGCGCGCTGGCGCAGCGCGCCGGCCCGCTTCGCTCTCGTCGCCTTGTCGGCACTTGCAGCACTGGCACTCGTGATGCAGGCCGCCCATCATTTCCGCGATGCACTGGCGGCGCAGTGGCCGGCAACGCGGCCGGCGCTGGCTGCCTGGTGCCGGAGCGCCGGTTGCAGGATCGAGGCGCCACGTCGCATTGACGATGTGTCGGTCGAAAGCACGGCGCTCACGCGTGCGATTGGCTTCGACGCCTTCGTTCTCTCGGTCACGCTGCGCAGCCGCGGCCGAGTGGCGCTCGCCACGCCATCGGTCGACCTGAGCCTGACCGACGGCAACGGGCGCCTCGTGGCGCGACGGGCACTTTCGCCGCCCGACTTCGGTGCGGCGAGCGTGCTGCAACCAGGCGCCGAGGCGGCGCTGCAAGTCATGCTCAACGCCGGCAACTACCGCGTTGCCGGCTACACCGTCGAGATCTTCTATCCCTGAAACCGCGGCGCCGGTCGGCGCATCCCACGGAGCTTGAATGGCTACCCTCATCTGCGGATCGCTCGCATTCGACAGCATCGCCACCTTTCCCGGCCGGTTTGCCGAACAGATCCTGCCGCATCAGCTGCACATCCTGAACGTGTCGTTCCTGGTGCCGAGCCTGCGCCGCGAGTTCGGCGGCTGCGCCGGCAACATTGCCTACAACCTCGCCGCACTCGGCGGCGAAGCGGTCGTCGTCGCGGCGGTGGGTCACGACGGCGGTGACTACATCGAGAGGCTTCGCTCCTGGGGCGTCGACACCGAGCACGTGCGCACCGTCGCGGATGCGTACACGGCGCAGGCCTTCATCATGACCGACCTCGACAACAACCAGATCACCGCGTTCCATCCGGGCGCGATGCAGGCCGCGCACGAGACCCGGATCCCGGACCGCAATGACCTGACCCTGGCGATCATCGCTCCCGACGGGCGCGAGGCCATGCTGCGCCACGCGGAGCAGCTCGCCGCGGCGAATGTGCCGTTCATCTTCGACCCGGGACAGGGCCTGCCCATGTTCGATGGCGCCGCGCTGCGCCGCTTCATCGAGCAAGCGACGTGGGTTGCCGTCAACGACTACGAAGCGCAGATGCTCTGCGAGCGAACCGGCCTCGATCTCGAAGCGGTGTCGAGGTCGCACTTGCGCGGCGTCATCGTCACTTTGGGCGCCAAGGGCTGCGACGTCTGGCAAGACGGCGAGCGGACACATGTCGCCGCCTTCGAGGCCGAACGCGTCGTCGACCCGACCGGCTGCGGCGATGCCTTCAGGAGCGCGCTGCTCTACGGCCTGGAGCGCGGCTGGCCGCTCGAGCGTTGCGCGCGGCTCGGCAACCGCCTCGGCGCCCTGAAAGTCGGCAGCCGCGGCGGCCAGAATCATGTGCCGGATCGCACATTCATCGCCGACTGACCTGGTCGCCCCTCAAGTTCGCCCCGAATCATCCGAAGCGGCACACCATGGACATGCGCCAGTCACCCATGATCGCGATCGCCCTCGTCGTCGTCCTGCTGGTCGCGTCGCTGGCGACCTGGGCAGTGTGCCGCTGGTGGTATGGCAAAAGGCTGCTCGTCGCTGCGCAGCGCCTGCACAAGAGCGATCAGGGGAGGCTTTTCTCGCAACAGCAGACGCTGCAGGCGAAAAAGCAGATCGAGGCCCTCAAAAAGGAACTTGCGGAGCATCGTGCTGCGCTTTGCGACAGCGAGGTGAGCCGCAAGCGCACGCGCGAACTCGAGCTGGCGCTGGCCGCCGCGGAGCGCGCGGCCGAGAACAATTCAGGCCTCATGCCGCTCGCCCCGTCGCACGGCTTTGCCGATACGCAGCTCATGCCCTGAGATGGGTCTTATTACGCTGTTGGCCCAAGATACGTAACTGCCTACAAATGAGGCAGAAACGCGGTCCGCACGGGGCGTCGTGTGTCAGCTGACAGTGACCCCTACCCCGCCGCCCTTGAAGTAGCTCGCCGAGAAGCGCGCCCGCGTTCTCAATGAACTCAATGTCGCAGAGTCGACATTACCGTGGTTGCAGGGCCGTTTGGCCGAAAGTGAGAGAAAGGCCGCGAAGGGCAACCTGCATTCGGAAGAAATGACGTCGAACCTCGGGCGACGAATCCTGCAGTTTTGGAGGTCTGGCCGGGGACCTGACGGGTCCGCTTTTCGCACAGGGGTTGACAGGCACCAAGAGGTTGCGAGCTACGGGCGCCATTGACGGCTACGGCAAGTACCTGAGCTGAAGGGTCACGACGCATTCCTTCATTTCAACGCCACGCTGTGGGCTGACTTGGGCGATTCGCCGCTGTGGTTGCGAACGGCCCGCCAGCCCGCGCCGGTGCTCGCGCGCGCGGCTTTCTTGGGCCAACAGCCGTAGTAAGACCCTCTGAGATAAAAAAACCCGGCCGCAGCCGGGTTTGATCGACGGACGCAAGCGCGTCCGTCGGCCTTCAGGGCTTGCTTCCGGTCGGAAACGGCCAAGCCGCTTGCGGGCTGAGAGCCGTCTTGGCCGGCGCTGCGGGTGCGGCCGGCGCTGCAGCAGGTGCAGCGACCGCCTTTTTCGCAGGCGCCTTCTTGGCCGCCTTTTTCGCAGGCGCCTTCTTGGCGGCCTTTTTCGCAGGCGCCTTTTTGGCAGCCTTCTTGGCCGGCGCCTTCTTGTGCGCGGCCTTCTTGGCTGGCGCCTTCTTGTGCGCGGCCTTCTTGGCTGGCGCCTTCTTCGCTGCCATCTTCTTCGCTGGCGCCTTCTTGGCGGCCTTTTTCGCAGTTGCCATCACGTTTCTCCTTGATCAAGTTGACATGGAACCGGCCGACTCCAATGGAGACGGCCAGCTATTCACGGTCCGAGACTACCCAGGAGGGGCGCCCGGTACCGTGAATCGGGTTGCAGGCCGGCAGCGCTCTTGGTCGCTGCTCTGCGTCCTGCGAATCTTGATCTCGTCATGCCGTGGCAATCTCTCACCACGGGCTCAAAGCCATGCCGCTTGCAAGCGGCATGGCCTTCGGCTGGGCACAAGACAGTGCCCAGGCACTGTCTTGTGCCCAGCCTCAGTCCCACGATAGCGCACCACCACTTTGATAGTCGATGACGCGCGTCTCGAAAAAATTACGCTCCTTCTTCAGATCGATCATCTCGCTCATCCACGGAAACGGGTTCTCCTCGTTCGGGAAGAGCTCCGGCAGGCCGATCTGCGTCGCCCGCCGGTTGGCGATGTAGCGCAGATAGCCCTTGAACATCGAGGCGTTCATGCCGAGCACGCCGCGCGGCATGGTGTCCTCGGCATAGCGGTACTCGAGCGCCACGGCGCGCTCGAACAGGGCCTTGATCTCGGCCTTGAACTCGGCCGTCCACAGCTGCGGGTTCTCGGCCTTGATCTGGTTGATGAGGTCGATGCCGAAATTGCAGTGCATCGACTCGTCGCGCAGGATGTACTGGTATTGCTCGGCCGCGCCGGTCATCTTGTTCTGCCGCCCGAGCGCAAGGATCTGCGTGAAGCCAACGTAGAAGAAGAGGCCTTCCATCAGGCAGGCGAAGACGATCAGCGACTTGAGTAGCGTGCGATCGTTCTCCTCGGTTCCCGTGTGGAAGTGCGGGTCGGAGATCGCATCGATGAAGGGGATCAGGAACTCGTCCTTGTCGCGGATCGAGGCGACTTCGTTGTAGGCGTTGAAGATCTCGCTCTCGTCGAGGCCGAGCGACTCGACGATGTACTGGTAGGCGTGTGTATGGATCGCCTCCTCGAACGCCTGGCGCAGGAGGAACTGGCGGCATTCGGGCGCCGTGATGTGCCGGTACGTGCCGAGCACGATGTTGTTGGCGGCGAGCGAATCGGCAGTGACGAAAAAGCCGAGGTTGCGCTTGACGATGCGACGCTCGTCCTCCGTCAGGCCGTTCGGATCCTTCCAGGTCGCGATGTCGCGCGACATGTTCACTTCCTGCGGCATCCAGTGGTTGGCGCAGGTGGCGAGGTACTTCTCCCAGGCCCATTTGTACTTGAACGGAACGAGCTGGTTGACGTCGGTCCGCCCGTTGATGATCCGCTTGTCGGCCGCCTTGACGCGAGGCGCGCTCGTCGCCGCGCTCGAGGCCGTGGCGAGAACCAGGGCTGGCGCAGCGGCGCGCGCATCGAGCGGCAGAGAGGAATCGAGGGGCGCCGGCGAAGGCAAACGCAATGCGGATACCGCGCGGGGCGCGGTGCTTGCGGCGTGAACGGTCTCGGTGGTTCTGTCTTCTTCCCAAACCAGCATTGCGGATATTTCCTCTGCCTTTCAATTATCCGAGCGATAGATGCAAAGCCCAAGCCTTATCGATCACAAGGCCCGATCGATGTTGCTCCGTCGCATCGAGTGCGTGACGAATGCATCACGCGGCGTCGCTTCGAACGATGTGTCGATGGGCTCGTCTCGCTTCACTGACACGCTTCGCACTCCGGGTTGTTCAGCGCGCAGAACTTCACTTCCGATTCGGCACCGGCTGCACGCGCGACGCTCGACAGCAGCGGCGCGATCGGCGATACCGCAGCGCCGCCGGCGGCCGATCGCGCACCGTTGCCGACGGCGTTGAGCTGGCCCGACTTGACGGTCGACTTCTCGGCGTTCGTCGCGCTCAAGGTACGCAGGTAGTAGGTCGTCTTCAGGCCGCGAATCCACGCCAGCTTGTAGGTCTCGTCGAGCTTCTTTCCGGAAGCGCCGGCCATGTAGATGTTGAGCGACTGCGCCTGATCGATCCACTTCTGCCGCCGCGCCGCGGCCTCGACGAGCCACTTCGTCTCGATCTCGAAGGCGGTCGCATAGAGCGCCTTCAGGTCGGCGGGAACGCGGTCGATGCGCTGCAGCGAGCCGTCGAAGTGCTTGAGGTCCATGACCATCACCTCGTCCCAGAGGCCTGCCTTCTTCAGGTCGCGGACTAGGTACTCGTTGACGATCGTGAACTCGCCCGAGAGGTTCGACTTCACCGACAGGTTGCCGAACGACGGCTCGATCGAGGCGCTGACGCCGACGATGTTCGAGATCGTCGCCGTCGGGGCGATGGCGACGCAGTTCGAGTTGCGCATGCCGTGCTCGCCGATGCGCTTGCGAAGCGCGTTCCAGTCGAGCGTCGACGAGCGATCGATCTCGACGAGCGGCGTGTCATTGCCGGTAAGCGAACCGCGCTGTTCAGCGAGCAGGTCGAGCGAATCGATCGGCAAGATGCCGCGATCCCAGAGCGAGCCGCGGTAGCTCGAATAGCGGCCACGCTCGGCGGCAAGCTCGGTCGAGGCCCAATAGGCGTGATAGCAGACCGCTTCCATCGAGCGATCGGCGAACTCGACCGCGGCTTCGGACGCGTACGGCACTCCGACCTCGTAAAGCGCGTCCTGGAAGCCCATGATGCCGAGCCCGACAGGGCGATGCCGCAGGTTGGAATCGCGCGCCTTCTTGACCGCGTAGTAATTGATGTCGATGACGTTATCGAGCATGCGCATCGCCGTGGCGACTGTCTTCTTCAGCTTGGCCTGGTCCAACGCGCCGTTCTTGAAATGGTGGGCGAGGTTGACCGAGCCGAGGTTGCAGACGGCGATCTCGGTGGCGCCGGTGTTGAGCGTGATTTCCGTGCAAAGGTTGCTCGAGTGGACGACGCCGACGTGTTGCTGCGGCGAGCGCACGTTGCAGGCGTCCTTGAAGGTGATCCATGGATGGCCGGTCTCGAACAGCATGGTCAGCATCCGTCGCCACAGATCGGCCGCCTTCATCCTTTTGAAGAGCTTGATCTCGCCGCGTGCCGCCTTGTCTTCGTAGCGCGCATAGGCCTCTTCGAAGTCGCGGCCGAACTTGTCGTGCAGGTCGGGGCAGGTGCTCGGCGAAAAGAGAGTCCAGTCGCCCCCTTCCATGACGCGCTTCATGAAGAGATCGGGCACCCAGTTCGCGGTGTTCATGTCGTGGGTGCGCCGCCGATCGTCGCCGGTGTTCTTGCGCAGCTCGAGAAACTCCTCGATGTCGAGGTGCCAGCTCTCCAGGTAGGCGCAGACCGCGCCCTTCCTCTTGCCGCCCTGGTTCACGGCGACAGCCGTGTCGTTGACGACCTTGAGAAAGGGCACGACGCCCTGGCTCTTGCCGTTCGTGCCCTTGATGTGGCTGCCGAGCGCGCGCACGTTGGTCCAGTCGTTGCCGAGACCACCGGCGAACTTCGAGAGCAGCGCGTTTTCCTTGAGCGCTTCGTAGATGCCGTCGAGATCGTCGGAGACCGTCGTGAGATAGCAGCTCGAGAGCTGCGAGCGGCGCGTACCGGCGTTGAACAGCGTCGGCGTCGAGCTCATGAAGTCGAAGGTCGAGAGGACTTCGTAGAACTCGATGGCGCGCGCCTCGCGGTCGATCTCGCCGAGCGCCAGGCCCATCGCCACGCGCATGAAGAATGCCTGCGGCAGCTCGATGCGGGCTTCGTCGATGTGCAGAAAATAGCGGTCGTAGAGCGTCTGCAGGCCGAGGTAGTCGAACTGCAGGTCGCGGTCGGCCTTCAATGCGGCGCCGAGTTTGGCCAGGTCGTACTGGAGCAAGCGCTCGTCGAGCAACTCGGCCTGGACGCCCTTCTTCACGAACTGCGCAAAGTAGTCGGCGTAACGCGCGTGCATGTCCGAGTGCAGCAATTCCTCGCCGAGAATTTCGCGCCGGATCGTGTGCAGCAGGAGCCGCGCCGTCGCCCGGGAGTAGCCGGGGTCTTTCTCGATCAGGGTGCGGGCGGCGAGGATCGCTGCCTTGTGCACTTCGTCGATCGGCACGCCGTCATAAAGATTGCGCTTGGTCTCGGCAAGGATGGGCTCGGGCCGCACGTCGGCGCCGAGGCCGGCGCACGCCGACTCGATCAGCGTCTGCAGGCGTACCGAATCGAGCGGCACGCGGTTGCCGCGGTCGGTGACCATGAACGCCGGCTCGGTCGCCCGCGCCGCCGGCGCCTGCCTGGCGCGCTCCTGCGCGCGGCGCTCGCGGTAGAGCACGTACGCGCGCGCCACCTCGTGGTGCCCGCCACGCATGAGGCCGAGCTCGACCTGGTCCTGGACATCTTCGATGTGGAACGTGCCGCCGCCCGGACGCGAGCGCAGCAGGCCACGCACGACCGATTCGGTCAGCCCGTCGACCGTCTCGCGAACGCTCGCCGAAGCGGCACCCTGAGTGCCGTGGACAGCGAGAAACGCCTTCATCAGGGCGACGGCGATCTTGTTGGGTTCGAAGGCCACGACGGCGCCATTGCGGCGCAGCGTCTGGTAGCCCTGGTAGGCCGAAGCGGCGTTGGCCGGCCGCGCCGTGGGCCGAAGCGCAGCGACGGTCACGGACGCCGCCGGGGCGGTGGTTGATTGCATGAACTCTCCTCTTGCGCCCCGGGCGGCCGCAAGCCGCCGGAGAAGTTTTCGTCATTGCCTCGACAGGCGCCTTTGCCGGCTCGCCGGCCCGAAACAGGGGTTGAACGTGGCTGGAAAATCGGCCTCACGGGGCCTCTGCGACACATCCCAGCATAGCATCGTCAAACACTATATCTGGGGTCGGTGTTGCCTACAAGCACTACCTATAGCGTATTCACTCGTGGATTTTTCACGGTCTGCGACGCAGGCGACGGCCTTCGCGCAAAACCGCGAAGCGAGCGTGGTCAGGCCGCGAATTCGAGCCCGGGCACAGCCAACGAACGGCGCAGTCCTGGCCAGTCGAAGGCCGGCCCGGGATCGTGCTTTCGGCCCGGCGCGACGTGCTCGTGCCCGGCGATCGACGCGATCGGATAGCGCTCGGCCAGACGGCCGATCACTGCACCGAGGCGCTCGTACTGGGCCGCATCGAAGCGCTCGCCTTCGAGGCCTTCGAGCTCGATGCCGATCGAATAGTCGTTGCAGTCGCCGCGGCCGCGCCAGTCCGATCGGCCGGCATGCCAGGCCCGCTCGTCGCACGAGACGAACTGGAGCAACGCACCGTCGCGACGCACGAGGAAATGCGCCGAGACCCTGAGGGCGCGAATCGTCTCGAAATATGGGTGCGCGCTCCAGTCGAGCCGATTGGTGAAGAGCCGCTCGATCGCGTCGCCGCCGTATTCGCCCGGGGGCAGGCTGATCGAATGGACGATGACGAGGTCGATCACCGTTCCGGGCGGCCGCGGTCCGAAGTTTGGCGACGCGATCCGCACGGCCTCGCGCAGCCAACCGTCCTGCCACGTTGACGGAAGCGCCGGGCCGGCGCGAGCCGCACTCACTCGCGATCGGCCCCGCCCAGATCGCCGCCGACGTTGACGTTGAGACGCGCCATCCGGTAGCGCATCTGGCGCAGCGACAGGCCCAGGCTGATGCCGGCCGCGGTGCGATTGAAGCGATGATGCTCGAGCGCACGGACGAGGATGTCGCGCTCGACATCGTCCAGGTACTTCGCGAGATCGCTCGGCAGCGGCTCTTCGACCGGCAGCAAAGTCGCCGCGCCGCGGCCGGGCCCGAGCGCTTTGTCGCCGGCGTCGGAATTCAAGGGGTCGAGTTCCTGCGCCGCGCTGTCGGTGAATACCGATTCCGGAAGTCCGAGGTCGTAGACGTCGAGCTCTTCGGCGCCGGACAGCGCGACGGCGCGGTGCAGCAGGTTCTCCAGCTCGCGGACGTTGCCGGGGAAGGGGTAGCGCGCAAGATGGACGAGAGCATCGCGCGTCAGTCGCGGCGCCGGCCAGACCCCGGCGTCGCGGGCCAGACGTTCGAGCACCCGCTCGCTCACGACCATCAGGTCCTCGAGCCTTTCGCGCAAGGGCGGAACGCGGATCTGGATGACGTTGAGGCGGTAGTAGAGATCCTGGCGAAACTGCCCCGCCTGGACTTCGGCGCCGAGATCCTTGTGCGTGGCGCTGAGCAGGCGCACGTCGACCGGTTGCTCGATCACCGCGCCGACCGGCCGGACCGATCGCTCCTGGATCGCGCGCAGCAGCTTCGATTGCATCGACAGCGGCAGGTCGCCGATCTCATCGAGGAAGAGGGTGCCGCCGTTGGCAGCCTGGAAAAATCCCTCGCGATCGTCGTTGGCGCCGGTGAATGCACCTTTGCGATAGCCGAAGAACTCGGCCTCGAGCAACTGCTCGGGAATGGCGCTGCAGTTGACTGGCACGAAGGGCATGGCGCCGCGCACGCTCACCTCGTGAATGGCGCGCGCGACGAGCTCCTTGCCCGTTCCCGACTCGCCGCTGACAAGCACTGGCGCCATGCTGCGCGCCACCTTCTCGACCAGCGTGCGCACTTGCTGCATGGCCGTCGAATTGCCCGCCATGCGGCCGAGCGCCTGGCTGACCGGCGCAACCGTTGGCGGTGCGACGCGCGCCGGTCGCGGCGGCGCGACCGAGCGATGCAGCTCCGAAGGCAGGCTCGACGGATCGACGGTCGGCCCGCTGCCGCCACGCCCCAGTGCGGAGGCGACGACGCCGCGGAACTGCTTGAGATCGACCGGCTTGGTGAGATAGTCGTAGGCACCGGCCTTCAAGGCTTCGACGGCGTTCTCGGACGACCCGTAGGCGGTGATGACGATCGCCTTCTCGCGCCGGCCGCCTTCCTCGAGCCAGCGCAACACATCGAGGCCCGAGCCGTCGGGCAGCCGCATGTCGGTGATGACGGCGCTGTAGGTGCGGTCCTTGAGGTGCAGCAGGGCTTCCTGAACCGTGCCGGCGGTATCGAGGTCGTAGCCCTCGCGAAGCAGCGTCAGCTCGTACAGCGTTCGCAGATCGGGTTCGTCGTCGACGACGAGCAGGCTGAAATGCGAGGCGGTGGTCAATCGAGCCCCCCGTCCGATGCAGGCGTCGGCCGGCCCCTCGAGGGGGCACGAGCCGGCCTGGGAGCGGCCCGGCGCCCGGCCCGCGAAATATCTGTCGCTGTGCGGTGTCTCATGGGGTCAGATGCAATCGGGCTTCGGAGGGTTGCAAAGCGGCGCGGCGCATGTTGACGAAAAAGTCGTTGCGGTGCGGTGCGTCGGGGGGCAAAAGACGGTAATCGATGCGCGTCCCGTATCTCTCACAGAGCTCGCGGCAAATGTAAAGGCCGAGCCCCGTGCCGCGGCTGCGTGTCGAGAAAAAGGGCTCGAACAAATGAGATTCGACGTCGGCCGAAATCGGCGCGCCATCGGAGAGCACGCTGAACTCGGCGCTCGCTTCGTCGGCTGCGCGCAGCGTCAGCAGTATCGCTCCCGATCGCTGGCTCGCATGGCGGCGCGCGTTGTCGAGCAGATTGACGAGAACGCGGCGCAGGTGCTCGGCGTCGAACATGACGCCGATCGGCTCCGTCGGCAGATCGACGCGCAACACGCTTTGCTCGCCGAGCTGTACGCCGGCTGCCTGCGCCCACTCGCTGCACACCGCCGCGAGCTGCGCTGTCGCGTCGATGCTGCCGACGTCGTGGACGCGGCCGGGCGCGACTTCCATCACGTCGTCGATGATGCGCTTCAGACGCTCGACGTTGTCCGTCACCATGCGCATGAGCTGGCGCTGCGCCGGATCGGTCGCGTCTTCGGAAAGCAGCGCGTTGGCCTGCGCGATCGCGGCGAGCGGGTTGCGGATCTCATGGGCGATCCCGGCCGAGACGCGCCCCATCGCCGCGAGCTTTTCCTGCCGGCTGCGCGCCTGGACGTTGCGCACGTCCTCGAGAAAGACGACGCAGACATCCTCGCTCGCCCGCGCTTCGCGCTTTCTCGTGAAGCGAATCCGAGCCCGCAGCGTTCGATGCAAATCCGGAGCGAAGGGCAAGGTCACATCGCGGCCGGTCTCCGGCCACGCCGCCTCAGCGAAGGCTCGTTCTACCGCCAAAACGAGGGCGCCCCAGGCCGGAACGCCGCGCAACTGAAATGGCGCAGCACGGCTCGTCCCTTCGGGCGCAAGCAGGCGCCGCGCCGCCGGATTGGCGGCGCGGACCTTGCCGCCACGGTCGACGACGAGGACGCCGTCTTCCATTTCCTCGAGCACGAGCCGGTTCAGCTGCGCCTGCTGGCGCGCCATTTCCATGCTGCCGCGCGCACTCAGTTCTTCGCGCGCGATTCGGCCCGCCAGCTCACCGGCGAGGACCGTGATGACGAAAAAGCCGCTGCCGGCCAGGCCTGCCTGGGTCATGAGAAGCGGTGCATCACCTCCGGAAAGCAGGCCGAGCCATGCGGTGCCGAGCAGCGCGAAGGTGGCCAGCGCCGCCGTGCCGAGCGCCATCAGCCGCGGCGTCAGCACCCCGGCCATCAGCACCGGCAGGACGAGCAGCGCGACGTAATTGAAGCTCGACCCTGGCGACGCGACATGCAGACCGGTGAAGAAGGCGAGGTCGGCGCCGATCGTCGCGATCCATTGCGGGCTGCGCAGCCGCGCGAAGGTGTGCGGCGCCGCGCCACGACGAAAGCGCGGCAGCAGCCACATGCTGATCGCAAGCGTCGCATAGGCGACGCTCAGGGCGCCGATAGGCAGACTCGGCCGCAGACCGAATGCGCTCGCCACAGCGAGGGTCGCCGCCAGAGCGGCGCCGAGCGCGGCTCTCGCAGCGATGAAGGCGCGGTAGATGCGCTCGAACGTCGTCGATGCGACGCCGGTCACCGGTCCGCGGCGCAGCCGCGCTTCGGCGTCGGTCTGCCACGACGCGGTAAAGCGCGAATCGTCGATCAGCGACTGCGTGTCGGCGGGCGCGCTCACGCCGCCGAACCACGACTCTTCGCCGGGCGTTGGCCGTCGTGGTCGCGGCTCCGGGCCGGCCGGCGCCGCCGGGCCCGAGAAAATGTTCACGCCCATCCGGGCCCGGTTCGACACCGCGCTGGCGCGAAAAGGCAGTTCCGTCCGCGACGAGATAGCACGTTCATGACGCGTCGGGGTGTGCCTTCTCGAATGCCGCACGATGCGCCTCGCCGCAGAACACGCCGCCACGACCGGGCAGCGCCTCGTCGCGCGGCAGGTGCACGCCGCACTCGGCGCAGGCAAGCATCGGCTGCGGGGATTCCGGCCGCCGTGGTTCGGACGGCCGCGCCCGGCGGCTCGTGCTGCCACGCAGCAGCCACAGCAGCACGAACACCGCGACCAGGAAAAGAATGATCTTCATGTGACCGGTGGGGCGCGATGCAGCAGCACCTCGAGGACGAAGCGCGAGCCGACGTAGGCGAGAAGCAGCAGGGCGGCGCCGGCGTAGAGCCAGCGCGCCGCCATCGGGCCGCGCCAGCCGAAAGCCCTGCGGCCGGCGAGAAGGCCGGCGAAAACGATCCAGCCGAGGATCGAGAACACCGTCTTGTGATCCCAACGCCACGGATTCGCGAACCAGGCGCCGAGGACGATCGCCGCCGAAAGCGCGACAAAGCCGGCGCCGACGAAACGAAACGTCAGACGCTCGAGGCGAAGGATCGGCAATCCATCGGCCCGCGCAGCGGAAGCGAGCGCGGTGCGACGCATCTGCCGCTCGGCGCGGCTGAGCAGCAGCGCATGAAGAACGGCGACGCCGAAAAGGCCGTAAGAAGCGATGCCGAGGAGCCAGTGCAAAGGCGCCCACACGGAAGACGCGAGTGCGTGGACCTGGCCCGGATAGATCCAGGCGAGGACGACGACGACGATGCCGCAGTAGGCCAGCGTGCGGCGCGCACCGGGCAGCGGCACGAACTGGCTCTCGAGTTCGTATACCGCGAGCACGAACCAGATCGTGATCGACAGAGCCGGCGCAAAGCCGAATCGGGCGCCGGGAATGTCCGATCCGATGCCGACGAGATCGATGACGATCGACAGCCCTTGCGCGATCCATCCGACCAGCAAGGCTTTGCGCAAGCTGGCCGCAAAGCGCTCGCTCGGCATCGATGCGCCGACGTAGCAGGCCAGCGCCACGACGCTCGGCAGGCTGAGCGCCACGGCGAGCGGCGAGAGCGTGCCCGGGTCGGGACCGAACGATAGAATCATCATTCAAGTGTACTTTCGCACTCGCGCCGTAGCGGCCGCGTGCGCGCCTGATGGCTTCTGCCCTCACCGACCGCCTGAGCCGGCTCGTCAAGACGATGCGCGGCCAGGCCCGCATCACCGAGGACAACGTGCAGGACATGCTGCGCGAAGTCCGCATGGCGCTCCTCGAAGCCGACGTCGCGCTGCCCGTGGTGCGCGACTTCATCGCCCGCGTCAAGACCCGCGCGCTCGGCGCCGAGGTCGTCGGCTCGCTCTCGCCGGGGCAGGCCTTGGTCGGCATCGTCAACCGCGAGCTCGCGGCGACGATGGGCGATGGCGTCGCCGAGCTCGATCTCGCGACGCAGCCGCCCGCCGTCATCCTCATGGCCGGCCTTCAGGGTTCGGGCAAAACGACGACGACGGCCAAGCTCGCCAAGCACCTGATCGAAAAGCGCCGCAAGAAAGTGCTCACCGTTTCAGCCGACGTTTACCGCCCTGCCGCTATCGAGCAACTGAAGACGGTGACGCGGCAGGCGGGCGCAGAGTGGTTCCCCTCCAGCGCGAGCGACTCGCCGCTGGCCATCGCGACGAGCGCGCTCGACCATGCCAGGCGCCACTATTTCGACGTTCTGCTCGTCGACACCGCCGGCCGACTGGCGATCGACGAAAAGCTGATGGCCGAGATCCGCGAGTTACATGCGGCGCTCCAGCCGGTCGAGACACTCTTCGTCGTCGACGCGATGCAAGGCCAGGATGCGGTGAATACGGCTAAGGCTTTCAAGGAAGCGTTGCCGCTCACGGGCATCGTTCTGACCAAGATGGACGGCGATTCGCGCGGCGGCGCGGCGCTTTCCGTGCGCGCCGTCACGGGCGCGCCGATCAAGTTCGCCGGCACCAGCGAAAAGATCGACGGGCTCGAAGTATTCGATGCCGAGCGCCACGCCGGCCGCGTGCTTGGCATGGGCGACATCGTCGGCCTCGTCGAAGAGGTACAGAAGAACGTCGACGTCGCGGCGGCGCAGAAGCTGGCCGAGAAGGTCAAAGCCGGCGACAGCTTCGATCTGAACGACTTCCTGTCACAGATTTCACAGATGAAGAAGATGGGCGGCCTCGGCGGCCTCATGGACAAGTTACCCTCCGAACTTACCGGAAGGGCCGGCAATCTCGGGCCGGCGGAAATGGAGCGAGCCGAACGCGACGTGCGGCGCATGGAAGGCATCATCTGTTCCATGACGCCACTCGAGCGACGCAAGCCCGAGCTTCTGAAGGCGACGCGCAAGCGGCGGATCGCGAGCGGCGCCGGAGTTCAGGTGCAGGAGGTCAACCGCCTGCTGAATCAATACGGACAAATGCGCGACCTCATGAAGAAGATGAAGGGCGGCGGCATGATGAAGATGATGAAGCGAATGGGCGCGATGAAGGGATTCGGGGGAATGCGCTGAGCGTTGCTCGACGCGATAGCTCGAGACGAACCGTGATGACTACGATGTAACAATGGATCCGCTCCTGATTTCGGTGCTCGCGCTCTTGTGCGCTCTGCCGCTCATCTGGTGGCTGGCGCGGCGCCAGGGTACGGCGCAGCGGCCGGAAGCGCCCGAGGATCGGCTCGACACGCTTGCGGCTTGGCCGCCTGAGCCGACGCGCGTTCTGCGCTCGCAGGAGCGGCTCGCCTTCAGTACCCTGAAGCTGGCTTTGCCTGGGTACATGATCCTTGCCCAGGTTCCGATCGCCCGCTTCATCAACGTGCCGAAGCGCAACTCGTACGCCGAATGGATGCGCCGACTCGGCAGCCAGTGCGTCGACTTCGTCATCTGCGACGTGACCTCGCAGGTCGTCGCCGTCGTCGAGATCCGGCCTCCCGTCGAGCAACTGGGTGACAAGCTGCAAGTACGCCTCGACCGGCTCGCCCGCGTGCTCAAGTCCGCCAACATTCCGATCCACGTCTGGAACGAAGAGCGCTTGCCGACGATTGAGGCGGCGCGCGAGAAGATCCTCCCCGATACGCCTGCGGTGCCGCCGAGCCTGGCGAGAAAGCCGGCGCCGGCGCCCGTGCTCGCGACCGTCGGCGCTGCCGCGCTCGCCGAAAGTGCGGTGGCGGTCGAGGGGCCGGCCGTCGATCCGTTCGCCGACACCGACCGCGACTGGAGCCAGGGCGAGGTCATCGAGGTCGCAGAACCCGCGGGCTCGACCTGGTTCGACGAGCTCGAGGAATCGGTCACGCCGATCCTGCCACTGCCGGAACGGCGCTAGCGCACGAGCGCTTCGGCGAATTCGCGCGCGCGAAAGGTCTGCAGATCGGCGAGCTGCTCGCCGACGCCGACGAAATAGACCGGCAGCGGCGCGGACCGCGAACGCGACCAGAGCGCGATCGCCGCGAGGACGCCGCCCTTGGCCGTGCCGTCGAGCTTGGTGATGACGAGGCCCGTCAACCTTAGGGCTGCGTCGAATGCCTGGACCTGGGCCAGCGCGTTCTGCCCGGTATTGCCGTCGATCACGAGCAGCACCTCGTGCGGCGCGCCGGCCTGGGCCTTGCCGATCGTGCGCCGGATCTTCTTCAGCTCCTCCATCAGGTGCGACTGCGTCGCCAGGCGCCCGGCCGTGTCGACGATGACGACATCGCAGCCACGCGCCTTGCCGGCGACGACGGCGTCGAAGGTGACGCCAGCCGGATCGCCGCCTTCCTGGCTGACGATCTCGATACGGTTCGAACTCGCCCGGCCCGCTGCCGACGCCGGAGCGTTCATGTCGGGATCGGCGCGTTCGGCCCAGGCGAGCAGTTGCTCGCGCGCCGCTGCGCGATACGTGTCGGCAGCGGCGAGCAACACCTTCTGATTCGCATCCATGAGATAGCGAGCGAGCTTGCCGACGCTCGTCGTCTTGCCGGCGCCGTTGACGCCGACGACCATGATCACGGTAGGCACGTGCTCGCCGATGACGAGCGGCTTCTCGAGCGGCGCGAGCAGGTCGGCGATGCTCTCGGCGAGGAGCCGGCGCACGGTCGAAGGGTCGCGCACGTCGGCGCGCGTGATGCGGCTCTGCAGGTCGTCGAGGAGGTACTTCGTGGCTGCGGCGCCGGCGTCGGCCTGCAGCAGCGCCGCTTCGAGATCCTCGTACATTGCCGCGTCGATGGTCGCGCCGACGAAGACCTCTGCGATGCTGGAACCGGTGCGGCGCAGGCCGGTGCGAAGGCGGCCCAGCCAGTCGCGCCGGTCTTCCGCCAAAGGCTCGGCGGAAGGCATTGGCGCCGGGGCTGACGCCAGCGCTTGCGCAGGTTGCTCGACGCGTCTGTCGTCGGCCACAGGCGCCACTCCAGTGCCGGGCCTCTTGCCAAAGAACAACTCACCGACATCGGCATTGAGCCATTCGAGAGCGGTTCGTGACCGCTCGGGCGCCGGCGCCGCAGATGCCGGTCCGCCATCGCCGCCCGGGACATCGAAAACAGGGCCGGAAGTCTTCGCGGGCGTCTCGGTCTCGGCCGGCTTTTTTCTGAAGAAGCTGAACATGCAAGGTCGGCCAGGCCGGCGTGGAAGTGCCGCGCTGCGGCAGTGGGATGGGCCGGCTTCGCGAGGCGGCTCGCCCGATGACGGCTCGCTATACTCGCGGGCTCAGGCGCTTTAGCTCAGTCGGTTAGAGCGACGGAATCATAATCCGCAGGTCCGGGGTTCGAGTCCCTGAAGCGCCACCAGACCATGCTTCGCCGCCTCCTCTTCCTCGCCGCCGCGTGCCTGCTGGCGCTGCCGGCGGCCGCGCAAGTGCAGCGAAACTTTCCGCAGAACGCCTTGCGTGGCGCCATCGTCTTCGGCCAGGCCCCTGAGATCACGCTCAACGGGCAACCGGCACGCCTCGCGCCCGGCACGCGGATCCGCGACATGAACAACATGGTCATCGTTCCGAGTGGCCTGTTGGACGCGCGCTTTCTCGTTCACTACACGATCGACCTGTACGGGCTCGTGAAAGACGTGTGGATCCTCACACCCCAAGAGGCCGCCAACAAGCCCTGGCCGAGAACGCTGGTCGAGGCGCAGGCCTGGAGCTTCGACCCCGTCGCCCAGACCTGGACCAAGCCATGAGCGAAGCACGCAACGCCCGCCGGGCCGTCCCAAGGGCCTTGCCGCCCCCTCGGGGGGCAGCGAACGAAGTGCGCGCGGGAGCGCCTGTCGCCACAAAGCCGCGGGTCTTCATCAAGACCTTCGGCTGCCAGATGAACGTCTACGACTCAGGCAAGATGGCCGACGTCCTGCGCGAAGCCGAAGGGTACGAGCCGACGAACGACGTCGAGGAAGCCGACCTCATCCTCTTCAACACCTGCTCGGTGCGCGAAAAGGCCGAAGAAAAAGTCTTCAGCGACCTCGGCCGCGTCAAGCATCTGAAGGCCAGGGGCGCGCTGATCGGTGTGGGCGGCTGCGTCGCGAGCCAGGAAGGCGCGGCGATTGTGCGCCGGGCACCCTATGTGGATCTCGTCTTCGGGCCGCAAACGCTGCACCGGCTGCCCGCCATGCTTGAGCGACGCCGCGCCGAGCTGCGGCCGCAGGTCGACATCAGCTTTCCCGAGATCGAGAAGTTCGACCACCTGCCGCCGGCACGCGTCGTCGGGCCGACGGCCTTCGTCTCGATCATGGAAGGCTGCTCGAAGTACTGCTCCTACTGCGTCGTTCCCTATACGCGCGGCGAGGAAGTCTCGCGCCCCTTCGACGACGTGCTCGCCGAGATCGCCGGCATTGCCGAGCAGGGCGTGCGCGAAGTGACACTGCTTGGCCAGAACGTCAACGCCTACCGCGGTGCGATGGGTGGCACGAGCGAGATCGCCGATTTCGCGACCTTGCTCGAAGTCGTCGCCGAGATCCCGGGCATCGAGCGGGTTCGCTACACGACGAGCCATCCCAAGGAATTCACGCAGCGGCTGATCGATGCCTACGACCGAGTCGACAAGCTCGTCGACCACGTCCACCTGCCGGTCCAGCATGGCAGCGATCGCGTGTTGGCAGCGATGAAGCGCGGCTACACGTCGCTCGAGTTCAAGAGCACGGTAAGAAAGCTGCGCGCGGTTCGCCCGAGGATCGCCATTTCGAGCGACTTCATCGTCGGCTTTCCCGGCGAGACGGCCGGCGATTTCGAGCGAACGATGCAGCTCGTGGAGGACGTCGGCTTCGATCACAGCTTCAGCTTCGTCTTCAGCCCGCGCCCGGGCACACCGGCGGCGTCGCTCACCGACGAGACGAGTGCGGCCGAGAAGCTCGAGCGATTGCAGCGGCTGCAGTCGAAGATCGAAGCGCAAGGCGACGCGATCAGCCGATCGCGCCTCGGCACGGTCCAGCGCATCCTCGTCGAGGGCGCTTCACGCAAGGATGCGGGCGAGCTCATGGGCCGCACGGCGTGCAACCGCGTCGTCAACGTCGTCGCGTCCCGAGAGCTCGTCGGGTGCATGGTCGACGTCCGGGTCACCGAGGTGCGAGGCCACTCGCTGCGCGGCGATGTCGTCGTCGCCTGATTGCGTCAAGCGCCGCTCGTCGCCTCAGCGGCCGCCCCGGCGAAATCCTGCCCACCACAAAGCGACCGCGCAGGCGACGAGCATCGCCGCATACGTGATGATCTTGCCGTCGTGTTCGAAGATGACGAGGCCGAGCATCGAGACCCCCGCCATTGCCGCGCTCGCCCAGGCGGCGAGCTGCAGCCAGCTGATCGCGACCAGTTCGCGCCGCCACATGAGCTTGGTCACCGCCGCAGCAAGCAGGCCGACGACGAGCGCAGGCGCGAAAAAGTTGGCGATGTGCCAGAAGGCGTCGGCGGGTTGCACGGAAGCGGCGTTTCGGGCGGCAATTTTATAATTGATCGATGAGCGTCTTCGCGCTGGGGCTCAACCACACGACCGCGCCGCTGGACCTGCGCGGCCGTTTCGCGTTCTCGGCCCAGCAACTGCCGGCCGCGCTGCAGGCCTTTCGCTCGCGCCACTCCCGCGTCAACGAAGTCGCCATCGTCTCGACCTGCAACCGCACCGAGCTCTACGTAGGCGCCGAGGTCGCCGCGGTCGACCCCGCCGTCGACTGGCTCGCCGGCATCGGCGGCGTTACGAGCCAGACGCTGCGTTCGCACGCCTATGTGCTCGAGGGCCCGTCGGCGGCGCGCCACGCGTTTCGCGTCGCCAGCGGGCTCGACTCGATGGTGCTCGGCGAGCCGCAGATCCTCGGCCAGTTGAAGCAGGCGGTGCGCGAGGCCGACAGCGCCGGCACGCTCGGCTCGACCCTGCAGCAGATGTTCCAGCGCTCGTTCGCCGTCGCCAAGGAAGTGCGCTCATCGACCGAGATCGGCAGCCACTCGATCAGCATGGCGGCCGCTGCGGTGCGCCTCGCTTCCCAGCTTTTTGAATCGCTCGCGCAGAGCCGGATTCTTTTCGTCGGCGCGGGCGAAATGATCGAGCTCGCAGCGACGCATTTCGCGGCGCGCCGCCCGCGCCTCATGGCCATCGCTAATCGCGGCAGCGAGCGTGCCACCGAACTGGCCGCACGCTTCGGAGCGACGACGATGCCGCTCGCCGACCTGCCGTCGCGCCTCGCCGAATTCGACATCGTCGTCTCGTGCACTGCGAGCTCGCTTCCCATCATCGGCCTCGGCGCGGTCGAACGAGCGCTGAAGGCGCGTCGGCATCGGCCGATGTTCATGATCGACCTCGCGGTGCCGCGCGACATCGAGCCCGAAGTCGCCCGCTTGTCCGACGTCTATCTCTATACGGTCGACGACTTGTCGACGCTCGTTCAGACGGCTGGCGAAAAGCGCGAGGCCGCGGTGGCTCAAGCCGAGGTGATCATAGAGAACGGCGTGCAGAGCTTCGTCCAATGGCTCGACCGGCGCGGCTCGATCCCGCTCATCCAGGCGCTGCACGCCCAGGCAGACGATTGGCGCTCACTCGAGATCGCGCGGGCGAGAAAGCTGCTGGCCGGCGGCGAGGACGTCGGCGTCGTCCTCGAAGCGCTCTCGAAGGGCCTGACGCAAAAGATGCTGCACGGGACCTTCGCCGAGCTGCGCGCCGCCGACGGCGAAGAGCGCACGCAGCTGGCCCGGACCGTCTCGCGCCTCTTCCTGCGCGCGAGAACGCGGTCGCCGGGCGAGGACAAGCGCTAGCGACGCTCGCGCGCCAGGGCACTGCGGTCGCGCGGTTGCCATGCCGCAACGTCCTTGCCTGCTCACTCCCACGCCCATGAAACCATCGCTGCGCCAACAGCTCGAGCGCCTTGCGCTTCGGTTGTCCGAGCTCGATGCGACGCTCGCCGATCCGGGCATCGCCGCCGACATGAAGCGATATCGCGAGTTGAGCCGCGAGCACGCCGAAGCGGCCGAGCTCGTCGAACTTTTCCGCCGATTCGAAGCGCGCGAGCGCGATCTCGCCGCGGCGAAGGAACTGCTCGCCGAGTCGTCGGCGGACGCAGCGATGGCCGCACTCGCGGGGGAAGAGGCCGAGGCCGCCAGAGCCGACCTCGAACGCCTCGGACTAGAGATTCAAGCGGCGCTCCTGCCCCACGACGTCGACGATGCGCGCAACGTCTTTCTCGAAATCCGTGCCGGCACCGGCGGCGAAGAATCGGCACTTTTCGCTGCCGACCTCGCGCGCATGTACCTGCGCTTTGCCGAGCAGCAAGGCTGGAAGAGCGAGGTGATGTCGGAGAGCGCAAGCGATCTCGGCGGCTACCGCGAAATCGTCCTGCGTATCGAGGGCGGCTCGGTCTACGCGCAGCTCAAGTTCGAGTCGGGCGGGCATCGCGTGCAGCGCGTTCCCGTGACCGAAACGCAAGGCCGTATCCACACGAGCGCGTGTACGGTGGCCGTCCTGCCGGAGCCAGACGAAACCGAAGAGCTGACGATCGACCCGAGCGAGCTGCGCATCGACACGTTCCGCGCCAGCGGCGCCGGCGGCCANNCACGTCAACAAGACCGACAGTGCAATCCGCATCACGCATCTGCCGACGGGCATCGTCGCCGAGTGCCAGGACGACCGCTCGCAGCATCGCAACAAGGCCAAGGCGATGGCGGTGCTGACGGCCCGTTTGCGCGAGAAGGAGCGCTCCGAGCGTGCAGCCATGGAGGCGGCGACGCGCAAGAGCCTGATCGGCAGTGGCGACCGCAGCGATCGCATCCGCACCTACAACTTCGCCCAGGGCCGCGTCACCGACCATCGCATCGGCCTCACGCTCTACAAGCTGCAGGCGATCCTCGACGGCGGCCTCGGCGAGGTGATCGCCGCGCTGCAGGCGGCGCAGGCTGCCGAGCAACTGGCGATGCTGGAAAACGGCGAGGCGTGAATGCGAATCGCCTGAATGTCGCCGCCGCGCTGGCACAAGCGCGCGCGCGCGGCATCGCCCTCCTCGACGCGCGGCTGATGCTGGCGCGGCTCATGGCGGCCAGCCGGACCTGGCTCATCGGCCACGACGAGGCCTTCCTCGAGGCCGACGTCGCGTCGCACTGGAGGGCCTGGCTCGAGCGTCGCGCCGGCGGCGAACCGCTCGCCTACCTGCTCGGGCAGAAGGAATTTCGCGGCCTCCTGCTCGACGTGACGCCGGCCGTGCTGATTCCGCGGCCCGAGACCGAGCTGCTCATCGACTGGGCCGATGCGCTGCTCGGCGACAGCGGGAGTCGTAAAAGCGTCGTCGATCTCGGCACCGGCAGCGGCGCCATCGCCCTGGCCATCAAACAGGCGCATCCGAACACCCGCGTCGTTGCGACCGATACGAGCCCTGCCGCGCTCGCGGTGGCGCAGGGCAACGCCGAGCGATTGTCATTGTCGGTCGAATTCATCGAGGCGTCATGGTGGCAGGGGCTCGAAGGCCGGCGCTTCGACCTCGTTCTCGCCAACCCGCCGTATGTCCGTGAAGACGACCCGGCACTCGACGCGCTGGGCCACGAGCCGCGAGCCGCGTTGACGCCGGGCGGTGATGGCTTCGGCGCGTTGGCGGCGATCATCGCCGGCGCCGCCGGTCATCTGAACGCCAAGGGATGGCTCGTCCTCGAACACGGCTTCGATCAGGCGGAACCCGTTCGCGCCCTGCTGCGCCAGGCGGGATTCGAAGACATCGAGACGCGGCGCGATCTGGCCGGCCACGCCCGGGCGACCGGCGCGCGGCGAGCCGCACGACCGTAACGGTCCGTCACAACGATCACGGGTCGATGCATTCCATCGCTGCCGCTGTGCAAAAAGCCGCGCGGGCGCGACAAACGCCGTGCCGTTCATCGGATTCGCAACACGCGTCGAAACACCTGCTCGTACGATAACTCTCCAAGCGCAGGCGTCGTACCTGCCGCTTCAACCGCCGGGCGGGATCGAGGAGGTTGTCATGCGCATTGCCACGGGAATCGTCTTCTGGGCTGCCACGTTGCTGCCTTGTGCCGGAGCGTGGGCCGACGGCAACGGCCTGGCGGCGGACGCGGATCGCGTACCGTGGGCGAACCTCCATGGCCGTATCGCCTACTCGGCCGTCCCCGGCTGGCGAGGCGATTTCTCTTTCGCCGACAGCAGTGGTCTCAAGGTCAGCACCCTGAGCATCATGGGCGACCTGTATTTCGGCGGGTCGCCGGGCAACGACAAGATCCAGGCCGGCGGCTTTCGTGCCACCAGCGGCATCATCGTCGGCGCGCGAAACAACCTGTGGGGCACGCCGGGTACCGCGCCGGCCAGCGGCCTGCTCAGCGTCAATCGGCGGCTCTTCGGCCAGTCGCCGGCTCTGGGCGCCAACGCCTTCGATCCAAACGCCGACAACGCAACACTGCCTTACGTCGGCATCGGTTACAGCAGCCTCGCGGTGCGCAGCGGCTGGAGCTTCAGCGCCGACCTCGGGCTCGTCTCGCTGAATCCGGCCAACGCGGTTCGCCTCGGCCGCGTTTTCGTCGGCGGCCAAAACTTCGACGACGTCGTCCACGACATGCACCTCTCGCCGGTCCTCCAGCTCGGCGTCTCGTATTCCTTCTGACCCGCTCGCCGGATATTTCCGGCTACAGTTGGCGCATCGACATTTCTCCACGGTTCGGCACCATGAGCGACGTTCAACAGCGCATCGGCGATCTCGTCAAGGGTCATCGGGTCGTGCTCTTCATGAAGGGAACGGCGCAGTTCCCGATGTGCGGCTTCTCGGGTCGGGCGATCCAGATTCTCAAGGCCTGCGGCGTTTCCGACCTGAAGACGGTCAACGTGCTCGAGGACGAAGAGATCCGCCAGGGCATCAAGACCTATTCCGACTGGCCGACGATTCCGCAGCTCTTCGTCAACGGTGAATTCGTCGGCGGCTCGGACATCATGACCGAGATGTACCAGGCCGGCGAACTGCAACAGGCCCTCGGCCTCCCGGCTTAGGCGTGCAGCCCGTCGTGCACCCACGCGTGGTGGTGGGCGTCACGGGCGCGACAGGAGCGGTCTACGCGGTGAAGCTTCTCGAGCGCCTGCGCGCCGCCGGGCGCGAGACGCATCTCGTCGCCACGCCGGCGGCGATCCTCAACGTCCACCATGAGCTCGGCCTGGACCGGCAGGCGCTCGAAGCGCGGGCCGACGTCGCCTACAACCCGGCCGATGTCGGTGCAGCGATCGCGAGCGGCTCGTTCGCAGTCGACGCGATGGTCGTTGTGCCGTGCTCGATGAAGTCGCTCGCGGCGATCGCGCATGGCCTCTCGGACAACCTGCTGACGCGGGCCGCCGACGTCGCCCTGAAGGAGCGCAAAAAGCTCGTCCTCATGGTCCGCGAGACGCCGTTCAATCTGGCGCACCTGCGCAACATGACTGCCGCGACGGAGATGGGCGCGATCGTCTTCCCACCGCTACCGACTTTCTATCATCGGCCACAGACGATCGCCGAAATGGTCGAAGACAGCGTCGAGCGCGTGCTCGCGCTGCTCGGCATCGAAGGCGCCGCCCCGAAGACGTGGCGCGGGCTCTGAGCACCTCGGCTTCTCCTCAACGCGAGGGATATTCCCAACTGCGCCGCGCCGCCAGCACCGCATCCGGATACTCGGGCCGGCCGCGGCTGCCGTTGTAGCGGCCCAGGGTAAAGAAGAGGTCGCCGTTCTCGAGGTCGAGATAGTGGCGCAGGATGACGCAGCCGAATCGCAGGTTCGTCTGCATGTGGAAAAGGCGCGCCACGTCGCCATCGCCGATGAGTCGGGCCCAGAACGGCATCACCTGGGTGTAGCCGCGCGCCCCGACGATGCTGATCGCGTACTTGCGAAATCCGCTCTCGACCTGAACGAGGCCGAGCATCAGGGCCGGCTCGAGGCCGGCCCGCTTGCTCTCGTACCACAGGGTTTCGAGGAACTCGACGCGCGTGACGAGCCCCGCATTCTGCCGGCGTAGCCGGTCGCTCATGGCAGCGAGCCAGCGAAGGTGGGCAAGACGCTCGTCGATGTTGGCGAAAGCCGGTTTTGGCGGCGCCCGATTGGCGATGGCTGCCGAAAGCACGGACCGCACGGCGTCGGCGAGCGGCTCCTCGATCTGCGCGCCAGCGCTGGCGACGCGGGGCCAGGCGAGCCCCGCGCCGCCGAGCATGGTCGCGGCGAGGAGCGCGCGCCGTCGGCTCCCCGGCGGGGAGAGCCCGCCCTTCATGCCGCGAGCTTGCCCCTGACAAAGGTCAGCGCATCGGCAGCCGGAAGCACTGCAGCGGCAGCGTCGCGACGACCCTGGTATTCGATCTCGCCCTGCTTCAGGCCGCGCTCCGAGAGAACGACGCGGTGCGGCACGCCGATCAGCTCCCAGTCGGCGAACATCGCACCCGGCCTTTCGCCACGATCGTCGAGGATGGCGTCGATGCCGGCGGCCAGGAGTTGCGCGTGCAGGGCGTCGGCCGCGTCGCGAACCGCTACCGCGCGGTCGTAGCCGATCGGACAGACGACGACCGAGAACGGTGCGATGGCTGCCGGCCAGATCATGCCGCGCTCGTCGTGATTCTGCTCGACCGCAGCGCCGGCGATGCGCGTGATGCCGATCCCGTAGCAGCCCATCTCCAGCAGTTGCGGCTGGCCCTTCTCGTCGAGATAGGTCGCCTTCATCGGCGCGCTGTACTTGGTGCCGAGGAAAAACACGTGGCCAACCTCGATACCACGCTGGATCGCTAGCCGGCCCTTGCCGTCCGGCGAAGGATCGCCGGAGACGACGTTGCGTATGTCGGCGACGAGGTCGGGCTCGGGCAGATCGCGGCCCCAGTTGACACCGGTGAAATGGAAGCCCGCCTCGTTGGCACCGCAGACGAAATCGCTCATCGCAGCGACGGTGCGATCGGCGAGCACGCGAACCTTGGCATCGCCGCCCTGCACGAGGCCAATCGGGCCGAGATAGCCAGGGTCGCTGCCGAAGCTCGCGCGGATTTCGGCCGCCGTCGCGAACCGCCAGCCATCGCGCAGGCCCTCGATCTTGCTGGCCTTCACCTCATTGAGCGAGTGATCGCCGCGAACGAGAAGCAGCCAGATGTCGGCAGGTGCGGGTGCGCTGGCTCCTTCTGTCTCGACCCCGGCGACGGCAAGGACCAAGGACTTCACGGTGCGCTCGAGAGGCAAGCCGAGAAACGCGGCGACGTCTTCGCAGGTGCTCTTGCCTGGCGTCGCCGTCTTGGCCAGGTCTTCGGCGGGCGCGACGCGTCGATCGATCAGCGGCAGCGCCTCGGCAAGCTCGACGTTGGCGGCATAGTCGGATTCGACGCCGTAGGCGATGGCGTCTTCGCCCGTTTCGGCGATCACCTGAAACTCGTGCGAACGATCGCCACCGATGGCGCCCGTGTCGGCCGCGACGACGCGAAAGACGAGCCCCATGCGCGCGAAGATACGCACGTACGCGTCGTACATGCGCCGGTAGCTTGTTTCGGCGGCGGCGGCATCGCGATCGAAGGAATACGCATCCTTCATCGTGAACTCGCGGCCGCGCATGACGCCGAAGCGCGGCCGGCGCTCATCGCGAAATTTCGTCTGGATGTGATAGAAATTCCTCGGCAGCGCCCGGTAGCTGCGCAGTTCCTGGCGGGCGATGTCGGTGATGACCTCCTCACTCGTCGGCTGGATGACGAAATCGCGCTGGTGTCGGTCCTTCACCCGCATCAGCTCAGGACCGTACCTGGAAAATCGGCCGCTCTCCTGCCAGAGTTCCGCGGGCTGGACGACCGGCATCAGCAGCTCGACGGCGCCCGCTGCGTTCATCTCCTCGCGCACGATGTTCTCGATCTTGCGGATGACGCGCAGCCCCATCGGCATGTACGTATAGATCCCCGCCGAGAGCCGCTTGATGAAGCCGGCGCGGAGCATGAGGCGGTGACTCGCCACCTCGGCATCGGCCGGGGCTTCCTTCAGGGTGGAAATGAAGAACTGGCTGGCTTTCATCGTCGCGGGAAATTGCGCGCCCTTCAGGCGCGGCGCGTGCATGGCGAGCCAGCGCCGGTTGACGCGCGCCCGGGGACGCGAGGTTTGACTCGCGTCATGCCGGTGCAATAATCGGTCAACGCAAGAATCGAGGTTGATTATGCTCGACCGTGATGGGTTCAGACCCAACGTCGGCATCGTCCTGCTCAACCAGAAGAATCAGGTGTTCTGGGGCAAACGGATACGCACCCACTCCTGGCAGTTCCCGCAAGGGGGCATCAATTCCGGCGAGACGCCCGAGCAGGCGATGTTCCGCGAGCTCCACGAAGAAGTGGGGTTGACGCAGGATCACGTGAGGATCGTCGCACGCACGCGCGACTGGTTGCGCTACGAAGTGCCGATGCATTTCATCCGGCGCGATGCGCGCGGCCACTACCGCGGCCAGAAGCAGATCTGGTTCCTGCTGCAGCTGACCGGCCGCGACAACGACATGAATCTGCGCGCCACCGACCACCCCGAGTTCGACGCCTGGCGCTGGAACGATTACTGGATCCCTCTTGACGTTGTCATCGAGTTCAAGCGCGACGTCTACCAGATGGCGTTGACCGAGCTCGCTCGCTTCCTTCCGCGAGGCGCCCAGCACAACCGCTATCTGCGCTCCGGAATGAGGCCGCACCACCGTGAAGAGCCGGGCGATCGCTACCACCGTCACGATTCGGTCCCTCAGGAGCTCGACGGCGAAACCGACATGGCGCCGGTCGGCCCAGGGGCTGCGGCGACCATCAGCTCTCCGGCTCCGCCGCCACCCGGCGAGGACTCGGCGGCTTGAACCGTTCGGGCGGCGTCACGACAACACGAAGTTGTCGCGGTGGATCAATTCCGGCTCGCCGGTGAAGCCTAGCAGGCGCTCGAATTCGCTCGAAGGCTTGCGCGCGATAAGGCGTGCCTCGGCGCTGCCGTAGTTGCTGAGGCCGCGGCCGATCTCCTCGCCACTGGCGCGACGCACAGCGATGACGTCGCCACGGTGGAAGTCGCCCTCGACGGCGACGACGCCGATCGGCAAGAGGCTTTTGCCTCCGTCGCGGACCTTCGCCGCCGCGCCCTCGTCGACCAGGACCGAGCCGCGCAGCTGCAGGTGGTCGCTCATCCATTGTTTGCGTGCCGCCACCTTCGGCGTCGAGGCAATGAGCGCGGTACCGACGCGTTCGCCGCCAGCGATACGCAGCAGCACGTCCGGCTCGCGGCCCGAGGCGATGACCGTACTCGCGCCGCTGCGCGCCGCGCGCTTTGCCGCGAGCACCTTGGTCAGCATCCCACCGCGGCCGATCGCGCTGCCGGCACCGCCGGCCATGCGCTCGAGCTCCGCATCGCCGGCGACGCCGCGCACGACGAGACGCGCGTCCGCATGCTTGCGCGGGTCAGACGAGAAGAGGCCGGGCTGGTCGGTGAGGATGACGAGCAGGTCGGCTTCGAGAAGATTGGCGACCAGCGCGCCGAGCGTGTCGTTGTCGCCGAACTTGATCTCGTCGTTGACGACGGTGTCGTTCTCGTTGATGACCGGAACGACGCCGAGCTCGAGCAGGGTCACGAGCGTCGAGCGCGCATTGAGATAGCGCTCGCGATCGGCGAGGTCGGCGTGTGTGAGCAGCACCTGAGCACTGCCGATGCCATGCGCGCGAAGTGCCGATTCGTAGATCTGGGCCAGGCCCATCTGGCCGACAGCCGCTGCGGCCTGCAGCCGGTGCACGGCGTGCGGGCGGGTTGACCAGCCCAGCCGCTTCATGCCCTCGGCGATGGCCCCGCTCGAGACCATGACCAGGTCCCGGCGCTGGCGGACAAGTATCGCCATCTGCCGGCACCAATCGCCGACAGCGCGCGCGTCGACGCCACGACCTTCGTCGGTGACGAGGCTCGATCCGACCTTGACGACGATTCGCTTGGCCTCGCGCAGCGTGTCGTTCATCGCTCGGAACCGGCCGCCGTGCCCTCGCCCACCGGGGGCGAATCGAAACGCGGATCGGCTTCGGCCGGCGCCGCTTTGACGCTGGCCGCGACATGTTCATAGATCGCGCGGACGAGCGATTCGCAACCTTCGCGCGTCAGCGCCGAAATCGGAAAAACCGGACCCTTCCATTTAAGGCGCTTGACGAACGAGCGGATGCGCTCAGCGCGCTCCTCGGCAGGAACCATGTCGACCTTGTTGAGCACGAGCCAGCGCGGCTTGGCAGCGAGCTCGGGGTCGTACTTCTCAAGCTCGCGCACGATGCCGCGAACCTGCACCACGGGATCGACCTCGGCGTCGAAAGGCGCGAAGTCGACGAGGTGCAGAAGAAGCCGCGTGCGCTGCAGGTGGCGCAGGAAGAGATGCCCGAGCCCCGCGCCCTCGGCCGCGCCTTCGATGAGGCCGGGGATGTCGGCCACCACGAAACTCTGCTCCGGGCCGACGCGAACGACGCCGAGGTTGGGATGCAGCGTCGTGAAGGGATAGTCGGCGATCTTCGGCCGCGCATTCGAGATCGCGGCGATAAGCGTTGACTTGCCGGCGTTCGGCATTCCGAGCAGGCCGACATCGGCGAGCACACGCAACTCGAGCTTCAGCTTTCGGTGCTCGCCCGGCCAGCCCGGCGTCTTCTGGCGCGGCGCCCGGTTCGTGCTGCTCTTGAAATGCAGGTTGCCGAAGCCGCCGTCGCCGCCCTTGACGATGCGGACCCTTTGGTCGGGCTCGAGCAGTTCGGCGATTCGCTCGCCGCTCTCCGCGTCGGAAATGATGGTGCCGACCGGCATGCGCAGCACGATGTCGTCGGCCGCCGCGCCGTACTGATCAGAGCCACGCCCGCTCTCGCCACGCCGCGCCTCGTGCCGGCGCGCGTAGCGAAAGTCGATGAGCGTGTTCAGATTGACGTCGCCGACGGCATAGACGCTGCCGCCGCGCCCGCCATCGCCGCCGTTCGGGCCGCCGAATGGGATGAATTTTTCGCGGCGAAAGCTCATGCAGCCGTTGCCGCCGTCCCCGGCGACGACCTCGATCGTCGCTTCATCGACGAACTTCATGGCGCGCGGTCGGTGCCTTGCGAGGGGTGCCGGTCGCCGCGGCGCGGCCGCAGCACCGACCAGACGCCGAGCACGATGAGGAAGACCGGCCACCACTGCTGCATCCAGCCCCAATGCAGGTAGCCGAAGTTGTTAGCCAGCAGCAGGACGCCGGCGATGATCAGGATGATGCCGCTCCAGCTCATGCGAACCTCGCTTCGTCAATTGCGACGCTGAAATGGTAGTGCAGCGACACACAAGAAAAAGCCCCGGCAGGCCGAGGCTTCGTCCGCGGCAAAAACCGAAGTCCGCGTCAGGCCGCCTTGACCTCGACCGTCTGGCGGTTGCGCGGCCCCTTGACGGCGTAGCTGACCTGTCCATCGACGAGCGCAAACAGCGTGTGGTCTCGGCCGATGCCGACGTTGGGGCCGGCATGGAACTTCGTGCCACGCTGGCGAACGATGATCGATCCGGCCGGCACCGTCTGGCCGCCGAAAACCTTGACGCCAAGCATCTTCGGCTGCGAATCGCGGCCGTTTCGCGTCGAGCCGCCGCCCTTTTTCTGTGCCATGAATGACTCCTTGCGCGCAGCGTCGCGTCAGGCGGGATTGACCGCGGTGATACGGATCTCGGTGAACGACTGCCGGTGTCCCTGGCGCTTTTGGTAGTGCTTGCGTCGGCGCATCTTGAAGATGCGAACCTTGTCGTGCCGGCCATGCGAGACGACGCTGGCGATGACGCTGGCGCCGGCGACAAGCGGAGCGCCCGTCGTCAACTCAGCGCCCGCGCCGACGGCGAGAACCTGGTCGAGCCGGACTTCCTGGCCGACGTCGGCAACCAGCCGTTCGACCTTGAGAGTTTCGCCGGCGGCGACCTTGTATTGTTTGCCGCCGGTTTTGATGACCGCGTACATGCCTTGATCCTTCGCTCGGCTTGAGACTCGCCGCTATCGAGAAAAGCCTGTGACTATACCATGAGCGGCTCGCGGCCGGACGGCTGACCCGCTGCGAAACGCCTCGAGCCGGGCTCGGCGGCGCAGCGACGCGGCCTTCCTCGGCGGCCTTTCTATAATGATCCGCTTGCCCGAGCACGCCGTGTCCGCTTCGCTTTCGCCCACCGCCGCGCCTTCTTCCGACGCGGTCGCACTGGTGGCCGAAGACATGCGACAGGTCGACGCCGTGATTCGGCGCCGCCTCGCGTCGAATGTCGCGCTCATTGACCAGATTGCGAACTACATCATCAGCGCCGGTGGCAAGCGCATCCGGCCGATGCTCGTCTTGCTCTTTTCCGGTGCGCTCGGCTTCGCTGGCCGCGAGCGATTCGAACTCGCGGCGACGGTCGAATTCATCCATACGGCCACGCTCCTGCATGACGACGTCGTCGACGAATCGGCGTTGCGCCGCGGCCGGCGAACCGCCAATTCGCTGTTCGGCAACGCGGCCAGCGTCCTGGTCGGCGACTTCGTCTACTCGCGCGCCTTCCAGATGATGGTCTCGGCCGGTCGCATGCGCATCCTCGAAGTGCTCGCCGACGCCACCAACGTCATCGCCGAAGGCGAGGTCCTGCAGCTGATGAACATGCACGACCCGGACCTCAGCGTCGACGATTATCTGCGCGTCATCCGCTTCAAGACCGCCAAGCTGTTCGAGGCAAGCGCCCGGCTCGGCGCCGTCCTCGCGGAAGCCGATGCGGCAACGGAAGAGGCCTGCGCCGCCTACGGTCGCTCCCTCGGCACTGCGTTCCAGCTCGTCGACGACCTGCTCGATTACGAAGGGGCGACCGAGCAGCTCGGCAAGAACGTCGGCGATGATCTGCGCGAAGGCAAGCCGACCCTGCCCCTGCTGATCGCCATGGAACGCGGCACGGCGGCGCAGCGCTCGCTCGTGCGCGGCGCGATCGAGCACGGTGAGGTGGCGCGTCTGGCCGACGTGGTTCAGATCGTGCGCGAGACGGGCGCCCTGGCGGCAACCCGCGAAGCCGCCCGTGCCGAAGCCGACAAGGCATGCAGGACGCTCGAGCTGTTGCCCCCGACGATCCACCGGGCAGCTCTGCTAGACTTGTCGATTCGATCCGTCGAGCGCTCGTCCTGACGCGCTTTCATGGATCGGAGCGGTGTGGATCGTCTCGGTCCGGCCGCCGTGCCATCGGGGTGTAGCTTAGCCTGGTAGAGCGCTACGTTCGGGACGTAGAGGCCGGAGGTTCGAATCCTCTCACCCCGACCACCCGACGTTGCTTCGCGTGTATCCGCTTGCCGAAAAAACCGTAGCAGTCGAGCTTCCCGCCGGTCTGGAACGGGTCGTGAATTCTTGACGTGGGCCTCCTCGGCCCGACGTTTACAGCCCCGGATGAATCGGCGATGATCATTCGTTTTCTCAAGGATTGAACGAGCGCGCCCAGGTTGGATACCCTTGCCGAAGCCCCGCATTCAGCTCTCTCCGGCGTCGCGAGGGTGCTGGTCCACGCCGGCAAGCTCAACGCCAAGACCGCCGAAGAGCTGGTCCGCAGTTCGCGCGACAAGCGAACCAGTTTTGTCGCCTCGGTCATTGCGACGGGCTCGGTTTCGCCAGCGGATCTCGCGCACACGCTGGCCGGCGCGCTGGCCCTGCCGCTCCTCGACCTCAATGCGGTGGACGCGCAGAAGCTGCCGAAAAACGTCATCGACGGCAAGCTCGCGGCCCAGTATCAGATCATCGTTCTCGGCAAGCGCGGCAATCGCATCTTCATCGGCGGCGCCGATCCAACCGATCAGGAAGCGGCCGAGCGGATCAAGTTCGCGACCCAGCTTTCGCCCGAGTGGGTCATCGTCGAGCACGACAAACTCGCCAAGGTGCTCGAAGGCACCGCGGCGAGCGCGAACGAGACGATGGAGGCGCTCGCCTCGGGCGACTTCGAGTTCGATGTCACCGACGACGTCACGGCGCAGCCCGACGCGCAGGAAACATCGAGCGAGGTGGAGGATGCGCCCGTCGTCCGCTTCCTGCAGAAGATGCTGATCGACGCGATCAACCTGCGCGCATCCGACCTGCACTTCGAGCCCTACGAATACCACTACCGCGTGCGCTTTCGTGTCGATGGCGAACTACGCGAGATCACGCAGCCGCCCCTGGCAATCAAGGACAAGCTCTCCGCCCGCATCAAGGTCATCTCACGTCTCGACATCGCGGAAAAGCGCGTGCCGCAGGACGGCCGCTTCAAGCTCCGNNTACGGCATGGTGCTGGTCACGGGCCCGACCGGCAGCGGCAAGACGGTCTCGCTCTACACCTGCCTCAACATTCTGAACCAGCCGGGCGTCAACATCTCGACCGTCGAAGATCCGGCGGAAATCAACCTGCCCGGCGTCAATCAGGTCAACGTCAACGACAGGGCGGGCCTCACCTTCGCAGCGGCGCTGAAATCCTTCCTGCGCCAGGATCCGGACATCATTATGGTCGGCGAGATCCGCGATCTCGAAACGGCCGATATCGCGATCAAGGCTGCGCAAACCGGCCACATGGTGATGTCGACGCTGCACACCAACGACGCGCCGACAACGCTGACCCGCCTGGCCAACATGGGCGTCGCCGCTTTCAATATCGCTGCGAGCGTGCTGCTCATCACGGCGCAGCGCCTGGCGAGAAAGCTTTGCGACAACTGCAAGGCGCCGGCCGACTATCCTCGCGAAGCGATGCTCAAGGCCGGCTTCAAGCCGGAAGACCTCGACGGCAACTGGAAGCCGTTTCGCGCGGTCGGGTGTTCGATGTGCAACAACGGTTACAAGGGACGCGTCGGCATTTACCAGGTCATGCCCATCAGCGAAGAAATCCAGAGGATCATTCTGAACGCGGGCATGGCGACGGACATCGCGGTCCAGGCGCAGCGTGAAGGAGTTCGCGACCTGCGCCAGTCGGGGCTCCTCAAGGTGCGGTCCGGCATGACGACACTCGAAGAGGTGATCTCGGTCACCAACGAGTAGCGGCGACAATCGAAAGACGGGCATCGGTCCTCGGAGACGTTATGGCAACGGCACTGGCTGCAAAGCGAATCAAGGACATCATCTTCGAGTGGGAAGGCAAGGACAAGAACGGCAAGGCCGTCCGCGGCGAGATGCGCGCCGGCGGCGAAGCCATGGTGAGCGCCAGCTTGCGCCGCCAGGGCGTGATGGTGAACAAGGTGAAGAAGCGCCGCATGAGCGGCGGCAAGGCGATCAAGCAGAAGGACATCGCCATCTTCACGCGCCAGCTGTCGACCATGATGCGCGCCGGCGTACCCCTGATCCAGTCCTTCGACATCGTCGCCCGCGGCAGCACCAATGCGCGCATGACGCGCCTGCTGACCGACATCCGCTCCGACATCGAGACCGGTACCAGCCTCTCGGCCGCGTTCCGCAAGTACCCGCTCTATTTCGACGCGCTCTACTGCAACCTGGTCGAGGCCGGCGAAGCCGGCGGTATTCTGGAGACGCTGCTCGATCGCCTCGCCGTCTATCAGGAAAAGACGATGGCGATCAAGAACAAGATCAAGTCGGCGCTGATCTATCCGATCGCCGTCCTTGTCGTCGCGTTCATCGTGCTCACGGTCATCATGATCTTCGTCATCCCGGCCTTCGAGGACGTGTTCAAAAACTTCGGCGCCAGTCTTCCGGCACCGACGCTCGTCGTCATCGCCATGTCGAAGATCTTCGTCAATTACTGGTATCTGATCTTTGGCGTCATCTTTGGCGGCATCTACTTCTTCATGCAGTCGTGGAAGCGCTCGATGAAGATGCAGAAGTACATGGATCGCCTGCTTCTGCGCGTGCCTGTGTTCGGCGCTCTCGTCAACAAGTCGGCGATCGCCCGCTGGACGCGCACGCTCTCGACCATGTTCGCGGCCGGCGTTCCGCTCGTCGAGGCGCTCGATTCGGTTGGTGGTGCTTCGGGCAACGCGGTCTTCGCCGAAGCAACCGAGAAGATCCAGAAGGACGTCTCGACCGGCTCGGCCCTCACGACCTCGATGCAGGCGACCGGCGTCTTCCCGGTCATGGTGCTGCAGATGTGCGCGATTGGCGAGGAATCGGGCTCGCTCGACGCCATGCTCGGCAAGGCGGCCGAGTTCTACGAAGACGAGGTCGATGAAGCGGTGAAGGGCCTGTCGAGCCTGATGGAGCCCTTCATCATCGTCATCCTCGGTGTTCTCATCGGCGGCATCGTCGTCTCGATGTACCTGCCGATCTTCAAGCTGGGCCAGGTGGTTTGACCTTGCCTGCCGCCGAGGTCCTGCTCTCGCCCTTCGTTCTGGCCATTTTCGGGATCTGCATCGGCAGCTTCCTGAACGTCGTCATCCACCGCCTGCCGCTCATGCTGGAGCGCGGCTGGAAGCAGGAAAGCGCCGACCTGCTCGGCCTCGCCACGCCCGAAACGCCGGTCCTCACGCTGGCGACGCCGCGCTCACGCTGCCCGTCGTGCGGACACGCGATCTCCTGGCACGAGAACATTCCGCTTGCGAGCTGGCTCTGGCTGCGCGGCCGATGCTCGGCCTGCAGGACACGCATCTCGGCGCGCTATCCGATCATCGAGGTGCTGACCGGTGCGCTCTTCGCCTTGGTCGGCTGGCGCTTCGGCACGCAGCCCGTCGCGCTCCTCTGGTGCGCCTTCAGCGCCACACTCGTCGCCCTGGCCGGCATCGACTGGGACACGACACTGCTCCCCGACAACATGACACTGCCCCTGCTCTGGGCCGGGCTCGTGGCCGCGTCGCTCGGCTGGACGATTCCGCTCGGCGACGCGCTCTGGGGTGCGGTCGCGGGCTATCTCTGTCTCTGGTCGGTCTATTGGCTCTTCAAGCTGACGACTGGCAAAGAAGGCATGGGCTTCGGTGACTTCAAGCTGCTCGCTGCGCTCGGCGCCTGGCTCGGCTTGAAGATGGTCCTGCCCATCGTCCTCGCTGCGTCGCTGATCGGCGCCATCGTCGGCATCGTCATGAAGATGAGCGCGGCGTTGCGCGAAGGGCATTACGTTCCGTTCGGCCCGTTCCTTGCCGGCGCAGGAGTCGCCGTCATGCTCGCTGGCCAGGCGCGCGTGCTCGGCTGGCTCGGCTGGGCCTGAGCAGGNNATCGACACCGATGCGATCGCACGGTCCCTGACGCTCGCCGGCGGTGCGGCGATCGACGCGATCAGAGCGACCTTCGGCGCCGAATTCATTGCTGCCGACGGCAGCCTCGACCGTGCGCGCATGCGTGCTGCGGCGTTCGCCGACGCGAGCGCGCGGCAAAGGCTTGAAGCGATCCTTCATCCGCGGATCGGCGCCGAAGTCGAGCGGCTCGCTGCTGCGTCGCGTGCCTGCGTCCTTATTCTCGACATTCCCCTGCTCGTCGAATCGGGCCGCTGGCGCGCACGCGTCGATCGGGTCTGGCTCGTCGACTGCGGCGAGGCCGTGCAGATCGAACGCGTCGTCACGCGCTCGGGCTGGACAGCGAACGCCGTGCAAGCCGTCGTCGCCCAGCAGGCCAGCCGCGCGGCGCGGCGTGCCGCAGCCGACGCCGTCGTCCACAACGAAGACATCTCGCTCGACGAGCTCGCCCGCGAAGTCGGCTCGCTCTGGCGTCATGCGGTCGACCTGCGGCAATGACCGGCACGCCCGGAGGGAGCGAATCGCTGTGAAACAATCGCCGCGGGCACCGCATGGCCGGGGCCATATTTCCTGCGTCGATCGAATCCGAATCTTGCCTTGATCCTGTACGAATATCCGTTCAACGAGAGCATCCGGACGATGCTGCGCCTCGAGCATCTCTTCGATCGTCTCGGCCAGCTCATCGAGAGAGACGCCGCCGTCGACCACCATCACGCGCTGGCGACGATCTTCGAGATCATGGATGTCGGCTCGCGCGCCGATCTGAAGTCCGATCTGCTCAAGGAGCTCGAGAAGCATCGCCAGCAACTCGTCGGCTATCGCGGCAACCCATCGATCGCCGAAGCCGTGCTCGACGACGTGATCGGGCGCATCGACGGCGCCCACGCGCGCCTCAACCAGGTCTCGGGCAAGGCGGGCGCGGCACTGACGACCAACGAATGGTTGATGAGCATCCGCAGCCGCATCAGCATCCCCGGTGGAACCTGTGAATTCGACCTACCCGCGTACTACGCCTGGCAGCAGCAGCAGCCCAGCCGCCGCCGCGCCGATCTGCTCCAGTGGGTCGCATCGCTCATGCCGCTGGCCGAGGCCTTGCAGGTGCTGCTCGGCTTGTTGCGCGATTCGGGCACGCCGCACAAGGTGGTGGCGATCGGCGGGCAGTACTCGCAGAGCCTGGCGGCCGGCCGAGTATTTCAGCTCATGCGCGTACGGCTCAACGCCGAGGCCGAGCTCGTTCCGGAAATCAGCGGCCACCGCCTCATGGTGCAAGTGCGCCTGATGCGCCAGGAGCCCGACGGACGGCTGCGCCCGAACTCCGCCGACACGAGCTTCGAGCTGACCCTCTGCGCCTGAGGAAGAGGCCTTGGCAGAACGACGCGCCGCCGACGAGCCTCGACGCATCGTGCGCTGCCCCGGCTGCGGTGGCGACAGCGTCTACGCCCTGACCAATCCATACCGACCATTTTGCAGCGAGCGCTGCCGCCTCGCCGACCTGGGCGCCTGGGCGTCGGAGGGCTACCGCGTCGACGCTTCTCCTTCGGACGACGATCCGAGCGGCGACGAAGACGAAGCGGCATCCGGCGCCGCATGAGAGCGAAGACGCCTCGCCTTCATCATTCGAGCGACTTCAGCAACTCGGCGAGATCGGGGTCCATCTCGCCTTCTTCGGCCGGCGCATCGGCGGTCGCCGCGTCGGCCTCGCCGCTCGAAGACGCGCTGTCGTCGCCGAGGCTGGCAAGAAGATCGTCGAGGCTCGAGTCGCTCGAGCTGTCCGACGACGACTCGGCGGACGCGTCGTCGCTGCTTTCGTCGCCCGCCTCCGCGGTGTCGGTCGTGGTCTTGTCATCGGCGTCCGCCGCGGCCTTGGCCTTTCCGCCCTTCGCGGGCTTGTCGGCATCGGGCATCTTGCCTTGCACGGATGTAGTGAACGACATCCGTGCTGCCGGCTTGGGCAGGCCGGACAGCGCGATCGAATCGCCGCTCATCGCGTCGAGGCCGGCGATGCGCAGCTCGGGCTGGCCCTTGTGCGCCATCAGCGCATCAATGCCGACGCGGCGCAGCATCTCCGCCGCTACGAGATTGACGAGGCGCTCGGTCGTCGGCAAGGCAACCTGATCGCCGTCGCCATCGACGACGTAGTGAAAGGGCAGATCGCCGATCGAAAGCGTGTTCCCGGTCGGTGCCGCAAGCACCGAGGCGGCGAGCAGCGCCGGGTGGCCCCACAGCATCCCGCGCAAGCCCTCCTCGGGTGTGAACTCCTCGAAGGCGAAGGCGCTGATCGGATCGCTCTTCTTCCCGTACGGATGGCGCAGCATGAAGCGCGGCGCGAGCAATGCGAGATGCGAAGCCTCGGGCAACTCGCGCAAGGCCTCGAGTGCCTGCGCCATCAGCGGATGCGGCGGATTCCTGCGATCGGTGAAGGCATCGGCGCTGATCAACGTGACGAAAGGCGCGCCGGCGAGCTTGGCGATCTTCGCCATCCGGCCGAGGAGCTCGGCGTGCGGCGGCGTCGGCTCGAACTGATAGAGGCCGAGGATCAGCGAGACGCCGCCGGCCTTGTCCTGCGACGGCTTGTCGACGAGCATCGAGTAGAGGCCCGTTTCGCTCAGGTCGCTGGCGCTGCTGAGATCGGCGGCAAACTCCTCGGCCGACATGTCAACGAGCAGCACTTGCAGCGAAGGGCCAGTCTCGACGCGCCTGAGCAGCATGTCCATGCCACGCCAGAGCGCCTCGAGATTCTGGAACTCCGCCTGATGCAGCACTGTGCGCATCGCGTCCGAAAGCGCGCTGTCGACCGTAGCGACGAGCGCGTCGCGCTTCGGATCGGGTGCCGCCGTCACGAACGGCCCGAGGATGCGCTTGAGCAAGGCGTCGACCGGCGCATCGACGCGCACCTCCTGCGCAATGCCGACGAGGCGTGCGAAATCGGAGAGCTTCGCGTCGGCCGCAGGCGCGCCGCTCTTCGAGCGCCGCCGGCCGCTGCGCGAAGCGCGTCGCTTCGAGCCGCCACCCATCGCCTGCACCTCGGCTGCCGCCTTGGCAAAGGTCGCAGTGTTGTTGAGGCGCTTTCTCAGATCGACGAGCGACCTGAACATCGGCAACTCGCGATAGAGCGAATCGGGATGAAAGCTGTCGAGCTCGCTGAACTCGACCTCGACGCCGTCGCCGCCTTCGCCGATCGGCAATGCGAGCTTGACCCCGAGACGGGCGAGCGCGTCCTCGAGCGTGTCGAACTCGACCGGGATCATCTTGCGCCGCGCCAGATCGTCGCCCGTCTCGAGACGCCCCGCCGCCGCGCCAGCGCTGAAGTCCCCGAGCACGGCGATGCGCACGGGGCGCTTCGCGGCCCACGGCGGCGCTTGCGCGTCGAGCGTTCCGAAATCGGGGGTCCAGTCGTCGTCTGCCATGTGTTCTCTCCTTGATCAATCCGAACCCGCAGCGCAGCGCAGCGTCACTTGATCTCGTCGACCGTGAACAGGGTCGCGCCGTATTCATCGGTGCACGGCTGCTGACAGATCGCCTTGCCAGCGAAGATGGACGCGCCGCTGCCCTGGGCTCGCGCGGCATGACTCGCCGCATCGAGAGTCGTCTGCCCGAAACCCTCGCTCACCTTCAGTCCGAGCGCGGAAAAATCGCGCGGGTGCTGCGAGACGATGGCGATTAGATGATCGGTTCCCGGCGGCCCTCCGGCCATGGTGCCTGCACCCTTGGGGGGAAGAGACAGAGTGCTGTCGGCCCGCATTCGATTGTTCTTCGCAACCGTGTTCGGAAAGATCTGCACGATCCCGCCATCGCTTCCATACTGGAAGACGTAGACGTAGCCTTCTTTTTCGCTCTTCACTTTGAACGACATCATGTCCTTGTCGATCCGGAGTTGCGGCTTGTCCGCTGCCGCCTCGACCTTGAAGTCCGGGGACTGTGCGGAAGCGACGCGCTCGAATTCGTGCGTCGGATCGAACGGGCCGGCCGGAGCCGGCTCGACCGTCGCGGGTCGATCCGACACGGCCGCCGCAGCAGGAGCGGCGACTGACGCGGAATCGGTCGATGTGGCGGTTGCTGGAGCCAGGACGACCGCCGGCGATGTCGTGGCCGCGACGTTTGCAGGCGCCGCCGGCCTCGAGCTCAACCATCCGTACACGCCGCCGGCGATTGCCAGCACCGCGAAGACGCCGATGCCGGCAACCAGGAGAACACGGCTCTTGCGCGCACCGGCGGCGCCGGATGGCAAGGTTCCCGCCATGGTCGACGGGCCGCTGCGTCGCTGCGTCTTTGCCGAGTCGGGCGCGCTGGCCTCCATTCCGAGGTCACGGCGCAGGTCGTCGATCGACTGTGTTCGCTGCTCGGGCTTGACAATCAGGGCGCGATCGATCGCCGCGAGAAACGCGGGGCTGTAGCGGCCCGCGCCGGCTTGCGCCATCGGCACGTAGTTGTCGTTCATCAGCCGGCCGACGGAAGTCGGCGGCGTCTTGCCCGTGATCGCGTAGTAGACAACGGCAGCGAGCGCGTACACGTCAGTCCACGGACCCTGTTTCATGCCGGGTACTTCGGCGTACTGCTCGACCGGCGCATAGCCCGGCTTCAAGATCACGGTGAGCGCCTGCGTCATATCGCCGATGACGCGCCGTGCCGCGCCGAAGTCGAGCAAGAGCGGCCGGTTGCTGCCCTTCAGCAGGATGACGTTGTCGGGCGCGATGTCGCGGTGGTAGCACTGCTCGGCATGTATAACGGCGAGCGCTTCGCTGAGCGGCTCGAGGAGCTCGCGCAGCCAGGCTTCGTCGGGCGGCGCTCCCATCGCTTTCAGCTCGTCCTTGAGCGTGATCCCTTCGTAGAAGGGCATCACCATGTAGGCCGTGCCGTTCGCCTCCCAGAAGCGATAGACCTTGACCAGCGACGGATGATCGAACTGGGCGAGCAACCGTGCCTCGTTGACGAAGCTCTTCAGACCCGCCTCGAAGGTCTCGCGATGCCGCTCCGATTTCACCGACACCTGGGTGCCGCCCACGCGCTGCGCCAGCGAGGACGGCATGTACTCCTTCAGCGCGACACGCCGGCCGAGCGAATGATCCTCGACGAGATAGACGATGCCGAAGCCACCTTCGCCGAGGACTTTGGTGATCTCGAACTCGCCGAGATAAAAACCCACCGGCAGCATGTTGCCGCCTTCGGAGACGCGCGCGGGCACGGGCGCCCTCGGTCGGATCACCGTTGCGTCGGCGCTCTCTTCGGTGACCGACGGCGGGGCGATCTCCCTGCGCGCCAATCCAATGGCGGTGGCCTCGAACGCCGCGGCTTTGGGCCCGGACTTGGCCGGAATGATGCGCGTCGCGTCGTCGTCGGTGCTCATCAGCTCAACGCGTCTTGTCGAAACCGGGCTTCGCGTTCGAGGCATCGAACAGGTCGAGGATGTCGGGATGGCCCGGCATGGTTTCCTGCTCGGATTCCGGCAGGACCGCATCCTGCTTGGCGTCGAACAGGGCGAGGATATCGCCGTCCGTGGATGCCGCGTCCGTTCGGACCTCGGCGGACGCAGGCGCATTGCCGGCCGCGAGCAAGGCGAGCAGATCGTCATCCGGCCGCGAATGACCTTTGTCGGATGTCTCTGCACCCGCCTCGGCGGGGCCCGCAAAAAGGCCGAGAAGGTCGACATCGTCGGGAATGACGGCCGCGGCGCCGGTGCCGATCGCGGGTGCCAAGACGCTGCGCATCGCAGCGCCTTCGCCCTCTTCGGCGCTTCCGGTCTCGCCGCCAGCGACCAAGCCGTCACCGCCTCTGAACATGCGAACGAAATCGGAAAGCCCCGGCAGGCCCTTGCTCACAAGCACCTGCGGCTGCCCCGGGGTCTCGGCGATCCAGAGCCCGACGCCAGTCAGCGAAGCCCTCGCCGGTGGCAGCAAAGAAGCCGGGACGCCCTGCTCGCGGCCAACGCTGGCAAGAACGGAGGCCAGATCGCCTCGGCTCGCCGCGGCTTGCATCGCCACGAAGCCGCCGGCGCCGCGCAGAGCCGCGTCCAAGGCCTGCCGGATCGGCCTCAGGCGATCGTCCAGCAGCCGCAGGGCGGACGAAGGAGAAGCAAGGTCGGCCAGCGCGTGTTCGAGTTGCTCGATGGTCCAGTCTTGCTGCAGCGCGTCGAGCGCCGTGTCTTCGAGACGATGCAGCCAGTCGAGCAAGCCCTCGTAGTCGGCGCCCGATGTCGGTGCCGTCGCCACCGATGCCGCGATCGTCAGCGGGAAGTAGCGGCCGACGCGATCGACGGACGGCATCAGGACACCCACGACGACGAGCCTCGGATCGAAGTCCGGCAGGACGCCGGGCATCAGAACGAAGCGCCACGCAGGGCTTTGCAGATATGCGTCGAGCCATCTTTCGCCGAACGCATCGCGCTGCGCCTGCATGCCTTCGCCGAGCCACAAGTCCCAGGGCTCGATGAAATCGGCCTCGAGCCGCCGCGAAGCGAAGTCGCCGAGCGACGGCAGCTTGCCGTACCAGCCCGGGATCGTCGCGACGTCGCTCGCCAGGTTCATGAACGTGCCGAGGCGATGGCCTTCATAGCGAGCCGGGGCAACGGAACTGCTGGATCTCGCGCAGGCGGAAAGGATTGAAGACGCTGCTGGCCGTGACCTCGAGGCGGGCGCGCCGGCCATCGAGATTCATCGCGACCGTGAAGCGCTCCGGCTGCGCTGTCGGCTGCACGTCGAAGCGATCAAAGAGGCGAAACAGAGCCCACGGTCCATCGAAGGTCAGCGTGCTCGAGCCCGGCGTGCTGCTCAGCTGGATCTGCGAAGCGACCCGCGCGCTCGGCCATTGAATCGTCACCGGCGTGGTGTTGCCAGCGATGAATTTCATGAAGGTACCGTCGATGTTGAGGGTGATCTCCTTGAGGCCGTCGTCCATGTCGATCGCGCGCACATCGACCTTGAACGAAGGCGTCTTGCCGCCGCTGCGAAAGAACACTTCCTTGATGCGCGCGGCGCGCTGAAAGTCGACCAGAGCCGCCGTATTCACCGGCTTCGACCCATCGCCGACGGGCTTGAAGCTCCACGGGTTGGTGCCCGTATCGACGAGGCTCGCCAGCTTTCGGCTGTAGAAGTCGTCGAGCATGCCGCCACCGCCGAAGAGCTGCGAAAAGTCTTCGGGAAGCACATCGGCCTTGGAGCTCGCGGTGAACGGGTAGCGGCCGGTGATGGCGCGGTTGCAGAACTCGCTGATCGGCTTCAGATCGCTCGTCAGGCCCTGACGCTCGACGACACGGCCGGAGGTTGCGGCAGCGCCAGCGAGCTTTTCCAGCATCGAGCGCGCCGGCTCGGGCAGCTGGCCGGCTGCCGCCGCGATGCGCTCTCCGCCGCCGCCGGGCGGCGGTGCCGACTTGCTCTTTTGCGCCGCATCGACAGCGGCGAGCTGGACGTAGACGTCGTTGAACAGCTTGATGATGTCGTCCATCGGTGGCGGCTGCCCGGCCATGAGGCGATGGATGTTCGCGAAGTGGTCATCGACCATCTGCTCGAGCGGCGGCCCTTGCTGAGCGTCGTCGGCGCCCGGCACCTTGATCTTGCCGAGCACGGCGGCAATTTCGCGCTTGGCCTGCTCGGCCTTCTGGTCCGCCTGCGCGATCTGCGTCCCGGTGGTCGCACCGCCCGCGGCTGCCGGCGCCTGCACGAGAGTCGTCTCGCGCGAGACGCCGCGCATGAATGCGGCGAGCGGAGAGTCGACGCCGGACAGCACTCGAGCCACCTGCAGACTCTGATCGAGCCCCTGCAGCTTGACGACCCGGACATCGGCCAGGTACTGGTCCCAGACCTTGATGTATTCCTCGAAGTAGAGACGCCGCACCCGGTTGGTCAGCTCGGTATTGGCCTTGCCGATGGGCAGTGACTTGGTCGCCTCGGTCGGGCGCAGACCCAGCACCCAACTCTCCTCCGAAGCCAGCTGCCGTGTCGCCTTGTCGACCGCCGGCTGAAACGCCTTGCGATAGCCCTCGCGCGTGTAGAGACCCGCAATGCCTTTGGTCAGCGGCTCGCCGCTGGTGCGCTCGAAGACAGTCAACGCCGCTGGCCCGGCTGCGCCGGCGACAGTGAACGGCGCGATGTCGGCGCCGACCTGCGCCCGTTTGAGACGGCTGAAGACGCGGTATTCGAGCGGATAAGCGACGAGCATGTCGCGAACGCCAGCAACGAGGCTCTTGTCCATCGGCGCCGCCGGACGCGGCGCGCCTTGCGCGAGCGCATCGCCGAGTTGCCGATCGAGCGCCTGACGCTGCTCGGGTGTCAGGCTGCGCTCGAGCGCCGCGTCCCAGTCGACGCCGACATAGGCCTTGAACGAATCGGCGTCGAACTTGTCGGGTGTGTAGAGCATCAGGTAATTCTTGAGCCCTTCATAGGCCTGTTCGAGGTTGTCCTTGTTGGCCGCACGCAGACGCTCTTCCAGCCGATGCACGACGCGCGGCATCAATGCGTGGTCGAGCAGATGCTGATAGCCGAGATTGGCGCCCGCATCGAGCTTCTTGCCCTGGAAAAGGCCGAGCGACATCGTGAGCGGTGGCGAATCGAGCGGGAACTCGGCGGGTTGCGCCGCGACACGGACCGCGCTCAGTACCGGCGGCAGCGGCGACACGTCGCCCGAAGTCGCCGGCGGCAGGCTGTCGACGGCCTTCTTCAGATCGGGCAGCCGCGTCTCGATCTCGGCAACATAGCTCTTGTTGCGTCCGTAGCTCACGACCCAGCCGACGACGAGGACAGCGCTGATGAGGAGGACCAGGGTGAAGCCGGCCAGCCGCAGCCGACCGCGCCTTCTTTCCATCGCCCGGTTCTCGCCGACCAGTCCCTGCTCGGTGAAAACGACGTCCTTCAGCAGACGATTGAGAAAAAAGCTCTTGCCTCGCGCCGCAGCCGGCGGCGCCAGGCGCCGCTCGATGCCGAACGTGCGCGCCAGCGTTCCGAGCACGCGGTCGATCGGCGTGCCTTCCTGGGTGCCGCTCGTGAAGTAGACGCCGCGCAACAGCGGCCGTTCCTCCATCGATCCACCGGCGCTGAACACCTGCTCCAGAAAGCCGCCGAGCAGGCCGCGCAATCCTGCGAACTGCTGCGGAAAGTTGAAGATCGCGGCGCGCTTGAGCACTTCGTGCTCGGCGTCCATGAGCGGCACGACGCGGTCGCGCAGGCGCTTCTCGAGCGCGGCGAACTCGGAGCCGAAGTTGACAAGCGGATCGTCGGTGCTCGTCGGCGCGTACGGGAAGCTGAAGCCCCAGACCTGGTTGCGCTCTTCCTTGTTGAGCGCACCGAAGCTCTCGTTGAAGCCGGCGATCAGGTCGGCCTTGGTGACGAGCACGTAGACCGGCGCACGCACGCCCAGCTTTTCGGCCAGCTCCTGGATTCGCGCACGCAGCTTGGCCGCATGATCCTTGCGCTCGACAGGGGTCTGCTGCAGCAGGTCCTGGATGTTGACCGTCAACAGCACGCCATTGATCGGCCGGCGCGGGCGCGACTTGCGCAGAAGCGCCAGAAAGCCGTCCCATGCGCTCGCGTCGGCTTGCGAGTTGGATTCCTGCGTCGTGTAGCGGCCGGCGGTGTCGATGAGCACCGCCTCGTCGGTGAACCACCAATCGCAATTGCGCGTGCCGCCGACGCCGCGCACGCTGGCGCCGCCCATCTTCTCGGCGAGCGGAAAAGTGAGCCCGGCATTGAGCAGCGCCGTCGTCTTGCCTGAACCCGGTGCACCGATGAAGATGTACCAGGGCAGTTCGTAGAGGAAGGCGCCACGCTTCCAACCCGAGCGCTTGCCCGGCGCCTTCTTCAGGACGCCGAGGGCCTGCGTGAAGCGTTCATTGAGCGTCGCGAGCTCGCGGTCCGACGTGCTCGGCCCCTTGGTCATTCCGTCGACGAGCGCCGCGTTCGTGCGCCTCTGGCTCCAGAAACGGAACAACGCGCGCAAGACGAGGAGCAGGAAGAGAACGGCGATGACGGTGACGCGAATCCAGATCGGATCGAGCGGCCGCGTCTCGCTGATGGCAATCAACGGCCCGACCCACCAGACGATCGCCGAGAGGGCAAGCACGCCGATCAGCGACAGGAACATCGGGTGAAGCAGGAACTGCAGGATCTTCTTCATGCGGCGCTCTCGGGGCGAAGCGGCGGAGTGAGAGCTCGACCGGGGCCGCGCATCAGGCGTTCGACGCAACGATCAGCGTGAGCTCGACGCGACGGTTGTGGGCCCGGCCGGCCGGCGTCGCGTTCGTGTCCACCGGTTCGGCGTCGGCCTTGCCTTCGGCGCGCATCCGCTCGGGCTTGACTCCCGAGTCAGCGAGCAAGGTCTTGACCGCGTTGGCGCGATCCTGCGAGAGATTCCAGTTCGATGGGTAGCGCAGAGTGCGGATCGGCTGGTTGTCGGTGTGCCCGGTGATGACGACCGAGCCCGGCGTCGCCTGCAGCCCGGCCGCGATGCGCGCGAGCAGCGGCCTGGTGCGATCGGCGATCACCGAACTGCCGGGCTCGAAGAAGCCGTCGCCCTTGATGATGACGATCGAGCGGTCCGCGAGGTCGCGAACCTGGACAAGGCCTTGTTGGATCTCGGGCTGCAAAAACGTCGCAAGACGCGGCGCCGCGGCCGGCACGGGCGGTGGCGGCGCGGCGATCGGAGCGGCCTTGACGTCGAGCCCCTGCAAGGCGGCGAAGACGCCGTCGGAGCTGCCGTTAAGCGAGAAGCTGAGCCCCAGGTAGACACCGAGCAACATGAGGCCCGCGAGCGAGGCGACGACCCACATCGGCAAGCCGTCGCGCAGGCGCGCCACCTTGGCCGGCACGCCCTCCCAGCGCGGCGATAGCGTCTTGTCGCCGTCGGCGCGACTGCCACGCAGCATCTGCGAGAGGCGGACGCGAAGACTTTCGAGTTGCGCCTTGCCGTCGTTGAGGACGCGATAGCGGCCTTCGAAGCCGAACGCGAGCACGACGTAAATCAGCTCGAGCAGATTGCGGTTGGCCGGCACGTTCTCGGCCAGTTTCGACATCAGCTGGAAGACCTTCTCGCCGCCCCAGGTTTCATTGTGGAAGAGGACGAGCAGGCTCTGGTTCGCCCACACGCCCGAGCCACCCCACGGAGTGCTCGCTGCCGACTCGTCGAGCAACGTGCAAAGGATGTAGCGCGCCGCAATGACCTGTTCGTTTGGCAGACCCTCGGCCCGCGCCCGCGCTTCGAACTTGCGAATGCCGTCGGCGAGCGCGTCCTTCAAGCCGGCCGGGTTCGGGTGCTGCACCATGGCACGGATGCGCGGTGCGGCGCTCAGGAGCGGTGAGGCGGCCGAGACGAGTGGATTGAGGCTCGCGCTCATCAGCGCGTCGAGCGCGAGCGGCGCCTCCTTGCCGCCCGTTTCCATGCGCGGCGCCGCGCCGCCCTGAGGCGGGCCACCGGGCGCAGCGCCGGGCATGCCGCCGGCACCGGCGGGACGCGCGCCGCGACCGCCGCTCGGCTTGATCACCGTGCGATCGGATTCGAAGGCGGCAAAGGGGTCGTTCTCGCGTCCGGTGTCACTCATGTCGGGTTCCTGCAATCCGTTCGGCCATTTCGAGCGGGCGCGAGCTGCTGCGAAGCGCCGGTGCTAGGCGCGAATGGCCCAGAACTCGAGCTCGAGGCCTGGGAACTCGCCGGCGATGTGCATCGCCAGGCCGCCCGAGGCTTCGAGTTGCTTCCACAGCTCGTTGTTGCGCGTCTCGAGCTCGAAGTAATTGAAGCCGGCGTGATAGGGGATCTGGCGCGGCGCCACCGGCAACGGCCGCATCGTGACGCCGGGCAGTTGCAGGTTCACGAGATCGCGGATGCGCTCGACCGGACCGATCTTTACCTGCGTCGGAAAGCGCGCGCGCAGCGCGTCCCCGGGGATTTGCGCGGCGACGGCGAGTACGAAGCTGGCGTTTCGCTGCAGCTCCTTGTCACTGATGATGGCGACGCGGATGCCGTACTTGCGATCCTGGAGCTCGATCGGGATCGCCGTCTGCTCCATGACCATCGAGAGCGACTGGCGCAGGTCGTCGATGACGGCGCGAAAGCAGCGCTGCAGATCGTCGTGCAGATATTCCGGAAAGGGTGGCGGCCGGCGCTTTTCGCGAAACGTCGCCAGATCGCCGGCGAGGCTGAGGCACGCCGCGTAGAGCACCTCTGGGTGCAGCACGGAGCGCTGCTGCAGCTGCATGAAGAGCGGCTGTGATCGGTTCACGGCCTCAAGCAGCAGGAAGTCGGCGATTTCGGCGACGCCACCGCGGCCCGGCTGCGAAAGGCGCGCAGCGAGCGCTTCGCCGCGTTGATGCAAGAGGCCGCACAGCTCGCGCACGTAGCCGTCGAGGATCGGGTGGCCTTGCGAATGCAGCATCGGCGGGATGTATTGGGTATCGAGCACGACCTTGTTGTCGGCGCGCCGCTCGACGACGCGGGCGATGCCGAGGGTCGCGTAGCCTTCTCCGGCATCGCGCTCGAGCATGAGGCGCAGGTTGACGCGGCCGATCTGGATTGCGGTATCGCGATCGACATTGGTGTTGCTGTCGCCGACCTCGATTTCCGCGACGCGATAGCGCGGCCCCATCGACCCGGCGGCCTCCTCGGCATCGGATTCGACGATGCCGGGCCGTTGCAGCACGAGCGCCAAAACGACGCGCTCGTTGCGCGCGTCCATGGGCAGGTCGAGCGCCGCCGGCGCAGCATCGTTGCCCGGGATCGAGAACGCGGTGCCGTCGGGCAGCACGCCCTGCGCCGAGTTGACGCTCAGCTTGCCGAGTGCAAGAGCCGCATCGTCGAGCGAGACTGCGGTGAAGCCCCAGGCGTGGCCGACGGTCGCGGCAAGACGCTGACGCAACTGATACTCGGAGTAGCGGTCATGCTGCTGGAAGTGCTGGGGCTGAAGGAACATCCCCTCGGTCCAGACCACCTTGTTGTGCCAGGTCATAGCGATTCGCGTGAACTGTGACTTCCCTTGCGACTGCCGATCGGCGAGGCCGAGGCCGTTCTTCTTGGTGCAGCTTCCTCGCGTCGCATCGCTTGGGCGATCAACGCTGGACAACGGCCTCGCACTTTACTTGAATGCGCCGCGCCTCGAAACAGAATCTGCCCGCGCCGGACACAAGACGACGATCGGCACGCCCGCTCGTCCAGCGCCCTCATTTCTAGGGAGTGACGTGGCCGCGAAAATCGCTATGATCGATTGGCTGTCGCAACCGCATGAGACCATGGCTGGTTGCACGCGCGCGGTCGCCGCCGAATCGCCCGCTGCCGCGCATCCTTCCTGAATACTCGAGGAGTGCAAGATGAAGCTTGAGCTGACCCTGGGCCGCCTCGGCCTTGCCGCCGTCGTCGCGGCGGCTTTCGCTGCCCCGGCCTTCGCGCAACTGGCCGGCCAACCGGTCGACGTAGGCACGCAGGTACCTGACGCTGCGTCGGTCAAGGAGGGTCTCTTTCCCGAAGACGCGTGCAAGGAACTCGAGGCCAGCGGCTTCAAATGCATGGGCCTGAAGCCCGCGATCCACTATTCGCTGCCGGCTTCTTCGTTCAAGGTGGGCTCGGCTGAGTTGCCGGAGCTGCTGAAGAAGCAGCTCGACGTATTCGCCGAAGTCCTGCGCAGCAAGAAGGGTACCGGCCGCGAAGTTCGCGTCGTTGGTCATGCCGACGCCTCGGGAACGCCGGAAGCGAACCAGCAGCTCTCGGTCAAGCGGGCTGAATCGGTCAAGGAATATCTCGTGCAGAAGGGCGCGGATCCGAGCATGCTGGTCGTCGTCGGCCTCGGCTCCAACGATCTCGCCAACCCGGGCAACCCGACGGCGGCCGAGAACCGGCGCGTCGAGATCGGCAGGCAGGCACGGCAGTAGATCTCGAGCGACGCTTCGAGCGAACGAACGGCCGGGCTTGCCCGGCCGTTTCGCCTGTTGCGCCCAGGCTGGGTCAGGGAATCTGCTCGGTAGCCTGACCGGCGAAGTTGACCTTGATGACGCCGCCCCACATGCACATCAAGGTCGAAGAATCATCGAGCGCCGGCATGTTGGCGAGCATCACCGTCGGCGCACCGGGCGCCCACGGCGCCGTCGTGCTCGGAATGCAGGGCATCGGTGTCAGCACGCCGAGGGCCGCCGCGGTGGCCGCCGCGACGGTCGGATTCGCTGGGCTGGAGCACATGCCGAACGGCATGATGTTGACCATCGGCTTGTTGTCCATGATGTTTGCCGCCGGCACGTACGACGTCATCACCCGGTTGACCGGCAGCACGACCATGCTGCTCGGCGCGACGCCGAAGCTGCACTGCAGCAAGGCGCCCATGCACACGTGATTCGGCATCTCGACTCCTTTCGCGTCAGGGTCCAGGCTCGCTGACCCAGACGGCCAGGGCGGTGAAGTTGTCGTGGCGCGGCTTGTGCGACGCGCCTTGCAGGACGTTCTGCTCGAGTTCGTGCAGCCAGGCATGCGGGCTGACCGCCTGCGAAAGCGCGCCTTCCATCTGCGCGTCCTCGACGAACTCCCACATGCCGTCGGTGCAGAGAAGAAAGACATCGCCGGCCTCGATCTGCCACGGCTGCGGCGAGACGCTGACCTGCAGGTCCTCCTCGCCGACGCCAAGCGCGGAGAGCAACTCGCTTCTCTGCGGATGCGAACGCATGTCTTCGGGCGCGAGCATGCCGCCGTCGACGAGCGACTGCACGAGGCTGTGATCCTTGGTGCGCACGGCGATCCGGCCGTTGCGAAAGACGTAGAGACGCGAATCTCCGCAATGACCCCAGGTGCCCACGTTGCCCTCGAGATCGATGAACAAGGCAACCACTGTGCTGTGCATGTTCTGCAGCGAGCGATCGTCGGCGCGATGCTGGATGATCGAGCGGTTGGTCGCAACAATCATGCGCTGGATAGCGTCGGTGCTGCCCTCGGGCGATGCAGCGAACGCGCCGAGGATGAACTGAACCGCGAGCTTGGATGCCTTGTCGCCGCCGCCGTGGCCGCCGGCGCCGTCGGCGACGACGCAGCACAGGTGGCTGTCCGAGTGCCAGTGGCCGCAGGCGTCTTCGTTGTAGTTGCGGCCACCCCGGCGCGACAGTGTCGCAAGTTCCATTTGCACGTCAACGCTCCCCGCCACCGTTGCAGCACGCCCCGATCATGGCCGATCCTTGGCCAACTGGTCGATGTACTCGTTGTACGCGCGCAGGAATTCCTTGCCGAAAAGTTCATGGAAATCGTCAGATGCTTCGGACGAAATCTGGCCGTAGAGCTCGGTAAAGACGTCCCACATCCGCGCCTTGCGCTTGGCCGGAAGGATCGACGCCAGAACCGACTTCTGCGTCAGCTTGCCTTCGAGCACCGCCGGGTCGAAGCGCTTGAGAATGCCTTCAAGGGCAGCGCGCATGCCAGCCAGGAAGCCGAACTGGTGCGCCCGCAAATCGTCGTAGGCGTCGCGCATCGCCTTGTCCGACTCCATGAAGCCGCGCACCGGCGGGCTGAGCAGGTGGCCCAACGCCACCTCGACAGAAGGCGAGAACTTGAGCGGGTTGTTTTCGCGCGAGACGATCATCGTCACCTCGGCGCGAATCTCGCGCTTGAGCGCGGCGCGGGCGACGAGCAGATCGACCGTACCGCGCGTCGCCTCGTGGACCAGTCGGCCGAGCAAGCGCATCAGCGCCGGCGTCAGCACCAGCGTCTCGGGCGGCAGGTTGTGCACGGCCAGCCCCTCGCGTAACGCGGCTGTCAGCGCCGCGATGTCGCCGCCTTCTGCTGGCAACGCTCGCGCGCCGGTGGCCGCGGGCGCTTGAACCCCCGGCGGCGGTCGCCAGGCCGGCGTTCCCGCAGGTGCGGTTTGCGGCGAGCGCGGCGGCGGCGCGGCCG
>PLZH01000141.1 GCA_003152055.1 Burkholderiales bacterium
ACTCACCGCATTCGCCGCCGCGACGCTGCCGGGCGGCCTGGCGCGCGCCGCAACGGGCGATTCGAGGGCGCTCAAGGTCGGGTTCATCAGCCCGCGCACCGGCCCCCTGGCGGGCTTCGGCGAATGCGACCCGTACGTCCTGCAGCCGTAGACCGAAGCAAAGTCGGGTCTTCCGCACTTTGTGTGACGCCGCTGGCCCGTGAAGGATGATCGCCGCCACCCTGACTCCAACGTGAGGTTGCGATGAATGACATCCCTGGCCTGAGCCGACCGCTCGCAGACGCGGGCAAACATGTGGACAGCTGGGACGACGCCGGCGGTCAGCTTGTCGTGGTGGCCAGTAGTACCGTCTCGCGGTCGACCTGCCCACAGTGCGCGGGGCAAAGCCGCCAGGTGCACGGTAGGTATCGTCGGCGCCTCGCCGACCGAACTTGCTTCGGGTTGCCCGTCACGATATCAATTGAGATTCGTCGATTCAAGTGTTGCAACGCGAGTTGCGCCCAGCGCACCTTCTCAGAGTCGGTGGGAGAGCTGGCGACGCGAAGCCAGCGTCGCACAAATCGGCTCACCGAGGCGCTACGCCGCCTTGGCTTCGCGTTGGGTGGCGCGGCGGCTGGTCGGCTTTCCGCCCATCTGGGGATTGGGGTCAGCGGTGACACCATGCTGCGCGTCCTCCATCGAACCGCTTGTCCGACGCCGAAGGAGCCCCCGGTCGTTTTTGGAATCGATGATTGGGCTATCACGCGGGGCCACAGGTACGGAACGATCATCGTGGATCTGGAAAGACGCCAGCCGATCGACGTTCTTGGTGGCCGTGAGTCGATCGTCGTCGCCGACTGGCTTCGACTGCATCCAACGATTCAGATCGTCGCGCGCGACCGCGCGGGAGCCTACTCGGAGGCGGTTCAGACCGTCGATGACAAGGTTCTACAGGTCGCCGACCGGTGGCATCTGATCGCCAACATGCGTGAGTCCATAGAGCGCTTGCTGCTTCGGCAACATGCCAAGCTGCGTGAGGCCGCGAGGACGCTGAGTGAAGCTATTCGGACGGAGGGTCATCCTGTCACGGCCAACTCGCTGGCGTGCCGCCGATCGGGAGAGGTGCACCACGCGATGAGTGCCAGCAACGCAAGCTGGATCGGCAGGCGCAGCCACAGCGCCCACAGCGGAATCGGGAACAGTTCGGGTCGCTCCAGCATGTAGATGTGGCATGGCGTGACTGCGATCGTCAGCAGGAACAGCCCGATACCGGCCGCACGACGCGTCGGTCGCCAGATGAGGCCCGCCGTCCCCAGCAGTTCGAAGACGCCACTCACCAGCACGGCCGCGCGCGGCCAGGGAATGTAGGGCGGCACGATACGCATCTCCGTCTGGGTCGCCACGAAGTGCGCGATGCCACCGACGAAGAACCACAGGAACACGAACGCCAGACCAGCAAGCTTCAGTCGCGAGGCGGGAGTCGAGAGCATCGCGATCATTCGCCAAGCAGATGAAGCGCGACTTCGCGACGGTGCGGCCGAAGTCGATGCTCCCAGAGATAGATCCCCTGCCAGGTGCCGAGCACGAGCCGGCGACCCGACAGGGGGATCGACAACTGCACGGCCGTGAGGGCCGCACGAACATGGGCCGGCATGTCGTCGGCACCCTCGTCCCGATGGCGAAAGAGCGCATCGCCATCCGGCACCAAGCGCGCGAAGAACCGGTCGAGGTCGCCACGAACATCGGGATCGGCATTCTCCTGAATCACGACACTCGCCGAGGTGTGCCGAATGAAGAGCGTCAAGAGACCTGTCTCGAGGGCCGCCTCGTCGATCCAATCGAGCACCGGTCGCGTGATCTCGAGCAGGCCGCGTCCGCGGCTTTCGAACGTCAGGGAAGTGGAGAACTGGCGGAGCATCGGCACAGGATAAGGCACCCTGATACCTGCTCTTTTCGGCCCGGCAGCCCTTGAAACTCGGGACTGTTGAGGGTCGCGGAGGGGATGCCAGAGCCCGTCAGGAAGCTTCCAAGCCGATAACGAGGCGTCGACCGAGTGCCTCGACAGCCTGGGCGATGCGTGGCAGCTTCGACCCGTAGTGCGGATCGAGCAGACGACGCACTTCCTTCTCATCAACGCCAAGCCGCCTGGCCAGCTGCACCTTCGTGATTCCAGCGTCCTTCATGGCCACGTAGAGCGCGGCCTTGGCCATCGTTTCGGCCGGAGGCGACACCACATGCTCGCCCTTGCGCGGCTTGCTCGGCGCGGGCAAGACCAAGCCGCCTTGCATATAGGCGGCGAAGACCTCATCCATGGCATCGGCAGCTTCAGTCAATGCGTGTTCCAGATCCTCGCCCTGCGTGACGAGCTGCGGCAGATCGCGACACGAAACCACAAAGCCGCCTTCTTCGGCCGGCGTCATGCCAACTGCGTACTGAAATCGTCCCATGTAGCTCGCCTCAAAGGTCCAAGACCTTGATACCGATCTGCGTGCACATGCCGTGCAGCGTGCCCGTCTTCAGCTCGTCCTTCGGATTTCGGACCACTGTGAATGCCGAGCCGAAATAGAGGGTCTGATGACTGCCCTTGCCCCGGGGCGCATTGAGAACCACCGTCATCCCGCGTCGTTTGCCGAGCGCCCTCACCTTGCGGATGAACTCGTTGCCCGTCATTCGGAGGGATTGTCGGTCGAAAACGTCCGATGGGCAAGTGTTCAATAGCGGAGGGCGAGCGTGGGTCTGACCGTGATCGACAGGGACTACCGCGCTGCCCTCGCCTCCCAGAACTTCTTCACCGCCTTCATAGGTGCCGCTTACCGGCGGCACGATGCAGTCGACGAACAGCTTCTCGCCGGCGATGTGGACCTGGCGCATCGAGCGCTTCAGGCTCTGCGCGAAGGCGCGGTACTTGATGCAAAAGCTCGTGTACTTGTAGGCCAGCGCGTTGTCGCGGGCGTACTCCTCCCACAACAGCTGCAGCGTGACGCCGGCGCGCTTGAGCTCATGGTGCACGAGCGCGAAGTCGGGGGCGAGTTGGTGGCTCGACCGCGGCACGGGCGGCCGGAACAGCCGCGCCTCGAGTTCGTCGTCGCTGAGCGTCTGGGCAAGCTCGCAGTCCACGCCGGCCGCACGGGCCAGCGACACGTACTTGCTCGCCGAGCTCTTGGAGACTTGGAGATCTTCAGCGCACGGCCGATCTCGTCGTAGCTCAGCCCGGCCTGCAGGTGCAGGCGCAATGCCTCTTTGATTCGGCGCATGGTGACTCTCTTCGTGGGCATCGGCTCGTCCGCAAAAAGCGGTGAGCCTAGGCCCGGTTCAAGAAATCACTTGCGCGCCCCCCAATCGTCCGCGATCAGCCTGAAACAGCGTCCGCGATCAGACTGAAACGCCGTCCGCGATCACGCTGAAATGCCGTCCGCGATCAGCCTGAAATGCCGTCCGCGATGGCCTGAAATACGCAGTTCGCGACGGCCCGCTCCGCTGTGCGTACGCCCAGCGCTACCCCCGAGGGGACCCGGGCTGGGATCGCTCGAACATCGACCCGTAAGCCGTTCTGATGCTCACTTTCCGGTGTTTCTCGGAGGCGAGTTACCCACAAACTTACCCGTACTGCCCCAAGACCGCTTGATTGGAGGAGCTGCTTACAACCGTCGCGATTGGGGACGCGTGGGACGCTCATCGACCCGTTGCGGGTATTCGGGTGTTCAGAGCGAGGCCCGCAAAGCGGGCATTGAGCGGCGCAATGGTGAATCAGGTGGTGGCCTGGTGGCCCTCCAGGGCCATGCGCGCGATAAACCCCGAGCGGGTCTCGCCCGTGGCGCGCGCCAATGCGTCGAGCCGGTGAAGCACGCGACGCGGCAGACTGATGTTTACTCGCTCCAGCGTGTCATCAAGCACCGCGGGGTCCACCTTGACGACGGCCCAGACCCACGCCTTCCATTCCTTGTGTTTCTTGCGCAACGCTTCGACGCTCGACGGCTGAGGAATGTCCTGCCCCGTGTCAAGGGCGGTTTCGATCCAGGCAGCGATGGCTTCTTCGGCCTTGGCCATGGCCTCTTCTATCGTGTCACCGGCAGAGAAACACCCGGGAAGGTCAGGCACAACGACGCCGAATGCTTCGCTTTCAGTGCCAGGTTCAATGGCGACGGGGTAACGCATGTTGTAGCCTCTTCTCAAATCCCGGCCTGTTGCCGTATGGCCTTCACCAGTCCCTTGCCCAAGTCCTTCTTGGGGTGAGGAACCACCACGATGCCTGTGCGCTGCGGGTGTGTGAAGACATGATGAGAACCATTGACCCGGGCAAGTCGCCAACCTGCCTTCTTGAGTTCACTTATCAGGTCAGCGCTACTCATTTGTGTATGATACACACGCAAACGTCGTGTGTAAATCGATTTGCCACGACATACCACGGTCAGCGAGCCGGAGCTTTAGGGATCTGCCCGGCGCGCCCGATAGCACCCATGGGCGCCGCCGCTGGATTCATCCGGACTGCGGTGAGACCGCAGCAAGACATGATTTCCGCTCCTCGAAAGCGGCCCGTCGTGGGTGTCGGCAGATGGCCGTTATGCAAAGCTTTCCATAACGGCCATGAGCCGCCGGTTGCCACCGGCTGCTTTCCGCTCGCCCAGGCTGTGACTGCCCGACTCGGGCGGCCCGAGCGGAGCCCGCAGCGGCTGTTGTTTGTCCATTCGTGCGGGGCCGCGCGGACGTTCCCTTCCTCGCGCGCGCAAAATGCCGAACGCGAGCAAAGCCCGGAACTCCGTGCGATGGCCACGGCATCACGATGAACGTCCGAAACGAACACGAAGCCTTGGCGAAGGGCGGCGAAAGCGCTTTCGCTAGCGCGCTCGCCGACGTCGACGAGGTCCACGCCTGGCGTTTCGATCGCTTCGAATTCGACGCTCGTCGCGGCGAATTGCGCGGCCTTGACGGAGCGCCGATCTCGCTGCGCCCGAAGGCCGAGGCGCTGCTGCGTCGTTTCCTTGCCAAGCCCGGAGAGCTGCTGGGCAAGGACGAGTTGATGGCCGCCCTCTGGCCTTCTGCGGTGGTGACGGACGACTCGCTGGTTCAATGCGTCGGCGATCTGCGCGTCGCGCTTGGCGACAGCGGTCAACGAATGATCCGCACCGTGTCGCGCCGCGGCTACCGCTTCGAGAGCGCGGTTGAGCCATTGACGGGCGAGGCCTCGCCGGCCGCAAACCTGGCGCCTGTAGAGGGGGACGTGGCGCGCCCGAAACCCAACCCTGCCGTGCACCGCGACGGTTCTGCGCGATCTGCGCGGCGCTGGCGTCACGTGCCAATCGTGATATTGGTGGCCGCCGGCATTCTCGTCGTGGTCGTCCTTGCTTCGTCGAGGCTCAGAGCCATCGGCATCGACCAGGAGCTGGTCCGACGACACACGATCGCCGTGATGCCGTTCGCGTCGCCGGCTGACGATCCCGCCGTGCGCGCCAGCGCGCGACAGCTCGCCGACGCGATCGCCGCGGAGATCACGGCGCACATAAACATGCGGGGAATCGGCACCGGGGCGACGGCCGCCTTCGACGAGCCCATGGTGCCGCTGGCCCGGATCAGCAAGGAGCTGAAGGCGTTCTACGTCGTCAGTGGGCGCGCTACGGCGCTTGCGACGGGCGGCTATGCGGTCGACGTCCAGGTCGTGGCAACGGCCAACGGCTCGGTGTTGTGGAGCGAGCACTTTGAGGTCGGCGAAGGCCCAGGCGCCTTGACTGGCTCCGAGGTCGCGCAGCAGGTGACGAGCGCGTTGCGAGGCCGGCTCTTCGAGATCGACAGCCACCGCGCAATGGAGCAGGGCCACGAGCCCGATGGCGCCGACTTGACGATGCTCGGGTGGCACGCGCTTGATTTGCGGCGATCGCCCGACGAGATGCGGCGTGCCCACGCCTGGCTGCAGCAGGCTCTGCAAAAAGATCCTGAATCGGTGACGGCGCTGAACGGCTTCGCCGCTACCACTCTTGCATCGCAGTTGCCGGGATTGCCGCTCTCTGCCGCGGAAAGGATAGAGGCCGAGCGTGCCGTCGATCATGCGATCCAACTCGCCCCAAACGATTCCACTGCCGCAATGCTGTGGGGCAACGTTCAGGTTCTTAACGGCCGTCCCGACCTGGCGCTGCCGGCGTTCGAGAAGGCCATTCGGATCGTGCCGAGCTTTCCTAACGGACACGTCCTGCGCGCCCAGGCGCTGGTTCTGCTCGGGCGGACCGGCGAGGTGAACGCCGAAGTGGATCGGGCCGTCCGGCTCGCCGTCGCGGGTCGCGATTCGCCGCGGATCAGCTCCGCCTACCTCTCGGCCGCCGAAGCCGCGCTCATGCGAGGCGACGACGCCGAGGCGCACCGTTTCGCCGAGCTTTCGATCGCCGAGCGCCCGTCCAACGCCATCGCGCATGGGGTGCTGGCGGCGAGCGATGCGCTGATGGGTCGCAGCAGTAGGGCGCCTGTCGAGATGGCCGAGTTCAAACGCCTGTGGCCGGACGCGACGGTGGCGCGCTTCGACGAATTGCGACCCTCGACGAACCCGGCCTTCGTCGCCCAACGGGCGCGCCTGTACGACGGACTTCGCAAGGCCGGGCTGCCTGAGCGGTAGCGCCTCGGGTCGAGGCATCGCGTTCAACAGGCAGTCCGGCGCCTGCGCTCGCGCCGGGTAGGCTCAGTTGACGGCAAAGCGGGTCGTTCACCGCGCCCGAGATGTGCTCGATGGGTGACTCGTCCTTCCAACGCGCGCTCGGGTTCGACTGCCGACTCCAGGCGATAGGCACGACGCTGCACGGTCCGAATCAGGCGCTGGGCGGTGTCGTCGAGCGTACCTCGCAGCTCGCTGACGCACTGCACCAGCGATCGTCGGCCACCTCCGTCTTCGGCCAAACAGCAGCAATCAGCTCGTCGCGGCTGAACAACCGACCAGGATGCGCTAGTAGGGTTTTCCTCGTGATAGCCCACTTGAGCTATCGGGGCTCGGTCGAAGCGGCTGCCTCGTTTGGCGTCGCTATGAACTCAGCCGTAGACCTGCATCGATTCGACATGCTCAAAGCTCGGCACTTGCCGATGCCTGCGAACCTGGACGCCGAGAAGTCAACCAATGAGGCAATCTGCTCCTTCCTTCGCCAAGGGATCGTCCACGGGCTCGCCTATTCGCACCCAAAGACCGAAGGCGAGACAAAGGCAAAGCCAGCGGCTGATGGTGCCGCGGTCGTGGTCGTCTGTCGAGCCAACGAACCGAACGACCGCTCGCAGGCCCTCTGATCTAGGCGCCGTAGGTCAGCAACGGGTCGATGGCGGGCCTTCCCAGATCCGATCACCGTGCCCGGGATCTGCCGGTCACGATGGGCCGCCAGGTAGCTTACGGCCACGTACATCGAGACTCGGCCACATGCGGATGCTCGTGACCGTCCGGTTCGGGCGGCCCAGGTGTCTGGTTTGCCTTGCCATACGACCCGCAGAGCGATCGACACTCCGAGGCTGGCACGACAAAGCAGGCGCCACCATGGGCAAGGGCGACGCGCCGCCCGGGGGGAGGCCCTGAGGCTGCGTATGCCCGACGTGGGCTACGCGTGCGAACCGTCGGTCGGCAGCTTCACCCGAGCGCCGGATGGCGCACGGGCTGACGATCAGCAGTCCGGCCTACACAACTTGGCGTTCGCGGCCCTCCCAGTAGGGCTTGCGGAGATCTTTCTTCAAGATCTTGCCCGTGGGGTTGCGTGGTAGCGTGGCGACGACGTCGACGGACTTGGGGCACTTGAACGACGCCAAGTGCTCACGGCAATAGGCCAGCACCTGCTCGGTATCGACAGGGGCACCGGGCGCCGCGACAACGATCGCCTTGGGGACCTCGCCCCACCGCTCGTCCGGCACGCCGATCACCGCAACGTCGCCGATGGAGGGATGCTCGGCCAGCACCCGCTCGATCTCGGCAGGGTAGATGTTCTCCCCGCCACTGATGATCATGTCCTTGATGCGGTCGGTAACGTAGACGTAGCCGTCGGCGTCCATGTGCCCGCCGTCGCCGGAACGCAGCCAGCCGTCGGGCGTAATCGCCGCGGCAGTGGCCTCGGGCTTGCCCCAGTAGCCGCTCATGATCTGCTCGCTGCGCACCCAGATCTCACCGGGCTCGCCGGTGGGCACCGGCCTGCCCGTGCCGGGCTCGCGGATCGCGATCTCGACACCGCGTATCGGCTTGCCCGCCGACACGAGCCGGTGCGCGACCGCAGGGTCGGCGTGGTCCGCGGTGCCGAGCATGCTCACGACGCCGCCCTGCTCGGTCATGCCGTAGACCTGACGCAACATGCCCGGGAACAGCTTGAGGGACGCTCGCAACACCGGCAGCGGCATCGGCGAGGCCCCGTACAACAGCACTTTCAAGGCCGAGTAGTCGCGGTCGGCGGCGCCAGGCACCTGGTTCATCATGGCCATCAGCGCGGGCAC
>PLZH01000245.1 GCA_003152055.1 Burkholderiales bacterium
TGACTTCCGGTGTGAGGTCCGCCTAGTGTGCCCATCGCCAGCGGGCGCGGCACGAATTTTGTCGAGCCACTTTCCGATCGCGGCTGGCGCCTCGACTCGACGCGCGCGTGCAAGTCGCTGTCGGTCGCTGCCATCCCCCGCAGCCACGTTGCGCGCTCGGCCTCGGGCAGCTCGGCCCCCAGGCATCGAAGGCCGCCGTCGCTTCGGCCCATTTCCCCGCCTCGGACGGGCTCGTCATCGCCGAATTCGGATCAGCGAAGCTGCTCGAAGAGAAAGGCGCGCGCCTTGCGCCAGTCTCGCTTGACCGTCGGCATCGAGACCTCTAGCCTAAGCGTAGCTCGCCGGCGATGTCTTCGTCCGTCATGCCGGCGAAATAGCGCATCTCGACGACGCGAAAGCTCCGCTCGTCGACGCTGCGCAAGGCATCGAGCGCGTCGTTGAGGCGCGAGAAATCTTCTTCGGCCGCGACAGGCGGCCTTGGAGTCGTCATCGACAGGCGGGACGGCGGCGGCTGGATTCAGATCTTGTCGAGGCGGCATGGGATGATGGCGGGACACGCCGTGCGGCGCAGGTGCGGGCTGGCGCATGCGATACGGGTGGCAGCCTCGCATCAAATCCGCCGCGTCACAACTTCGGGGAGCAGGAGACGATGGAAAGAGAGCCGGTCGATCCCCGTCGCGTCGCTGTCGTTGTCGTCCACGGCGTGGCCGACCAGGTCGCCGGCGAAACGGCGCGCTCGGTCGCAGAGTTGCTCGTCGCCTCGGCGCCGCACGGCGCCGCTTACGAAGCCAGGGCCACCGACAGCTTCGTTCTCGCCGTCGATCCGCTGCGCCCGGCGACGGCGGCGCCTCGAGAAAGCCCGCCGACGCCGACGGGCAAAACGCGGCCGCTGTTCAAGGCATTCGTCCAGTCCGCGCGGTCCGACTTCCAGCGCCCGGGCTGGGAAGCACCGGCGACGAGGGCCCAGGCGCAAAGTCAGGCGAACGCGGCGGGCCCGGGACCGAAGACCCGACCCGGATTCGCGAAGGCAGCGGCCGCGCCGACGGCCGCTGCGCCGGACGATCGCGGCATCGCCGCCACCAACTACCTGCTTGGCAAGTACATCGAGAACGGTGCTGCGCCCGAAGCCTTCGACAGCACATGCATCGAGCTCGAGCGCACGGCGGCCGGTGGCCGCGAGCGCGTCGATGTCTACGAGATGTACTGGGCCGATCTGTCCCGGCTCTCCGGAGCGATTCCGCGCATCGTCACCGAGCTCTTCACGATGGTCTTTCGCCTCTCCAAGCTCGGGCGCGAGACGGTCGACGAAGCCCGGCTGCAGCTGCGTGGTGCCGACGGCAAGGCCCCGGCGAGCTGGCGGTGGCTTGCGAACACACAGATCGCGCTCGACTGGGCCTTCGTCAACGGCCTCGCGGCGCTGTTCGCGCAGCTCGGCCTGCTCGCCATCGTCGTCGTCGCCTTCGGCTTCGCCGCTCCGTTCGAGCCCGTGCTCGGCAAGGTCGTTGGCATCGCCGCGCTCTTCTTCGGTGCGCTCTGGTTCGCCTATCGCCGCCGCGACACGAGGCAGCGCTGGATCGCGCCGCTGGCGCTGGTCGCCGCCGCGCTCGTCATGCTGCTTCTGCCGGCCAGCGCGTTCTGGATCCTGGCGCTCCTTTTTCTCGTCTTGCTGACGCTTGGCTACGACGCGGCGCTTCGCGTCGCCGACGATCGCTTCCCGTTGACGCGCGTCGTGGGCCTCGTCTTCTGGGGCGCTGTCCTGGCGCTGATGCTCGGCGCCGCCGTCTGGCGTGTCGGCTGGCACCGCGAATCGGCAAGCCTCGCGATCTGGGTGCAGACGGCCTTGCTCGGCACCGAAGTCGCGCTCTACGCGATCAAGGCCTGGTGGATCCTCGCGGCGCCTCTCTTCATCGCTTGGTTCGTCAGCGGCGTCGCCGCAGCGCGGCAGGGCGGTTACCAGGGCGCAGCCAGCGTCGGCACGGGCCGGCTCGGCTTTTTCGTTTCGCTCGGCGCCTTCGTCATGCTGACCATGGCCTCGTGGGCGCTCATCAGCAATCTGCTCGAGCTCTCGGTCGAGCGCGTCGGCTATGTGCCCGCCATCTTTTCCCTGGGCGAAGTGACGAGCGGGCACAGCGACGCCTCCCTGGCCGCGGCCTCGTGCGCGTGGAACGGGGCTTCCGTCGCCGCGACTTTCGTCGCGCCGGCAAACCCGCCCTCGACGGCGGAGCTCTTTCTCGGCGCCCGCTACGAAGACAGCACCTCGTTCTTCTCGCTCGTCGCGGCGCTGCTGCTGCTGCTCGTGTTGTATCTCGCGGCGATGTTCCTGCCCAGCCTCCTCGCCGAGCTGAAGCTGCTTGCATCGAACCCGGCCGGCGACCCGGGCGGCGCGCGACGGCTCGGGCGCTGGCTCACCGCCGGCTATCGGCGTCTGGACGGCACGGTGCTCGTTGTCGTCGTCGTCGCCACCGTCATCGCGACCGCGGTTGGCTACGTGCTCACCTTCGGTCGCGGCGGTCCCTTGCAGGACGCCGCGTCGACCAGCGTCATGAACTGCGTCGCCTACGTATCGCAGTCGGCGCTCAAGCCGCTCGTGCTGAGCGCCGCCGGCATCGCCGCAGCTCTCGCCGCGCTCGGTGGTGTGCTCTCACGCTACGTGCCGGGCTTGCGGGCGCCGCTGGACATCGCGCTCGACGTCGACAACTACTTTCGCGAGTTCCCGCGCCGGAGCATTCCGCGCGCCCGCATCTTTTCGCGCTATGCGGCGCTGCTCGACCACATCGCGGCGCAGGGCTATGGGCGCGTCGTCATCGTCGCGCATAGCCAGGGCACGGTCATCAGCGCCGAGCTGCTGCGCTTTCTCTCCGACGCGGCGCCCGGCGCGGCCGACCGCGGCGGGCGCGCCGAGCGACTGCGCCGCCGGATCGGCAGCGACGTGCGCCTGCTCACCCTCGGCTGTCCGCTGCGCCAGCTCTATGCGGCGCGCTTTCCTTCGCTCTACGGCTGGGTGCTCGCTGCGCACGAGACGGGCAACGGGCCGCGCGCGTCTGACATCGGCGTCGAGCGCTGGGCCAATGCGTTCACGAGCGGCGACTACGTGGGCCGCTGGCTGTGGAGTAGCCCCCGTATCGCCGGCGATGCGCTCGGCCAGCCGATGGTCGATACCTTGCATCCGCCGTCGTTCGGGCGCACCGACGCGTACTCGGCATTCGATCCGATGCCGCCGGCCCTGCACCCGTTTTCGATGGTCCGCGAACTCGAAGTCTGCCTGGGCGCCGGCGCGCACACGCACTACTTCGAGCCGGACCAGGCCAATGTCGCCTGGCTCATCGATCACCTCGTCGCCTCGCCGCCGCTGCGGCCCGTCGGTGACGGCGCCAATGCGCGCGGTTCGGTTGCCGCGGCATAGCATCCACCGGCAACGACTCAACGCTGCCGCGGATCGAGGGCGTCGCGCAGCCCGTCGCCGAGCAGGTTGAACGAAAGCACGAGGAGAAAGATCGCGAGCCCCGGCCAGATCGCCATCCACGGCGCGGTGTCGACGTAATTCTTCGCCGAGTCCAGCATGCTGCCCCAGCTCGGCGCCGGCGGCTGCTGGCCGAGACCGAGGAAGGACAGGCTGGCTTCGGCGATCACGGCCGAGGCGATGGCGAGCGTCGCCTGCACGATGACCGGCGCTGCGATGTTGGGCAATACATGCCGCAGGGCGATGCGCAAAGGTGGATTGCCGACGGCGCGCGCTGCCTCGATGTAGTCCTCGACCTTGACGTTGAGCACGGCGGCGCGCGTCAGGCGCACGAAGATCGGCGTCGCGGAGACGCCGATGGCGACCATCGCGTTCGTCAGGCTCGGGCCGAGGAAGGCAGCGAGCGCGATGGCGAGAATGAGAAAGGGGCAGGCGAGGAACGCGTCGGTGATGCGCGAGATCAGCGCATCGACGAAGCCGCCGAGAAAGCCAGCGGCCAGGCCGATCGGGACGCCGAGGACGAGCGAGATCGAGACCGAGACGACGCCGGCGAGCAGCGAGGCGCGCGTACCCCAGACGACGCGCGACAGCACGTCGCGGCCGATCTCGTCGGTGCCGAACCAGTGCGTCGCGCTCGGTGCTTGGCGAATTGCGCTCCAGCTGGTCGCGATCGGGTCCTGGGGCGAGAACCAGGGCGCGAACACCGCGAGCGCGGCGAAGGCGAGCACGACGCCGCCGCCGATCAAGGCCGTGCGGCGGCGGCGCAGGCGCCGCCAGGCGCGTCGCCACGGCCCGGCTTCGTCGTGGCGCGCGTTGAAGGAGGGAGCTGCAAGAACGGCTGACATTCAGCGTCGCAGCCGCGGATTGACGGCGAAATAGGCGAGGTCGGCGAGCAGGTTGAGCGCGATGTACGCCGTGGCCGTTACCAGCACCACGCCCTGCACGACCGCGTAGTCGCGGTTGAACACCGAATCGACGATGAGCTTGCCGAAGCCGGGAATGGTGAAGACCTGCTCCGTCAGCACCGCGCCCGAGAGCAGTGTGCCGAGCTCGAGCGCGCCGAGCGTGATGATGGGCACGAGCGCGTTGCGCAGCGCGTGCCTGAGAACGACCGTGGGCTCGCGCAGGCCCTTGGCACGGGCCGTGCGGACGTAGTCGGCCGAGAGCACCTGCAGCATGGCGCTGCGGGTGTGCCGCATCAGCACGGCGGCGATCGCGTTGCCGAGCACGAAGGCCGGCATGATCATCGCAGCGAGGTTGGCGCGCAGGTCCTCGAACGGGCTCACGTAGCCCGAGGCCGGCAGCCAGCCGAGCTGCACCGAGAAGAGCAGGATCATCAAGATGCCGAGCCAGAAGTTCGGCGTCGACAAACCCCAGAGCGCGAACGCGTTGGCCGCGACGTCCCAGGCCGTGTCGCGGCCGACGGCGGAAACGATGCCGGACGGAATGCCGATGACGAGCGCGATGGCCATGGCGAGCAGCGCGAGCTCGACCGTCACCGGCAGCTTTTGCGCTATGAGCTGGAGGACCGGCTGCTGGGTGCGGATCGAGTCGCCGAGGTCGCCGCGCAGCACGCCGCCGACCCACCAGGCGTAGCGAACCGGCAAGGGCTCGTCGAGGTGCAGCTTCTTGTGCAGATAGGCGACGACGCCGGGATCCTGCTCCTCGCCGGCAAGGATCTTCGCCGGGTCGCCGGGCAGCAGCTGCTGCAGGCCGAAGATCAGCATCGAGACGAAGACCAGCGTCGGCACGATCGTCGCCAGACGCCGGACGAGGAAATCGAACATGCCGCCCGGCCGCTTTCTACGAGGGTCGTCGCGCCGCGATCAGGGCAGGAGCTTCAGGCCGTCGACGCGCAGCAGGCCGTCGGGCACATTGCGCACGCCGGCGAGCTTGGCCGTGTAGGCCCAGAGCCAGTTGCGGTGATAGAGGTAGATGATCGGGCGCTCCTTCAGCACCCGTGTTGCGATCTGCTCGTACACCTTCTTTCGTTCGGCCGGCTCGCGCAGGGTGCGCGACTGGTTGAGCAGCGCGTCGGTCTCCGCGTCGCAATAGCCGGCGTAGTTCAGCGGCTGCTTGCAGCCGTCGAAGCTGAAGAGATTGCCGTCCGGATCGGCGCGGCCGCTCCAGGCGAGGATATAGGCCTCGAAGTCGCCCTTGTCGGCCATGTTGAGCGAGGTCGCGAACTCCGCCGCCTCGATCCTGACGTCGAAGCCCGCCTCGCGCGCCATCGACTGCACGACGACCGCGAGGCGCTGCGCTTCGGAAGTCGTCGCCGTGACGAGCGTGAAGCTCGGATTGGGTACGCCCGCTTCCTTCAGCAGGGCCTTGGCGCGCGCGACGTCGCGTCTGGGCACCGGAACGTTCTTCGCGTAGTACGCGTTGCTCGGCGCGACCCACTGGTTGCCGACCGTGGCTTCGTTGTCCATCACGACCTGGACCAGGCCCTGCCGATCGAGCGAGAGCTCGAAGGCCTCGCGCACGCGCGCGTCGCGGCCGAGCGGATTCTGTTTCGCCTTCTCGCTCTTGCCGACGTTGATCGTGATGCCCTGGTAGCCGATCTCGGTGATGCGCGAGCTCTTCAGCTTCTTGTCGGCTCGGATCGTTCCCATGTCGCTCGACGCGACGCGCTCGGCGAAATCGAGCTGGCCCGCGCGCAGGTTGGCGAGTCGCACCGTGGCGTCGACGATTGGCGTGTAGATCACCTTGTCGAAGTGGATCGCATCCTTGTTCCAGTACTGCGGAAATCGTTCGAGGACGATGCGGTCCTGGGCGACGCGCTCGACGAACCTGAACGGCCCGGAGCAGACCGGATGGGCTCCGAACCTCTCGCCTTCGGCTTGCGCCGCCTTCGGCGAGACCATCATGCCGGCCCGGTCGGCAAGCTGCGCGAGCAGGGGCGAGAACGGCTCCGAGAGATGCAGGCGCACCGTACCCGGGTCGACAACCTCGACGCTCGCCACCGGAGCGAGCTCGCCGCGCCGGTTCGATCCCGGCATCGTCTTGTGCCGCTCGATGTTGAACTTGACGGCCGCCGCGTCGAACTTCTCGCCGTCGTGGAAAGTGACTCCGGGGCGCAGCTTCAGCGTCAGCGTCTTGCTGTCGGCCGACCATTCGTAGCCGGTCGCGAGCTGCGGCACGATGGCCAGCTTCTCGTCGATGTCGAAGAGCTTGTCGCACAGGCTCGCGAAGACGACGCGGCCGACGAAGCTGCGCGCCAGCGTCGGGTCGAGCACGTCGGGGTCTTCGGCGAGGCCGATACGCAAGCTCTGCGCGTGAACGACGAAAGGGGCCAGGGCCAGCAGCAGTGCCGGCCAGAGGGATCGAAGGCTTGGCTTCATGGACAAAGGCTCCTGAGTGAATGGCGATCGGATGCAGAAACGTCAGGCGGTCGATCCGGCGCCGGCGNNCGGCGCGACGAAGGCCGATTGCAGGCGTTCGAGACGCCGACGCAGCGGCGTCTGCACCTTGCCCTCGGCCACGATCGAAGGCACTTCGATGTCGCGCCAGAAATGGCAGGCCACGGCGTGGCCTTCGATTGTCTCGAGCGCCGGTTCGCGGTGCGAGCAGAGCTCGCGCGCATGCGGGCAACGCGTGTGGAATCGGCAGCCCGCGGGTGGACACGCCGGGCTCGGCACGTCTCCGCCGAGCAGCTCCCGCTCGCGTCGCAGGCCGGGCTCGGGTAGCGGGATCGCCGCGAGCAGCGCCTGCGTGTAGGGATGCCGCGGCGCCGCGAAGAGCGAGCGCTTCTCGCCGATCTCGACGATGCGCCCGAGGTACATCACGGCGATTCGCGCCGCGATGTGCTTGACGACCGCCAGGTCGTGGGCGATGAAGAGATAGGCGATGCCGAAGCGGCGCTGCAGGTCCTGCAGCAGGTTGACGACCTGCGCCTGCACCGACACGTCGAGGGCGGAGACCGCTTCGTCGCAGACGATGAGCCTGGGCTCGACGGCAAGTGCCCGGGCAATGCCGATGCGCTGGCGCTGGCCGCCCGAGAATTCGTGCGGATAGCGCTGGGCGTGCTCCGGCGCGAGGCCGACGATGCGGAGCAGCTCGGCAACGCGCTGGCGCTGCCGGCCCGCGTGCAGGCCGTGCAGCATCAGCGGCTCGGCCAGCGTCTGGCCGACGGTCATTCGCGGGTTGAGCGACGAGTACGGGTCCTGGAAGATGATCTGCATGGCGCGGCGCTCGGCGCGCAAGGCGGCAGCGTCGAGCGCGCCAAGATCTCGCCCGTCGAAGACGACGCGCCCGGCGGTCGGCTCGATCAGGCGCAGCACCAGCCGCCCAAGCGTCGACTTGCCGCAGCCGGATTCACCGACGATGCCGATCGTCTCGCCGGCTGCGAGCGACAGGTCGATGCCGTCGACCGCGCGCACTGCGCCATGGGCCCGACGAAAGATGCCGCGGCGAACCGGGAAATGCTTGATGAGGCCTTCGACCCGGAGCAGTGGCGTCGTCTCGCTCATGCCACGGCCACCTCCATGTCGCCAGTCATCAAGGCATCGGCGTCGAGCGGCGCCTTCCAGCAGGCCGAGAGGTGCTGCGCGGCGACTTCGCGCAGGTCGGGTGCGGCGGCGCGGCAGTGAGCGTCGGCGAACGGGCAGCGCTCGGCGAAGCTGCATCCCGGCGGCCGGCGCAGCGGACTCGGCACCTGGCCTTCGATCGACGCCAGGCGCGTGCGCTCGGCGTCGAGGCGCGGAATCGAGCCGAGCAGGCCGACGGTGTACGGATGCTGCGGCGAATCGAAAAGCGCCTGCACCGGCGCCTGTTCGACGACACGCCCGGCATACATCACGACCACTTCGTCGGCCACTTCGGCGACAACGCCGAGATTGTGCGTGATGAGGATGACGGCGGTGCCGGTCTCCCGCTGCAGCGTGCGCATGAGCTCGAGGATCTGCGCCTGGATGGTCACGTCGAGCGCGGTGGTCGGCTCGTCGGCGATGAGCAGGCGCGGCTCGCAGGCCAGCGCCATGGCGATCATCACGCGCTGGCGCATGCCGCCGGAAAGCCGGTGCGGGTGCTCGTGAAAGCGCTGCTCGGGCGCTGGAATGCGCACCTTGCGCAGCATCGCCAATGCCTGCTCCTTCGCTTCGGCGCGGCCGATGTGCCGATGCCGGAGCAGCCCTTCCATGACCTGCTCGCCGATCGTGAAGGCCGGGTTCAGCGACGACATCGGTTCCTGGAAGATCATCGCCATCGCGTTACCGCGCAGATCCTGCATGTCGCGTACCGGGGCGCCGATGAGCTCGCGGCCTTCGAAGTGGACCGAGCCGCCACGCACGTGCCCGGGCGGGTTCGGCACGAGGCCCATGATCGACAGGGCGGTCACGCTCTTGCCGCAACCCGACTCGCCGACGATGGCCAGCGTCCGGCCGGGTTCGACGCAGAAGCTCACGCCGTCGACGGCCGCAAACTCGCCGTCGTCGCCTCTGAAATGCGTGCGCAGATCGCGCACCTCGAGCAGCGGCGTCATGCCGAGCGACCGCGCCGCACCGCGTGGAAGCGTTCGATCCGGGCCTCGATCTCGGCGCGGTCGGTCAGGCCGACGCCGTCGCGGCGCCCGGCGAGGCAGGCGACGAAGGGCTGGAAGCGCTCGAGGCTCACCCGGTACAGGCGCTCGAGCTCGACGACGGGCTCGGCATGGTCGTCGACGCGGATGTCGAGCTCGGGGTAGTCCTCGTCGCCGTGAATGCGCAGGGCCGCGGCCTGCTTGCCGCGCTTGTCGCCGCCGGCCGCCTCGCCCGCGGCCAGGGCAGCAAGCAGCCGCTCGGCCAGAGGCTTCGCTTCGTTTTTTCGATAAGCGTGCGCCGTCGCCTCGATCACTTTGGGGCCGGCGAGCATGTTGCCGGCGACGCTGAAGCCATCGAAAACCTGGTGACCGCACCAGTCGATGCAGCTCGTCCCGGTGTGCGCCGCAGGCGCGCCTGTGGCCGGCAGCACGTGCAGCTGGCGGACGGCGCGGCCGTCGTCGGCGCCGATCAGCAGCGCGACGACGTCGCCGGCCGCGCGCCCTTCGCCCAGCAGCGCGAGGCCCGCAGGACCATAGAGCGGGTTCACCAGCGCCTGCGTCGAGAGTGCGCCGACGCCGCGCCGCGTGTGCACGCACAGCGCGCCGACGGCGAAGAAACGGCTGGCGATCGCCACGCCGAAGCGCCCTCGCTCGTCGCGCGCCAGGATCGACCAGGTCATTGCATCAGCCTCGCGTGAATTGCGCTGCGTCCGCTCGCCGGACGCATGGGAGCGGAGCTTAGAGCAATGGCCGGAAACGGGCGCGCCGGGGGCGCCGGCGCCTACGAGGGCAGGAAGTCGAGTGGATAGTTGACAACCATCTCGTTGACGTCCTTGGCACCGAAGTCGAATTGGCGGATGCGTGCCAGCAGCTTGGACTCGACGTCGGGCGTGTGCAGCTCGCTCGACACGATCTTGCAGTCGACGACGCTGCCCGAGGGCGCGATCGTGAGCTTCAGGACGACCTTGCCCTGCAGGGCCGGGTCTTCGCGCAGGGCGCGGTTGTAGATCGCATAGATCGAGCCCTTGTTGCGCTCGAAGACAAGTCGCACGTCCTCGAGGGCACGCGACGCCTTGCC
>PLZH01000034.1:0-3339 GCA_003152055.1 Burkholderiales bacterium
GTCGAAGCGGACACGGGTTCGTTCCTTTCAGTCATCGTCGCGTTGCGGGCGGCATGTGGTGAACTCGGCGCGGTCTTCGCGTCTCGCGCCGCCGGGCCGGCTCACGGCGGCAAGGGCCCGAGGGTCGCCGCCTCGACGAACACGTCGACCGCTGCCTTCGGCACGATCGCTCGCGCCGGAATGGATTCGCCGGCGCGCCATCGCCGCACGGCGTCGCGCTTCTCGGCGCCGGCGACCATGAAGATGGCCTCGGCCGTCCGGCTGAAGCGCCGCGCGCTCATCGTGACGCGATGCGGTGGCGGTTTCGGCGCATCGAACACGGGCAGCATGCTCGGCGCATCGGCGCCGCAGCCCCGATCGTGGCCTGCAAAGAGGCTGCCGGTGTGTCCGTCCTCGCCCAAGCCGAACAGAACGAGATCGAATTCGCCGACCGGCTCGAGCACGCTCGCATAGCGCTTGGCCGCTTCGTTGGGGCCGAGCTCGGCGGGTATCTCGTGCACCTGCCGCCGGGGAATCGGCACGTGCTCCAGCCATGCCGACTCGGCCATGCGCGAATTGCGCAACGGGTCGTCATGTGCCGTGCAGCGCTCGTCGCCGAAGTAGACGTGCCACGCCGACCAGTCGGCTTGAGCCATGCGTAGCAATTCGTAGGCGCCACGCGGCGTGTTGCCTCCGGCGAGCACCACGACGAATCGCCCGCGAGCGCGAACCGCACGGTCTGCGGCGGCCAGGGTGCGCGCCGCGACGGCGCCGTGCAAGGCCGAGACATCCGCGACCGGGTGCCAGCGGCATCTCTGGGAATCGGCAGAATTCTTCATCGTCGCGACTCACGATCACGCGAGCCCGGCGTCGACACACGTCGGAAACATCCTACGAGGCCGCCCTCGATTGACTGCTGGCGCGATGCCCGGATAAGACGATACGGTCATCAGTTCAGGACGCGTATCTCGCCCCCTCCCACCATGCCCGACGTGAAATTGCTCTCCAACGGCAAGTACCACGTGATGGTGACGGCAGAAGGCAGCGGCTACAGCCGCTGGCACGGTCTGGCCGTCACGCGCTGGCGGGAAGATGCGACGCTCGACGACGGCGGTACGTTCTTCTATCTGCGCGACGCCGACGAAGGCGTCGTCTGGTCGGCGACGGCGCGGCCCACCGGGTCTGCAAGCCATGCCTGCATCGCCCGCTTCGGCACCAGCCAGCCCACCTTCTCGCGCCGCGATCATGAGATCGAGGTGACGACTTCCATTGCCGTCGCCACGGACGACGACGTCGAGTTGCGGCGCGTTCGAATCACGAATCTTTCGTCGCGCCGGCGAATGCTCTGCGCGACGAGCTTTGCTGAGATCGTTCTCTCGCCCCCGGCGACCGACTCTGCGCATCCGGCATTCAGCAAGATGTTCGTCGAGACGCAAATCGATCCGGAGCTCGGCGCCATCGTCGCGACCCGGCGCCCGAGCGCCCCCGATGACGCGCGGTCGTGGTTCTTCCACGAGGCNNCGGTGCTCGACGCGATCGCCGCCACGCGCCTTCCGCTCGCGCTGGAGGCCAAGGCTTCCTGCACCATCGACTGGTTCACGGGGATCGCCGGGTCGCGGGCCGACTGCGCTGCGCTGGCGCGCAAGTGCCGCGACGCCGGCGCCGGCGATCGCCTGCTCGAACAAGGGGGCCAGTATCGCGAGGCGACGCTGCAGCGCATCGGCGCCAGCGCCGCCGATGCGCTTGTCTACGAGCACCTCGCCGGCGCCATCCTTTACGCCGAGGCCGCATGGCGGGCCGACGCCGCCGAGATCGCAAGAAACCGGCGCGGCCAGTCGGCCCTCTGGGGCTTCGGCATTTCCGGCGACGTGCCCGTGGTGCTGCTGCAGGTGGCGAGCGCCGAGCATCTCGGTCTGGTGCGCCAACTCGTGCAGGCGCATTCGTTCTGGAGCGCGCATGGCATCGAGACCGAGTTGATGATCATGAGCGGGCCAGCCGAGGCCGCGCCGCCGGCGCTGCTTGAGCAGGTGCAGCGAGCGGTCGGCGAGAGCGGCGAAGGGGGCCTGCTCGGCAAGCCGGGCGGCATCTTTCTTCGCGACGATGCGACGCTCGACGACGGTGATCGCACGCTGCTGATGAGCGTGGCACGCGTCGTCGTCACCGGTGCGGCGGGAAGCCTCGCCGAGCAAATCGAGCGCAACCGGCGCCCTGCGAATGCGACGCAGCCGGCTGCGTTCGGGGCGGGCGCCTCGCGCGGCGCGTCCGCTTTCACCGGGGTATCCGGCGACTCCGGCATTGACGGCCTGCTTGGCTTCAACGGCTACGGCGGCTTCACGCCGGACCGGCGCGAATATGTGATCACGACGTCGGCCTTGCACATGACGCCGACGCCCTGGACCAACGTGATTGCGAATGCCGAGTTCGGGACGCTGATCTCCGAGAGCGGCAGCGCCTCGACCTGGAGCGAGAACGCGCAGGAGTTCAGGCTGACGCCGTGGTCGAACGACCCGGTATGCGACGCCAACACCGAAGCGTTCTATATCCGCGACGAGAACACCGGTCGGTTCTGGTCGCCGACGCTGCTGCCGACACGAAGTGCCGGGCCGTACGTCGCGCGGCATGGCTTCGGCTACAGCACGTTCGAGCACGCGGAAGAAGGCATCGAGTCCGCGCTTCGGGTGTTTGTCGCGATCGACGCGCCGGTCAAGTTTTCGGCGCTCACCTTGCGCAATCGATCCGGTCGGGTGCGGCGTCTCAGCCTCACCGGCTACCTCGACTGGGTGCTCGGCGACGAGCGCACGAAGACGCTGATGCAGATCGTGACCGAGCTCGACGAAGACACCGGTGCCCTGTTCGCACGCAATGCCTACAACACCGACTTCAGCGATCGCGTCGCGTTCTTCGACGTCGAGGGCGCACAGCGGAGTGCGTGCGGCGATCGGGGCGATTTCTTCGGTTGCGGGGGCACGCTGGCAGCGCCGGCCGCGTTGTCGCAGGCCGAGCTCTGCGGCCGCCTCGGCGCCGCGCTCGACCCGTGCGGCGCGCTTCGCGTCGCGCTCGAGCTCGCACCCGGAGCGGAGCGCGAAATTGTCTTTCGCCTCGGCGCCGGCAAGAGCACGGCCGAGGCGCGCGACCTCGTGCGCCGCTGGCGCGGCAGCGATGCTGCGCATGCCGCGCTCGACGGGGTGCAGGCCCGCTGGCGCAAGACGCTCGGCGCCGTTCAGGTGCGAACGCCGGATGCCGCGTTCGACGCGCTTGCCAACGGATGGCTGCTCTATCAGCTCATCGGCTCGCGCCTGTGGGGTCGCACCGCGTTCTATCAGTCGAGCGGCGCCTTCGGCTTTCGCGATCAGCTGCAGG
>PLZH01000034.1:3352-3661 GCA_003152055.1 Burkholderiales bacterium
CCGCTACGTCGAGGTCACCGGCGACGCCGATGTTCTCGACGCGAGCTGCCCCTTCCTCGAAGGTCGGGCCCTGAAAGACGGCGAACAATCCGACTACGAGCAGCCGAAAGTCGCCGGCGAGCAAGCCGGTCTCTACGAGCACTGCGTGCGCGCCANNNGAGAGCGTCTGGCTGGCCTTCTTCCTGATCGCGGTGCTGAAGCGGTTCGCGCCGCTGGCCCGGGCGCGCTGCGACACCGCGTTCGCCGAGCTCTGCGCGAGCGAGGCGGCGGCGCTTCGCGAACGCGTCGAGGCGACGAGCTGGGACGGCG
>PLZH01000061.1 GCA_003152055.1 Burkholderiales bacterium
GCTACCTCATCATCGGCATCACGGCTTACGACTCGTTCGAGTCGGAGCACACCGCCAAGACCGGCCAGGTGACGATGCCGAAGAAAAGTGAAAAGGTCGTCGGCGGCCACTGCATGCGCGCCATGGGCTACACGTCGACCCACCTCATCGTCGCCAACTCCTGGTCGGCCGATTGGGGCGACAAGGGCTTCTGCTACCTGCCGAAAGCTTACTGCACGAGCGCGCAGCTCTCGAGCGACTGGTGGGTCCTGCGACGGGCGTGAATTCGCGGGCCGCGAGCAGGGCCTACCGCTTCCAGAACGGTTTCGCTTTCGACGCCCGGTCCAGCGCTCGCTGGCACCGCTTCGCGCTCTCGCCCTGCTGCGCCGCCAGCCAACCCGCGTTGAACCATTGCTCCGCGTCGCCGCCATTCGCGGCGTCGCGCGCCAACTGTGAGCTGACGACCAGATCGATGTAGGCCCCGAGTTCGTCCTGCGCCGGTTTCAGCTTGCCGAGATAGCGCCTGACCTCTCGGGCCTTGTAGAGAGGAGCGACGAGCTCTGCGACGTAGCGAAGCCGCTTCAGGCGCTTGCGCACCCTGTGCCGCTCGCTCTCGCCGCTGCGCTCGAACGTCTTCGCGCTTCGCCCAAGAAGACGATGCAGCTTGTCGAGGCGAGACTCGACGTGGGCCGAAGCAGCTGCAGGCCCGCAGCTCGCCGGGCTGTCGATGGCCAAGTCGCTGCCCTTGGCGTCGTGCCGTCGCCCGAGTACCAAGTCGAAAACGTCGAGTAACGCGCACTGGAACGATTCGCCGCGGACGATCGCTACCGGATCCGGCGAGTCCCTTGTCGAAACCGCAATCGTTGGCGCCGGTGAACCCGCGGCAGCCAGTCGCCCCTGAATCGTCGCTGCGACCGTCGTTCGGTCGCGGTAGTCGCCCAGTGCCCGAAACGCCGTCGTCAGGCTCGCTTCCCAATCCCGATGCATCGACGGATCCAGCGCTACCAGCTCGCGAGACGCGGTTCGCAGCCTGCGCAGACCGATGCGCAACTCGTGGACAAGCTCGTCGCTCACCTGCCCGGCGGCAATCTCGCTGGCGTTGGAGAGGATCTGCTCGAGACACGCCTGCACGATCGCCCGGATGAGAACGGATCCAGACATCGAGCCTTCGATCCTCGGCGCCAGTGCCTTCACCGCGGGGGCACCGATGTCGCCGCGCGCGAGCCGGTCGCCGCGCGCGGCCTTCGATACGATACTGAGACACATTCCGTACGCAACCACGCCGGCTCGTGCCAGCCGCACGAGCGCGCCCGCCGCGCCGGACTTGAGCTCGTACTCGACCTCGCAGAGCGACTCCGACGCCGCGCCGGCGCGGATCGCACCGCGGTCGAAGGCCACTTCGACGCGTGCGTCCCGGACGTCGATCTCGGCGCTTCGACGGACGACGACACTTGCATAGGCCGGCCGAAGCTCCGCTGCCGCGCGGTCGCCCTGATCCAGAAGGGCGACAAGTCTTTTTCCGGTGTCCGTTCCCGCATGCAACCCCGGCACGATCGGCGGCCCGTCCGGGCCCCATCGTCCCGGGCGAGTCACGGTGTCCTCTTGGCGCTCTGCGGCGTTGGCGCCGGGCGCCTTGAGCGTCTGCTCCCAGGCGCGACCCGTCTTGCGTAAACGCAGCGACAGGCCGGCCTCGGCAAGCCGGCGGTCGACGGTGTCGTAATAGCGGGACTCGATCGACCGTCTCTTCGACGACAGGCGGCGCAGGGCCGAGTCGATGGCGGCGCAATGGACCGGATCGACGATGAGCTTGAGTTCGGTTTCGCTCATGGAGCACCTTCATCTTAGGGTGCGAATGCTCCATTGGTGGTAATCCCGATCAAAGATGGCCGAGTCGTGTCTGACCCGAACCCGTGCTGCCGCGCATCGGAGCGTACCTGAGGCGCAATCGCTATGGGTCGCGGCCTTGGTTGAGAGCCTGGATTCGGCGCACGACCGTCCACGGTGCACTGCGTCAACATCGGGATTCGTGCGAATGGTGTCATCGCGATCGCATACGCTCGCAAGCGCCGACGAATTGGTGACAATCGCGCTCGCTTCTCGATCGGCGCGACGCGCCGGCAGCAGCCCGGGCATGACCTCATGATCGACAAGCGCTTCTTTCCCCGCCAGGTTGTCGAGTCGAGCGGCAATCGCTGGGATTGGGCGTTGCTGCCGCTCGTGCTCGGCGTGCTGGCCCTGCTCGCGTTCGGTGGCTCGCAAATGGCCCGGCCGTATCAGGTGGGCGATGCGTTGCCGATCAGCCTCGATCCGGCCTTCTTGCCCTACTACCTGCTGCGCACGACGCTGCGCATGTTCCTCGCGTTGGCCGCCTCCATCGTCTTCGCCTGCGCCTTCGCCGCCGTCGCCGCCAAATACCGCGCCGCCGAACGTGTCATGGTGCCCTTGCTCGACATCCTGCAATCGATCCCGATCCTCGGCTTTCTCTCGATCACCGTCGCCGGCTTCATCGCCCTGTTCCCGGGCAATCTGTTCGGGGTCGAATGCGCCGCCATCTTCGCGATCTTCACGTCGCAGGCATGGAACATGGCGTTCAGCCTGTACCAGTCGCTGCGCACGGTCCCAGCCGAGCTGCAGGAAGCGTCGCGAATGTTCCAGCTCTCGGCCTGGCAGCGCTTCTGGCGCCTCGAAATGCCGTTCGCCATGCCGGGACTGCTCTGGAACATGATGATGTCGATGTCAGGCGGCTGGTTCTTCGTCGTCGCCTCGGAGGCGATCTCGGTTTCCAACCAGAACATCAAGCTGCCCGGCGTGGGCTCGTACATCGCGCTCGCGATCGAGGCACGCGACATCGGCGCCATCGGCTGGGCGATCGGCGGCATGTTCGTCGGCATCGTGCTCTACGACCAGCTCTTCTTCCGCCCGCTGCTTGCGTGGGCCGACAAGTTCCGCTTCGAGGAATCGAGCAGCGAGACGGCGCCGACGTCGTGGCTGCTGACCTGGCTGCGCCGCACCGACCGCTTGCAGCGGCTCGGCATGGTCGGCGTGGGCTTGCTCGGGCGCTCGTTCGTTCTCTTTCGCCGGCCCTACGACGGCACGTCCATCCGCGCCCGGGTGCGGCCGCCTGATCCGGTCTGGTCGCGCGCCTTCGATGCCATCGTTGCCGGAGCGGTGCTGTTCGCTGCCTGGCATCTCGTTTCCTACGTCCACGGCTCGGTCGATACGGCCGAGGTTGTGCACGTGTTCGTGCTCGCCGGCTACACCATGGCGCGGGTGCTGATCCTGATCGCACTGGCCGCGCTCATCTGGGTACCGATCGGCGTATGGATAGGAATGAATCCGCGGTGGTCGGGTCGCTTGCAGGCGGCGGCGCAGTTCCTCGCCGCGTTTCCGGCCAATCTCATGTTTCCGGTCGCTGTCCTCTTCATCGTCAAGTGGCGCCTGAATCCCGACATCTGGCTGTCGCCACTGATGGTCCTCGGCACGCAGTGGTACCTGCTCTTCAACGTCATCGCCGGCGCTTCGACGATCCCGGCCGAGCTGCGCTACGCGGCGAAAAATCTCGGCCTCGGCGGCTGGCTGCGCTGGCGCCGCTACCTTCTTCCGGCCGTGTTTCCAAGCTTCGTTACTGGCGCGATCACGGCCAGCGGTGGTTCGTGGAACGCCAGCATCGTCGCCGAATACGTGACCTGGGGCGACACGACGCTGCGTGCCCAGGGGCTCGGCAGCTATATCGCGCAGATGACGGCGGTGGGCGACTTCCCGCGCATCGCCCTCGGCATCGGCGTGATGTGCGTCTTCGTCATGGCCATGAACCACTTCCTCTGGCGGCGCCTGTATCGCCTCGCCGAGGATCGCATGCACTTCTGAGCGCCCCCGAACCTGCCGCTTCGCGTCAGGCTTCCCGAGGAGGTCAGGGAAACTCGGGAGCGGCGCTTCGTTTCCTTGAGAGGCAAACCATCGTGAGCAAGGCAATCATCGAACTCGAGGCCGTCGGCAAATCGTTCCGCTCGGCCGACGGCACGGCGCGGCCGGTCCTCGAAGGCGTCGATTTCCGCCTCGCCGAGGGCGAGATCGTCTCGTTGCTCGGTCCTTCGGGCTCGGGCAAGTCGACGCTGCTGCGCATCATGGCCGGACTCATCGGCGTCGACTCGGGTGACGTCCGCTATCGCGGCCATCCGCTCTATGCACCGGCGCGCGGCGTGAGCATGGTGTTCCAGTCATTCGCGCTCTTTCCCTGGCTCACGGTTCAGGGCAACGTCGAGCTCGGGCTCGAAGCACGCGGCGTCGGCCCGGCCGAACGGGCAAAGAGCGCCGAGGCGGCGATCCGAATGATCGGTCTGGCCGGCTTCGAAGGTGCCCTGCCGCGCGAACTCTCGGGTGGCATGCGCCAGCGTGTCGGCATCGCCCGTGCCCTCGTCATCGAGCCCGAGGTGCTGCTGATGGACGAGGCGTTCTCGGCCCTCGACGTTTTGACCGGCGAGCGCCTGCGCGAAGAGATCCTCGAGCTCTGGACGAGCGGCGAGATGCCGACGAAGGCAATCCTTATCGTCTCTCACGACATCGAGGAAGCCGTCCTGATGGCCGACCGCGTGTTGATCTTCGCCTCCGACCCCGGCCGCATACGCTTCGAGCTGCCGGTGCCGCTGCCGCGCCCGCGCGATCCGGAGAGCGCCGAGGTGCGCCGCCTCATCGACGAGGTCTACGCCCTGATGACGACCGGCGAGCCGCGCGCCGGTCGCCCGGCCGAAGAGCCCGCGGTTCTGCAACTCGCCGAGCGCCTGCCCGAGGCCGACATTGGCCGCATGGAAGGCCTGCTGGAGCTGCTCGCGGGCGACAGCTTCGAAGGACGCGCCGACCTGCCTCGCCTCGCCGAGGAAACCGAGCTCACCGACGACGAGCTCCTGCCGCTCGCACAGGCGCTGTCGCTGCTCGGTCTGGCGAGCATTGCCGAAGGCGACCTGCATCTGACGCCGCTCGGCAAGCGCTATGTCGAGAGCGAGCACGAATCACGGCAGGCGCTCTTTGGCGAGCAGCTGCTCGCGCAGGTGCCGCTGGTTGCGCACATTCGTTCTAGCCTCGACCAGGAGGCTTCCGGCGAGCTGCCCGAGGAGCCCTTCGTTCGCCTCCTGAGCGAAAGCCTCGACGCCGTCGAGGCCGAACGCGTGCTGCGTACCGCGATCGAATGGGGCCGCCATGGCGAGGTGTTCGAGTACGACTACAACACCGGCCTCATCCGACTGCCACGCTCCGAAGCGGCGGCCGAGACCGCCGAGTGAAGGCACAGAGCAGCGCCGATCATTGAAGCGGCGGGTTCTTCCTTATCCGCTATCTGACGATGCTGCCGCGCATCTCGCTCCGCATTGCTGGGCCGATGGCCGGCCAAATCCGTCTCCTGCGCGGCGCCAGCTGACGCGTCGCCGACGGGCCCGCAATCTCCAGGCTCAGTCCATCGGCTCAAGGACCATCAGCCCCGACGCTGTGTTCGAGATCGGAATGTGGTAGTTCGCATGCACCTTGCGCACCTTCTCGGGAAGCGTGCCGCGCGCGACCAGCCAATTGAGCAGCTCGACGCCCTGGGTGCCAGCGAGCTTGACCAGTTCGGCCGTCGAGTACTGGGTCGCCCACGACGGATGCGTGGCCATGCTTTCCATGAAGTGCAGATCGAAATCCTTGTTGATGAAGCCGGCACGCTCTCCGTCGAGTTGATGCGACAGGCCGCCCGTGCCCATCACGACGACGCGCTCGCCACCCGGCCACGCTGCAATGGCCCGCGCGATCGCTTGGCCGGCCCGGTAGCAGCGGGCAGCGGAGGGCAACGGGCCCTGCACCGTGTTCACGCATACTGGCACGGTACGCACCGGCCATTTCATGTCGGGCCAGCACAGCGCCATGGGCAGCGTGAAGGCATGGTCGACCACCATCTCCTGGCAGGTCGTGAGGTCAAAGTCCTCGCCGACCATCGACTCGATCAGGTGCCACGACAGCGCTGGGTCGCCTCGGAAGGGTGGCAGCGTCGGGATGCCCCACCCCTCATCGGCATTGCGATACTCTGCGGCTGCGCCAACCGCAAACGTCGGCATCTTGTCGAGAAAGAAGTTCAGCCCGTGGTCGTTGTAGACCAGCACGACGACGTCAGGCTTCACCTTGGCGAGCCAGTCGCGCACCGGTGGGAAGCCGTCGAAAAATGGCTTCCAGTATGGGTCGTTCTGCAGGCCTTTGGCGATCGCGCGGCCGATGGCCGGTACGTGGGAGGTTGTGATAGCGCCGACGATCTTTGCCATATCAACCCCTGGCAGCCAGGAGCTTAGCCTTGAATTCGTCTTTGGTCATGCCGGTCTGCTGGGCCCCGATGTCCTGCATGTCCAGCCCGAAGATCCCGGCGAACTTGGCAAGGTAGTAAGCGTTTCCGCCGGCCTCGATGAGCTGCAGCACGTTGCGGTGGCGTATGGCTTCGCGCTGCTGCGCGTTCAGACCGTAGGCGGCGCAATAGGCATCCTCGTCCGCCACGAAAGCTTCGCGATTGGCCGCATTGTTGAACGAATAGCACATCTTGTTCAGCGCGTAGCCCTTGCGGGCCTGCTCGCCGTCGAAGATCGTGGTTCCGGGCACAGGCTGGCGAGAATTGGGTTTGCGCACAATGATCACTTTCGCCCTTGTCGAGCCGGGGCGCTTTGTCCTGCATCAAATTTCGAGCGGCGCGGTAGGTTCCAACCCGCCCGCGCGGTGCCACCACAAGCACGCGCGATGCTCGATGAACTGCGCAGGTTCAGCCGTGCCGCTGGCTTCGTCCTTGCGACGCTGGCCACAACGTGACATCGTCGGCCAACGGTTTTCGGCGCAACTCCTCGGCGCGGGGTACCGAACTGACGACCTCTTGCGCTGCGTTTACTCGGGCTCGATCTTCGCCACGCGGATCACCTCGCCCCAGCGCCTGATCTCGGAGGCGAGCAGCGATGCGAGCTGCTTCGGGCTGCCCGCCTGCACCCGCACGCCGAGTTCCTGCAGGCGCTGCTGCACGTCCGGACGCGCCAGGGCCTCGGCGGCCGCGCGGTTCAGTCGTTCGATCACGGCGGGCGGCGTCGCCGCCGGCGCGGCGAGCGCGTTCCAGGACGCGACCGCATAGCCAGGCACGCCCGCCTCGATCACGGTGGGCACGTCGGGCAGGCCGGCGTAGCGCCTGTCGGACGTGACCGCCAGCAAGCGGACGACCTTCGCGGCCGCCTGCGGCAGCATCGGTCCGAGGATCTCAAAGGCCACGTCGATCTCGCCGGCGCGCAGGGCCGTCAGCACCGCGGGCGTGCCCTTGTACGGCACGATCAAGACGTCGATGCCTGCCTTGGCCTTGAAAAGCTCGGCCGAAAGATGCTGCGTGCTGCCGGCCGAGATGCTGCCGATCGTGATCCGGCCGGGCTGGGCCTTCGCGCTTGCGAGCACGTCTTTCAGCGTGCGGAACCGCGAATCGCCCGCCACGAAGATGCCGAGGTCGAAAAAGCCGAGCGTCGTGATCGGCGCGAAGTCTTTGACGACGTCGAACGGCAGCTTTCTGAAGAGACCCGGGCTCACCGCGTTGGCGTTGCTCATCAGCAGCAGCGTGTAGCCGTCGCCGGCCGCCCGGGCCACCGCGTTCGAGCCGACGACGCTGCCCGCGCTCGGCCGGTTGTCGACCACGATCGCTTGCCCGAGCGTGCGGGCCATGGCTTGCGCAACGGTCCGCGCGGTGATGTCGGCGATGCCGCCCGACGCGAACGGCACGACCAGGGTAATCGGCCGGGCCGGCCATGCCGCTTGGGCATGCCCCTCGCGCAACAGACCCCAGCAACCCGCGGCGGCCAGCAGGCCGCGCCGCCTCATGCAGGAAATTCCTCGGTATCGATTTCGGCCTGGGTATTGGCGTTGTAGCGCGGCCCGATCACCGTGTCGCGGTTGATCGCCGCGTCGAGCTTTTCGAGCATCGCCGGAGCGAGAACGACCGCAGCCGCGCCAACGTTTTCGACGAGGTGCTCGACGTTCGTCGTGCCGGGGATCGGCACGATGTTCTTGCCTCTGGCAAGCAGCCACGCGAGTGCGAGTTGCGCAGGCGTGCAGCCGGCCTCGTCAGCCAGGGCGGTGTAGCCGTCGAGAAGTTTGAGATTGGCGGCGAAGGTGTCGGGCTGGAACCTTGGCATGCCGCGGCGGATGTCGTTCGGCTCGAAGCCTGACACGTCGCGCAGCCTGCCGGTCAGAAAGCCGCGTGCGGTCGGGCTGAAGGCGACGAGGGTGACGGCGAGCTCGCGGCACGCATCGAGCCCGGCGATCTCGGGGTTGCGCGACCACAGCGAATATTCGCTTTGCAGTGCACTGATCGGATGCACGGCGTGCGCCCGCCGCAAGGTCGCGGCCGATACCTCGGACAGGCCGATGGCGCGCACCTTGCCGGCGCGCACCAGGTCCGCGAGGGCGCCGACGCTGTCTTCGATCGGCACCTTGCGGTCCCAGCGGTGCAGGTAATAAAGGTCGATCACGTCGGCGCGCAGGCGCTGCAGGCTTTCTTCGCAGGTGCGTCGCAGCGTCTCAGGTCGACCGTCGATCACGCGCACGCCGTTGACGCCCGTCATGCCGCACTTGCTCGCGAGCGTGATCCTTCGGCGGTGCGGTGCCAGGACACGGCCAACCAGCGATTCGTTCACGCCGAAGCCGTACAGCGCCGCGGTATCGAAAAGCGTCACGCCCAGGTCGAGTGCCTTCAACAGCAGTGCCTCAGCAACCTCGGGCGCTGGCGGCGCGCCGTACGCATGGCTCAGGTTCATGCACCCGAAGCCGATGGCACTGACCTCGAGCGGGCCGATCCTGCGCTGTTGCATGCCGTTCGCCCTCAGCCCGCCGTGTCGAGCTGCCGCTCGAGGCGGTGCAGCGTGCGGTAGCACGGCAGCACCTTGGCGACGCTCGAGTTCGGCTCGCGGCCTTCGCGGATCGCGGCGAAGAACTCGCGGTCCTGAAGCTCGATGCCATTCATCGACACATCGACTTTCGAGACGTCGATCTTCTCGTCCTTGCCGTTGTAGAGGTCGTCGTAGCGTGCGAGGTATGTACCGCTGTCGCCGATGTAGCGGAAGAAGGTGCCCAGCGGCCCGTCGTTGTTGAACGACAGGCTCAGCGTGCAGATCGCGCCGGTACTGCTTTTCAATTGGATGCTCATGTCCATCGCGATGCCGAGCGTCGGATGGATCGGCCCCTGGACGGCGTGGGCTTGCACGATATCGCCACCTGTCTGGTAGGCGAACAGATCGACCGTATGCGCCGCGTGGTGCCACAACAGGTGGTCAGTCCAGCTGCGCGCCTGGCCGAGCGCATTCATGTTCGTGCGACGGAAGAAATAGGTTTGCACATCCATCTGCTGGATCCTGAATTCGCCCGCCGCGACGCGCTTGTGGATCCACTGGTGGCTCGGGTTGAATCGCCGCGTGTGGCCGACCATGGCGACCAGCCCGCTGCTCCTTTGCAGCGCGGCGACGGCTTCGGCGCCCTCCAGCGTGTCGGCCAGCGGAATCTCGACCTGCACATGCTTGCCGGCCTTCAGGCAGGCGATGCTCTGCTCGGCATGCATCTGCGTCGGCGTGCACAGGATGACCGCGTCGACCTCCTTGATGGCCAGACTCTCGGCGAGATCGGTGCCGGCATGGGCAATGCCGTACTTGCCGGCGACTTCTCTCGTCTTGTCGAGCTCACGGCCGATCACCGAAACCACCTCGACGCCGTCGATGTTCTTGATGCCGTCCAGGTGCTTGATGCCGAACGCCCCCGCGCCGGCCAGCGCCACCTTGATCGTCTTCGTGCTCATTGCGCGTTCTCCAGGATCAGATGGCCGACAGCGGTATTGCTCGCTGGCACGTGATAGAAGCGATGCACGACCGTCGGCTTCGCACCCGGCGAGCCATCAGGCATGGCGCCGCGCGAGACATCGGACATCGCGCCGCGCGCAATGAGCCACATCACGAGTTCGATGCCTTCGGAACCGGCTTCGCGCACGTAGTCGATGTGCGGCATCGTCGACAGGCCTTCGGGGTCGGCGATCAGGCGGTCTAGGAACCGGTTGTCCCATTCCTTGTTGATGAGGCCGGCGCGCGGCCCCTGCAGCTGATGGCTCATGCCGCCGGTGCCCCAGATCTGCACGTCCAGCGGCGCATCGAACGATTCGACCGCCCTGCCGATCGCCTTGCCGAGGTTGAAGCAGCGTCGACCCGAAGGCACCGGGTACTGCACCACATTGACCGCGAACGGAATCACCGGGCAGGGCCAGGCCGGAGGCGACCCGCACATCAGGTTCAAGGGCACCGTCAGGCCATGGTCGACGTCCATCTTGTTGACGATGGTCAGGTCGAAGTCGTCCTGGATCACCGACTGGGCGATGTGCGCCGCAAGCTCCGGATGGCCGATGACCGTGGGCACCGGGCGCGGGCCCCAGCCTTCGTCGGCCGGCGCGAATTGGGCGGCGGTGCCGATCGCGAAGGTCGGAATCATGTCCAGGCTGAAGGCCGTGGCGTGATCGTTGTAGACGAGAAAGATCACGTCGGGCGTGTGCTCCTTCATCCACTGTCTGGAGAACTCGTAGCCCTTGAACAGCGGTTGCCAGTACGGCTCGTCTGTCTTTCCGAGATCGATCGCCGCACCGATGGCCGGTACGTGCGAGGTGTAGACGGATGCGGTGATGCGGGCCACTTCAGGCTCCCGCCTTGCCGCCGGCCCGGCCTTGCGGCTGCCGATGCGCCTGCGCGTCGCCGTCTTCGCCGACGCGGCGGTTGCCCTCGGCGGAACGGCCGCCCGAGACCATCATGTTGCGATATTCCTCTTCCGTCATTCCGGTCATGCTGCCGGCCATCTGCTGGAAGCTCTTGCCGTCGGTCGCGCCGATTTTCGCGAGGAAGTAGATATTGCCGCCGAGCGCGATGCAGCGATTCAGGTCGCGTGCCAGCACGGCCTGCTTCTGATCCTCGGTCATCGGCCACTCGTCGAGGTAAGCACGCTCGTTCGCCTTGAAGCGCTCGCGGCTCGCCGCCTTCATCAGCGACATGCAGAACTGGTTCAGGTGGTATCCCTTCCGCGACTGGTCTGCGTCGAACACCGTCGTGCCCGGCACATCGAGATAGGGTTTGTCGAGAGCCATCAACCTTGCTCCGGCCAGTACAGGCGCATCGGGTTGTCGACGAGCAGCTTTTTCTGCAGCGCCGGCGTGGTCGCGATGTGCGGGATGAAGTCGACCAGCAGGCCGTCGTCAGGCATGTGGTCCTTCAGGTTCGGGTGCGGCCAGTCGGTGCCCCAAAGAATGCGATCGGGGAAGGCCTCGACGATACGGCTGGCAAACGGCACGACATCGTGGTAGGCATTGCGTTCACCGTTCAACGCCTTCGGGCCGGTCATCGAAAGCCGTTCCGGGCAGCTGACCTTGCTCCATACGTTCGCGTGTTCGCGCATGAACTTCACGAAAAGCTCGAACTGCGGGCCGTCGACGGGCAAGCTCACGTCGGGCCGGCCCATGTGGTCGACGACGACTGTCGTCGGCAGCGCCGTGAAGAAGTCCCAAAGCTCGGGCAGGTCGACGGCCTCGAAGTAGATGACCACGTGCCAGCCCATCGGGGCGACGCGCGCGGCGATCTCGAGCAACTCTTTCTTCGGCGTGAAATCGACCAGCCGCCTGACGAAGTTGAAGCGAACGCCGCGCACGCCGGCAGCGTGCATGTCCCGCAGCTCCCGGTCGGTCACATCGCGCCTGACGGTGGCCACGCCACGCGCGTTGCCGCCGGAGTGCATCAGCGCGTCGACCATCGCCCGGTTGTCGGCGCCGTGACACGTCGCCTGCACCACGACATTGCGCGCAAAGCCGAGGCGATCGCGCAGGGCGAAGAGCTGCTCCTTCGACGCATCGCAGGGGGTGTACTTGCGCTCGGGCGCGTACGGAAACTTCGCCCCGGGGCCGAAGACATGGCAGTGCGCGTCGACCGCGCCGGGCGGCACCTCGAAGGCAGGCCGGGACGGGTTGGCATACCAGTCCAGCCAGCCGGGGGTCTTGATGAATTCCATGGCGCTCTTCTTCGTCGTCGTCATTGCCTCGCCTTGACCCCGGCGAGAATTCGATCGGCCTCGGTGCGCCAATCGGCGCTGCGCGCAAAGTCATTCGCGCCCCGGTTTCCGAACAGACCCTCGTCGGCGAGGTCCGCGACCCAGGCCTGGCGATCGGCCGTTCCGGCCGCCGACCAGGGCGTCAAGCCGATCTCGCGCACGGTCTCGGCGACCTCGCGCACCTCTTCGCTGCGCCGCCGGCCGTGCTCGATGACGCGCTGAAAGAAGTAGGCGCCCTGCTTCTCCCAGTCGATGCCCGGGAAGGTTTCGCGCAGCGAAGCGAGCACCGCATCTTCGACGCCGTAGGCACGGGCCGTCGTGAAGCTCTCGATGACCATCGCTTCGAGGCCCTTGATCATCACGCTGCGGCACATCTTGGTCGCCGAGGCGACGCCGAGCCGGTCGCTCGCCATCTTGGGAGCGAAGCCGAGCGCCTGAAGCCCCGGCTCCAGCGCCGAGGCGTGGGGCCCTCCGAGGAGCAGGGGCACCTTGATGCGGTACGGCCCAATGGATGTCATCACCGCGCCCTCGACGTAGCGCGCGCCGGCCGCATCGATCAGACCCGCAGCGCGGATCTTCGCTCCTGGCGAAGCCGAGTTGAAGTCGAGAAAAAAGGTGCCGCAGCGCGACGCCGGCGCGCACGCCTGAGCTGCGCGCACGGCCTGGCTCGCAGTCACCGCCGAAACGATCAGGTCGGCCGGCGCGGCCAGCGCCGCATGGGTCGAAGCCAGCGCGACGCCGTGCGCCTTGGCGTGCGTGCGCAGCACCTCGCCGGCCGGACCGTCGAGCTTCAGGTCGAAGGCGCTGACCTGCACGCCGCGCTTGCGCAGGTCTTCGGCGAGGATGCGCCCGACCTCGCCATAGCCAACGAGGCCGACGTGCCAACTCAGTGCAGAGGATTCGCTCATCGCCGTCGGCGCTGCTCAGTCGATGTACTTCAGACCCGCCTTCTGCAGCGGCTCACGCATGTTGTACATGTCCAGGCCGAGCACGCCGACGGCGAGCTTGGCGCGCTTTTCGCCTTCCAGCGACTCGCGCTTCTCGGCCGCGTCGGCGACCTGCTGGGCGATCGCCGCGGGCACGACGACGACGCCGTCAGCGTCGGCGATCACGGCGTCGCCCGGATTGACCACCGCGCCGGCACAGACGACCGCAACGTTGACCGAGCCGATCGTCGCCTTGATCGTGCCCTTAGCATGGATCGCACGGCTGAACACCGGAAAGCCCATCTTCTCGAGCTCGGCCACGTCACGGACGCCGCCGTCGATGATCAGGCCCTTTGCGCCGCGGGCCTGGAACGAGGTCGCGAGCAGATCGCCGAAGAAGCCGTCGTCGTTGTCGGTCGTACAGGCGGCAACGACCACGTCACCGGCCTGCAACTGCTCGGCGGCCACATGCATCATCCAGTTGTCGCCGGGCTGCAGCAGGACCGTAACCGCGGTGCCGCACATGGCGGCGCGCGGGTAGATCGGGCGCATGTAGGGCTTCATCAGGCCGACCCGACCCATCGCCTCGTGGATCGTCGCGACGCCGAAGCGTGACAGCTTCTCGACCGCAGCACGGTCGGCGCGCTCTATGCGACGCTTGACGATGCCCACGGCGTTCATCGGAATCGACATGATCAGAGTCCCTTTCTTTTCAGGTTCGCGTCGAGGCGCGGGAACACGCGCCGGGCGTTGCTTTCGTAGATCTTGTGGCGATCGTCACTGAGGACGATCGTCGAGGCTTCGATGTAGCGCTTCGTGTCGTCGTAGTAGTGGCCGGTTTCGGGGTCGATGCCGCGCACGGCGCCGATCATCTCGCTGGCGAACAGGATGTTGTCGACCGGGATCACCTTCGTCAGCAGATCGATGCCGGGCTGATGGTAGACGCAGGTGTCGAAGAAGATGTTGTTGAGCAGATGGTCTTTCAGCAGCGGCTTCTTCAGCTCCTGCGCCAAGCCGCGAAAGCGCCCCCAGTGGTAAGGCACCGCGCCGCCGCCGTGCGGGATGATGAAGCGCAGCGTCGGAAAATCCTTGAACAGGTCCGAGGTGAGGCACTGCATGAAGGCTGTGGTGTCGGCGTTCAGGTAGTGCGCGCCGGTCGTGTGAAAGCAGGGGTTGCAGCTCGTGCTGACGTGCACCATCGCCGGGATGTCGTACTCGACCATTTTTTCGTAGATTGGGTACCAGTGCGGGTCCGACAGTGGTGGCGAGGTCCAGTGGCCGCCGGAGGGATCGGGGTTGAGGTTGATGCCGACGTTGCCGAATTGTTCGACGCACTTCACGAGCTCCGGAATGCAGGTTCTCAGATCGACGCCCGGCGACTGCGGCAGCATCGCCGCGGGGACGAAGTGATCGGGAAACAGCTTCGCGACGCGAAAGCACAGCTCATTGCAGATCGCGGCCCAGGTCGAGCTCACCTTGAAGTCGCCGATGTGGTGTGCCATGAAGCTGGCGCGCGGGCTGAAGATCGTGAGGTCGCAACCGCGCTCCTTCATCAGGCGCAGTTGGTTGCTCTCGATCGTCTCGCGCAGCTCGTCGTCGCTGATCTTCAGGTCGGCAGCGTTCGGCATCGCGGCCGGGTCCTTGATGCCGGCGATCTGCTGGTTGCGCCAGGTCTCGAGCGCCTTCGGAGCGGTCGTGTAGTGGCCGTGGCAATCGATGATCATGGGTGGCTCCAGGCTGTTGCTCGCGGGTGTCAGGTCTGCAATTGCAGGCGCTCAGCGCGGCCACGCAGCCGCTGGCACCATCACCTCGCCACGCATGATGAGCCGGGCCGTGCGCAGCAGCGCCGCGCGCGTGACGCTTTGCGGGTTCGCCGGGTCGAGGCCGAGTTCGACGCTGAATTCGCCGGTCGGGTGTTCGACCGATACGGTCTTGACGTGGCCGGCGGGCATCACCGCGATGCCCTCGGTCACCGAGCCTTCGAGCACGCAGGCCGTGCCGACCGTGACGGCGGCGAGCACGCCGATCGCGTCGTGGCAGACATGCGGGATGAAACTGCGCGTCGTCAGGGTGCCGCCGTCGCGCGGCGCGGCGATCAGGGTCATCTTCGGATAGGTCTTCTTCTTGACGTCGCCAAGGCCCATCAGATGGCCACAGTGCAGGCGAAGCGCCTCTAGCCGGGTCTTCAGCTCGGTGTCGGCGTTCAGGTCGGCGACGCTCTCGTAGCCCGTCCGCCCGAGGTCGGCGGCACGCATCATCACGAGCGGCATGCCGTTGTCGATGCAGGTCACGTCGATCGTGCCGACGCCTTCGACCGCCACCGTGTCGCGCACGCGGCCGGTGGGCAGCAGGCCCGAGCACACCGAGCCGGCCGTGTCGAGGAAGTTGATCGTGATTGGCGCCGAGCTGCCCGGCACGCCGTCGATGCGCGCGTTGCCGGCGTATTCGACGGCGCCGCCGCCCGGCGTGCATACGGTGACATCGCACTGCATGTCAGTGTTGAGCGTCAGCACGCGCAATGTCGTCGTATCGCCCTGCGCCCTGACCATTTTCGTCTCGAGCGCGAAGGGCACGACGGCGGCGAGCATGTTGCCGCAGTTCGGAGTGGTGTCGACCGTGTCCTTGTCGGGTTGCAACTGCGCGAACAGGAAGTCGAGGTCGACGCCCGGCTTCGAGCCCGGGCTGACGATGCCGACCTTGCTGGTCAGCGGGTGTGCGCCGCCCAGACCGTCGATCTGGCGCTTGTCGGGCGAACCCATTACCGCGAGAAGAACCCTGTCACGCGTCGGCGTGTCGGCGGGCAGATCGCCGGCCCTGAAAAACGGCCCTCGCGACGTGCCGCCGCGCATGAACAGGCAGGGGATGGCGGTTTGCATGGATGCCAAGCGAAGCATGGTGGATACGGCACATTCTCGCGGCCCGGAGTGCGCCGCACCAGCGTCGGCGACCGATAGCAGATATCGCGATCCGGCATGGCTCCTGGGCGGGACCTATGCCGAAGACGGGCGGGCAGGAAGCTCGTGAACCAGCGTGGTCAGTACCGGCATCGTCAGCCGGGCAAGCGGCGTCGGCCGCTTGTGCGACGAATGGACCAGGCACAGCACGCTCAGCGGCGTCGGGTCGACGAGCCTGTGCACGATCAGCTCGCCGGCGCGTGCCGATGCCGCGACGCCGCTGGCCGTGAGCACCGCATGACCGTACCCGGCGCACACCAGGTCGATGATGGACGGGATACTCGACACCTCCCAGGCGATGTCGAGCTTGATGCCGGCCAGCGCCGCCTGTGTCTCGAGCAGGCGACGCATGGCGTGCGCCCGCTCGGGAACGATGAGCGGGTAGCGCGGAAGCTCGTTCATCGGCAGCGGCGTCGGCGCCGGCCGCCGCCGCTTGCCCTTGACGGCGCGGCTCACGAGTCCGAGGGATTCCTCGAGCAGCGGCGTGATTTCGAGCCCCGGCTGCGTCTGCGGGTTGTACGCCAGGCCGACGTCGACGCGGCCGGTGGTGATCCACTCGACAATGTGTGTCGAAAGTCCCTCGACAACGGCCAACCGGGCTGCCGGAAACTGCTTCTGGAAGCGGTCGATCAGCGGAAGCGTGAGCTGGCGGCCCATGCTCGGCGGCAGCCCGACCGTCACCTGGCCGACCGGCTCGTCGCGGCTCGTTCCGAGGTCCTCGCGTGCGAGTGCCACCAGTTCCAGGATTGCCACGCTGTGGTCGAACAAGCGCCTGCCCGCGTCGGTGAGCGCGACGCCACGGCCGTTGCGCAGGAACAGGTTCTCGCGCAATTCGGTCTCGAGGCCGCGCACCTGGCGGCTGAGTGCCGGCTGCGCAATGTCGAGCACCAGCGCAGCCTTGCTGAAGCTGCCCAGTTCCGCCACATGCACGAAGTAATCGAGTTGTTTGAGGTTCATGGGTTCCACTGCGGCGGCGCTCCAGGAAAGAGCTACCGCAGTGTCCGTCCGGCGGTCGGAAAGAGAAACGGGCCACGAAGGCCCGTGTTTCCTAGCTGTCTGGCGGATCCGGAGTCTTTCCTAGGCCTAGGATTAGCGCGGGTCTTAGAGGCGACCGCGGCCATACCCCCTTAAGTACCCACAGATGAGAAGCCACCTCCTTGCGCAAAGGGGCAGGCAAATGGATTTTAGCCGTCAGGTAACGCGGCTTGCTTGGCTGGACCACGCGCGTTTCGCGCGCCCCAGCGATGTCCGATGCTCCTCGGCGACTGCTTGGCTCGCGAGGCGCGTCGCAAGGTGGTGGCAATGACGTCGGATCCCGCACGTTACCTGCAGGGCTTGGGTTTCAAGGCGCTTGCCACCACGAGTTCGGACTTTGCCTGGTCACGGGCTATCCCGACAACGGCATATCGCGTGACACGGCACTCGCTCACCTGAGCGACATCGTCGCCGCCACCGATGTGCCGATCCTGCCGATTTCGAGAGCGGCTTCGCCTCGGACGCCGCAGGTGTCGAGAAAAGCGTTCATCTTGCCCTGGAGACCGGCGTGGCCGGGCTGTCGATCGAGGATTCGACGGGCGATTCAGCGAGGCCGCTCTATGCACTCGGCGAGGCCGTCAAGAGGATGCGTGCGGCACGCCGGGCCATCGACAAGGCAGGCGGTGACGCGCTGCTCGTCGGGCGTGCGAGTGCTTTCTGGTGGGTCAGCCCGATCTCGTTGAAATGATCGCCAGACTCAAGGCCTATGCACAGGCCGGTGCCGATTGCCTGTACGCGCAGGGCATCCGGACATGCGAGCAGATTGCGCCGTGGTTGCTACCCGCGCCAGGGCCTCGATTATTTAAGCAGCGACGGCATGGTGAATCGACATTTGGCAGAGATCTCGAAAATCCTGCATTNNTGGCAGCAGGTCGATATGCGCAGGCGCGTTGCATGGATCTACGCCAACCAAGCGAAGGCAGCCCGGGATCTCAACGTGCCGTTGAACCCCGAGGCGATACGCGTGCTCGGGCATCAACTTGGCAAGCACACCCGCTGAGTTTTTCCGGTGCCGCGATGGGACGAGAAGGCGCATCCCGGCGACGCGCCGCGCCAGGTTGTCGACTCTCCGACAGGCAAGATCAGTAATCACGCTTGGCAGAAAGCGCGAGTGAGAGCCGGCGTGCCCTGGCTGCGCTTCCATGACTTGCGGCGCACCTGGGCGAGCTGGCATGTTCAGGCAGGAACGCCACTACCGGTACTGAAAGAACTCGGCGGATGGGCAACGCTCGCGATGGTCGAGCGTTATGCGCACCTCGGCGTGAGCCATCTCGCGGACTGGGCCGGCAACGTCAGCGGTACAAATCCGGTACAAGTTGCGGGCCGCATCGCAAAGCGACTGCGCTGCCAAGGGCCCCCAATGGAGGAGAAATCGATGGGGTGGCTGATGGGGCTCGAACCCACGACAACAGGAATCACAATCCTGGCCCACTTTCGAGCACTGGCGCGGCCTGCAGGCCGATCCTTGGGATTATTCTCGCCCCTTCCAGCCACGTACCGACGCCGTTTCCGGCCGGTTTGTCCCACGCCCGGCGGCCGCCAGCATGACGACGATATGCAGCGCCGCTGCACCGACCCCACACCAGCCGGCGACGTAGATGGGCGCCGCACAGCCACCGTTGATCGGCAGGACCGAGATCAAGACGGCTGCGCCTCGGCGAGGATGTTGCTCCGCATGCCGTCGGCGCGCCCTCGGCGGTTTCGCGCTCCCAGCCCTCGCCCAACGCGACAAGCGCCAGGATGGGACCGCCCCATCGAAGCGTGCTGACCCTGTAGCGCTCATTGCGAAACAGGGCGCGCTGGCATCTTCGCAATGCAACCAAGAC
>PLZH01000095.1 GCA_003152055.1 Burkholderiales bacterium
CCGGCAAAGAAATACTCCGCAGCGAGCCCGGCTCGCGCAAAGTGCATGCGATTGCGGAACTCCTTGCGCAATGTAGCCGGTTCAGGTTTACGCTGTGTACGTCGGCGCACAGACCGTGGGGTTCGCCAGGTGTAGGTTTGTAAAGATATGCGACGTTTGTCGGTCACGGGCTCGGATAAAGTCGCGCCGAGGAAACACATGGGTCTCTTTACGATGGAGCATGGCAAGGTGGCGTATCGCGCCGACTTTGCCCTGTACGGCACGGCGGTCGTCGCACTCGCGGCCATCGTAGTCGTGGCCGGGCCGCAGGAACTGCGGCTCGATTCGCTGGCCCTCGCATTGCTGGGTCTGGTCGGCTGGACGGTGATCGAGTACCTGCTGCACCGGTTCGTCCTGCACCAAGTCGCCCCGTTCAAGCGCTGGCACGAGGAACATCATCAACGGCCCGCCGCGCTGATCTGCACGCCGACGATTCTCAGCGCGTCGCTCATCGTCGTGCTGGTCTTCCTTCCCGGCCTCGCGCTGGGCGGCCTCTGGCACGCCTGCGCGCTGACCCTGGGCATGCTGACGGGCTATCTGCTGTATGCCATCACCCATCACGCCACCCACCACTGGCACGCCGAGAGCGCCTGGCTGAAGCGGCGCAAGCGCTGGCATGCGCTGCATCACCACAACGCCGGCCAGCTTGGAGGCTACGGCGTGACGAGTGCGTTCTGGGATCATGTCTTCGGCACCGCCCGGGCTTCGGCGGCGTCGGTTCGCGGCAGCGCATGACGTGGCGCTTTGCGGCCCTGCCGCTCGTGGCGTTCGGCGGATCGAACGTGGCCGGTTGCTTCCGGGAACTGTCGCTGCCTTGATCGCGATTCACCGCTCTTTCACATCGGGTCGGTCGAGACGGCTTTGCCCGCCAGCGCGAACGCCAATGTTGCAGCGGAAGGATTGAGGCTGTCGACCATCGAGCTTGGCATCAGGATCGTGGCGCCTCGTTCCTTCGTGGTCTCGTAGATGATGTTCATTGCGCGCAGCTGCAGCGCCACTGGATGCCCGGCATAGATATCGGCGGCCTCGACGAACTTGCCGGCGATCGCCGCTTCGGCCGATCCCAGGATGACGCGCGCCTGCTTTTCGCGCTCGGCCTGCGCCTGACGGGACATCGCGTCCTGAAGTGCCTCCGGGATGGCGACATCGCGGATCTCCACCGAGCTGACTGATATGCCCCAGGGAGCCGTCTTCTTGCCGATCGCTTCCTTCAGCTGCTCGTCGGCGTCCTTGCGATCGGACAACAGCGCCGCCAGCATCGACGAGCCGATCATCTCGCGCAGCGACGTTTGCGCCACGCGATCGATGGCTTCGCGGTAATTGGTGATCGCCAAAGCCGCCTTCTCGGCATCGTGCACGTGCCAGAAGATGATGGCATCGACGTTGACCGGGACGGTGTCCCGGGTGAGCGCCTGCTCGGCATTGAAGGCGGTGGTCTGGATCCGGCCGTCGATCACCGCAACCACGCTGTCGAGAACCGGGATGATGGCGAACATTCCGGCGCCCTTGACGCTTTGAAGCTTGCCCATGCGCAGGATGACGAATTTCTGCCAGACGTTGGCCATCTTCAGGGACATCGCGATGATGACGCCGGCCACGAAGAAGATCAGGGCGAGATACGGATTCGACCAGTAGCCCACGGCGAGGCCGGCGACAAAGCAGGCAGTGACCAAGAATGAGGTGATGGGATTCATTTGATCGTGGGGTTCATATGGGTTTGCCAAAATACAGAGTCGTTGCAGTCCTGTCGGTGCGCTGCCGCACCCAGGGACGTCCGCCCTGGCGGCAAGCGGCGTACCGGNNCCCGGTCTTTAGCGATTCTGCAAAGGCGCCGTCACGCCGATCGGATCTGCAGACGTTCGTCGAGAAATCAGGCGAACACCGCAATCAGCCGCAGCGCGGTCCTCAACGCGATCGAAAGGACGAGGCCCGACAGCCGCCCGGAGCGGGCGCGGCTGCCGACGGCGTTTGCCGGGAGGGTTGCGACGTCGAAGCGGCTGTGCACGGCAACACTGTAAGACGCGCCGCGTCGCCTCGTTCGCGACGAGTGGCTGCCGGGCGGCAATCCTTCACGTCATCGCCAACGGCGATCCACATCGCGGCCCCTCAGGCGCCGGGCCGCTCCCCGCATACCGGGCACTGCGGGTCTCTGGCCACGCGCAGTTGCGTCCACTCCATGACTCGTGCGTCGAGCATCTGCAAGCGCCCGGTGAGCGGCATGCCGATGCCGGCGACGAGCTTCAGCGCCTCGGCAGCCTGCATGCTGCCGATGATGCCCACGAGCGGCGCGAAGATGCCCATCGTCGCGCAGGCGACGTCTTCGAACGTCGCGTCTGCGGGAAAGGCGCAGGCATAGCAGGGCGAGTCAGCGTCGCGCGCGTCGTAGACAGAAATCTGGCCGTCGAAGCCGATCGCCGCGCCGGCGACCAGCGGCTTCTTGTGCCGCACGCAGGCGGCGTTGATGGCGTGGCGCGTCGCGAAGTTGTCGCTGCAGTCGACGACGACGTCGGCGTCGGCGACGAGTTCGTCGAGCCGCTCGGCGCCAACGCGTTCGTTGAACGCGGTCACCTCGACGCGCGGGTTGATCTCGCCGATCGAGAGCGCCGCCGACATCGCCTTGGGCGCGCCGACCCGCGACAGATCGTGCGCGATCTGGCGCTGCAGGTTGGTGAGATCGACACGGTCGCCGTCGACGATGGTGATGCGGCCGATGCCTGCGCTGCCGAGGTAGAGCGCCACCGGCGAGCCGAGGCCGCCGGCGCCGATGACGAGCGCACGGGCAGCCAGGATTTTGCGCTGCCCCTCGATGCCGATGTCGTCGAGCAGAAGGTGGCGCGAGTAGCGCAGCAGGTCGTCGTCGTTCATTTGGCGTCAGCGGGCCCGGGAGCCCGGAAACAAAAACGCCCGTGCGACGCACGGGCGTTTCCTCTCGCGATCGAACGCGCTCAGTTGGTTTGCGTCTCGGCCTTGCGCTCGATGGCCGTCTTGCTCGCGAGCACCGTCTTGCCCTTCAGCTGGTTGAGCGCCTGGGTCAGCTGGAAGTCATCGGCGCCGCCGAACTCGGGCGGCGGCTTGGGCGTCAACGCTCTCGCCTGATCGGCTTCGAACCTCTTGCGCGCTTCATCGCGCGCCTTGTCCCGCGCTTCGTCCTTCACCTCGGGGCCCTGGCCGCTTTGCAAGTGCTTTTCGAGGTCGGCTTCGCGCGTGCGCAGCGCCGCGAACAGATTTCCCTCGGCCGTCTCGTCGAGCATGACGTCGGGGACGATGCCCTTGGCCTGGATCGACGTGCCGCTCGGCGTGTAGTAACGCGCCGTCGTGATCTTCAGCGCCGTATCCGGCGAGAGCTGGCGCACCGTCTGCACCGAGCCCTTGCCGAAGGTCTGCGCGCCCATGATCGTGCCGCGGTGGTAGTCCTGCAGCGCGCCAGCGACGATCTCGCTCGCCGAGGCCGAGCCTTCATTGACGAGGACGATGAGCGGCACCTTCTTCACTGCGTCGGGCAGGCGCTTCAGCGGATCGGAGCCGCCCCGGCGCTGGTAGTACTCGGGCGATGCCTTGAAGGTGGCCTTCGAGTCCGGGATCTGGCCGTTCGTCGTGACGATGACCGCATCGGTCGGCAGGAAGGCGGCCGAGATCGCGACGGCGCCTTCGAGCAGGCCGCCCGGGTCGTTGCGCAGGTCGAGCACGATGCCCTTGATGTTCGGATCCTGCTTGTAGAGATCCTGGAGCTTGGTCGCGAAGTCCTCGACGGTACGATCCTGGAACTGGCTGACGCGCAGCCACGCGTAGCCGGGCTCGATCATCTTGGCGCGAACGCTCTGCAGCCGGATCTCCTCACGGACGATGTTCACCGGGAAAGTGCGGCTTTCGGACTTGCGGTACACGGTCAGCACAACCTTGGTGTTCGGCTCGCCGCGCATGCGTTTGACGGCCTGGTCGACCGTCAGGCCCTTGACCAGGGTGTCGTCGATCTTGGTGATGAGATCGCCGCTCTTCAGGCCGGCGCGAAACGCCGGCGAGCCTTCGATCGGGCTCACGACCTTCACGAGGCCGTCTTCCATGCCCATCTCGATGCCGATGCCGACGAAGCGTCCGGTCGTCGCCTCGCGAAATTCCTTGAAGCTCTTCTTGTCGAAGTACTGCGAATGCGGATCGAGCCCGGAGACCATGCCGCCGATCGCGTCGTTGATGAGCTTCTTCTCGTCAACCGGCTCGACGTAGTCGGTCTTGATCATCCCGAACACGGCGGCGAGTTGCTGCAACTCCTCGATCGGCAGTTGCGAGACCGAGTTGCGCGCACTGGCCTCGAACTGCAGCGTCGTCAGCGCCCCGGCGACGGCGCCGAGCACGAGCCAGCCCGCGACCTTGAGTTTGACACCCATGAACGACCCTTTCAGATTCCGGCTCGCCGCGGCGATTTCAGTTGGTTGGCGCAAAGTGCATCCTCAGTATATTCCGGCAAGCAAATTCAGAGCCAGTCGAAGGCTGCAAAGTTGCATGCGTTTGTCCACTTTGCAAGGGGAAACGCAGGCGCGCCGCTTTGCCCCAGTGGCATGACCCGCATCGGTCGCGCCAAGCTGACAGAACTGTCATCTGGCCGACAGCGCCGGCGTCAGGACGCCGGCCTAGAGTGCACGCTCCCTGCCGTGCCTCCGGTTCGCCATGCCTTGCCCGCGTTTTCAACGCCCACCTTTGCGCCTCGTCGCTGTCGTCGCTGCGGCTGCGCTCGCGAGTTGCGCCGTCGGCCCTGACTACGTGCGCCCGACGGTCGAGGTTCCCGCGGACTACAAGGAAGGCGCCGGCTGGAAGACGGCGGAGCCGCGGGCGGTCGATAGTCGGCAAGCCTGGTGGGAATCGTATGGCGACGAGACACTGAACGCGCTGGTCGTGGCGGCCAACGCCGCCAACCAGAACATTCGCCAGGCGGAGGCGCAATACCGGCAGGCCAAGGCCCTCGCCGATGCGGCGCGCGCCGGTTACTTCCCCAACGTCGGCGCCGGCGTCTCGGCCGGTCGAGGTGTCTCGACTGTCACCGGAGCCGACGCCACGTCCTTCAGCGCCGGCCTCAGCGGCAGCTGGGAGCCCGATCTCTGGGGCGGCGTGCGGCGGGCTGTCGAGGCGGGCGAGGCCGGTGCGGCAGCCAGCTCCGACGACATCGCGGCGGCGCGCCTGAGCATCCAGTCCGCCGTTGCGCAGGACTATCTGCAGCTGCGCTACATCGACGTTCAGCGCGAGCTCTACGCCAACACCAACATCGCCTACGCCAAGGCGCTCAAGCTGACGCAGGCGCAGTACGCGGCAGGCGTCGCGCAGCGCTCCGACGTCGCCCTGGCGCAGACGCAGCTGAAGACCGCGCAGGCGCAGGGCGTCGACCTCGATGCGCAACGCAGCCAGCTCGAGCACGCCATCGCCATCCTCATCGGCCGGCCGCCGACGAGCTTCAGCCTGGCCGCGATCTCGCCGGCGGACCAGTTCCAGGCACGCATGCCGGCGATTCCGGGCAGCCTGCCTTCCGAGCTGCTCGAGCGTCGGCCCGACATCGCTGCGGCGGAGCGCCTGGCGGCACAGGCCAACGCCAACATCGGCGTCGCCAAGGCGGCCTACTACCCGGCATTGACGCTCAGCGCGAGCGGCGCCGGCGGCGGCGCGACCTTCGCCTCGCTGCTCGACGCGCCCAGCCGCGTCTGGTCGCTCGGCGCGACGCTGGCGCAGACCCTCTTCGACGGCGGCCTGCGCCGCGCCCGCACGGCGCAGGCGGTCGCTGCGTTCGACGTTACTGTCGCCCAGTACAAGCAGACCGTGCTCAACGGCTTCCAGCAGGTCGAGGACGACCTCGCGACGCTGCGCGTGCTCGCTCAGGAGACGGCGCTGCAGGACGAAGCAGTCACTGCGGCGCGGCTCGCCGAGCAGCTCGCACTGGCACAGTACGGCGGCGGCACCGCCAGCTATCTGGCCGTCGTGACGGCACAGACGCTGGCGCTTTCGAACCAGCGCACGGCGGTGCAGCTGCGCAGCCGCCAGCTGACGACGAGCGTCGCCCTCATCATCGCGACCGGCGCCGGCTGGTCGCCCGGTATCGACAACTCCGCCGCAGCAGGACCGACAGCGGCACCCTCGTCGCCGCCGACGTCGACCGCTTCAACGTCTCCGGGAAACTGATCGCCATGCAGGCTGCCTCTCATCCCCGTCGCCGCAACATGATCGTCGGCATCTGCCTGCTGGTCGTGGCTGTCGTGCTCGTCTGGATCTGGCTGCGCTTCGCCAATGACAGCAAGCCCTCGGCGCGCGCCGCCGCACCGGTCAAGGTGACGACGAGCCGGGTCAGGGAGCAGGACGTGCCGGTGTTTCGCACCGGCGTCGGCACGGTGACGCCGCTGGCCAGCGTGACGGTCAAGCCACGCATCGACGGCCAGCTCGATCGGGTGACCTTCGTCGAAGGCCAGGACGTGAAGGCCGGGCAGTTGCTGGCAGAGATCGACCCGCGCTCGCTGCAGGCGCAGCTGGCCCAGGTGCAGGCGCAGAAGGCACGCGACCAGGCGCAGCTCGTCAATGCCAACACCGACCTGCGCCGCTATACGAGCCTCATCGGCCAGGACGCGGCGACGCAGCAGCAGGTCGATACGCAAAAGGCCCTGGTCGCGCAGCTGGAGGCAGCGGTGCAGACCGACGAGGCGCAGATCAACTACGCGCAAGTGCAGCTCGGCTTCACGCACATCGTCGCGCCGATCAGCGGCCGCGTCGGCGCACGTCTCGTCGACGCGGGCAACATCGTGCACGCCGCCGACCCGGGCGGCCTCGTCGTCATCAACCAGATCGATCCGATCACCGTCCTCTTCACGCTGCCCGAACTGGATTTCCAGGACATCAACCACGCGCTGCACGCGAGCGCCGAGCCGCTTCAGGTCGTCGCCCTTGCCCGGGAAAGCAAGGAGACGCTCGGCAACGGCAAGCTGATCCTGCTCAACAACCAGATCGACACGACGACCGGCACGGTGCAGCTGAAAGGCAGCTTCGCCAACCCGGGGCATGCGCTCTGGCCGGGCCAGTACGTCAACGTCAGGCTTGTCCTGAGGCACGACCCGCACGCCCTGACCGTGCCTTCGGCGGCGGTGCAGCGCAGCCAGGACGGGACCTTCGTCTGGGTCGTCGGCGCGGACGACAAGGCGGCGAATCAGCCGGTCCGCGTCGGCCAGAACCAGGATGGCGTCGCTGTCATCGATAGCGGCCTCACCGCCGGCCAGCGCGTCGTCGTCGACGGGCAGTACCAGCTGCGGGTCGGCGTCGCTGTCGTCGAGTCGGCGCGTGCCGCAGGCGCGGCCGCGAGCGCGGCGTCCGCAGGCGGCGGCATGAGCACGGGCACGGCAAGTCCGCTCGCCGCGGCGAACAGGAGCGGGCAGTGAACATATCGGCCGCCTTCATCAAGCGCCCGATCGGCACGACGTTGCTCGCCCTCGCCCTGCTGCTCGTCGGTGTCGCCGTATTTCCCTTGCTGCCGGTCGCGCCCCTGCCGCAGGTCGATTTCCCGAC
>PLZH01000215.1 GCA_003152055.1 Burkholderiales bacterium
GGAAGTTGTAGCCGCCGAGCCAGCCCGTCACGTCGACGACTTCGCCGATGAAATGCAGGCCCGTAACGCGGCGGCTCTCGAGGCTGCGCGAATCGAGCTCGCGAGTGTCGACGCCGCCCACGGTGACCTCGGCCTTTCGGTATCCCTCGGTGCCGGATGGTGTGAGCTGCCACGCATGCAGGCCGACGGCGAGATCAGCGAGACTGCGGTCGCGGCAGTCGGCGAGCTTGCGCTCGCGCAGCGCCGGCATCGGCTCGAGCCAGGCGTCGACGAGGCGGCGTGGCAACGCTTCGGCGAGTACAGCAGCGGCGCTTCGCGCCGAAGATCGCTTGGCGGCGAGGAGCCCGGTCCGCAGATCGATGCCGGGTGCAAGATCGACGACGATGCCTTCCTCGGCTCGCCAGTAGCTCGAGATCTGTAGCGCCGCCGGGCCGCTCAGGCCGCGGTGCGTGAAGAGAAGATCCTCGAGGAACTCGGTCCGCCCGTGGCCGCTTCCGGTCGCGACGCGCACCGGCAACGAGACGCCGGCCAGCGCCTCGAAGCGGTCACGAGGCTCGCCCGGCAGCAGCAGGGGCACGAGGCCGGGCTTCGTCTCGACGATCGAGTGGCCGAACCGGCGCGCCAGGCGATAGCCGAAGTCGCTGGCGCCGATCTTCGGAATCGACAGGCCGCCTGTGGCGACGACAAGCTTTGTCGCCACGACGGCGCCGCGCGTCGTCGAAAGAGCGAAGGCGCCGGCCTCGACGGCGACGCTCTCGACCGTGCTCGGCTGCCAGTGGGCGACGCCGCCGACCGCGCATTCGGCGAGCAGCATGTCGATGATCTGCTGGCTCGAATCGTCGCAGAAGAGCTGGCCTTTGTGCTTGTGGTGCCAGGCGATGCCGTGCCGCTCGACCAGGTCGACGAAATCGCGCGGCGAGTAGCGGGCCAGCGCCGAGCGGCAGAAGTCGGGGTTGCGCGAGAGGAACTGCGCCGGGCTCGTGTCGATGTTGGTGAAGTTGCAGCGGCCGCCGCCCGAGATGCGGATCTTCTCGGCAACCCGCTCGGCGTGATCGATCATGACCACGCGCAAGCCGAGCTGACCGGCGATCGCGGCGCAATGCAGGCCGGCCGCGCCGGCGCCGATGATTGCGACGTCGAAACTCGTCACGACGGCCCTGCGCGGCGTCGTTTCAACTTCCCTTCCAGCGGAATGGAAACGCCAGTTGCTCCGAGAAGCCGTTCGGCACGTAGTCGCCGACGACGCCGTAGCGATCCGGCCAGGGCCGGTCGGCCCGGTGCGCCGTGCCGAAGGCGTGGTCGATGAAGGCAAAGTGCGCGGCGTAGTTGCGGTCGATGCCCTCGTCGTCCTGCGAGTGGTGCCAGTGATGGAAGTTGGGCGTGACGATGACGTAGCGCAGAGGCCCGAGCCGGACGCTGACGTTGGCATGGTTGAACACCGCCTGGAAGCCGACGATGACGATGTAGGTGTCGATCACTTCCTTCGAAAAGCCGAGAACGAAGATTGGCGCCAGCACCAGTGTTCGCGTGATGAGCAGTTCGAGGATGTGCTGGCGCGATCCGGCCAGCAAGTCGATGCTCTTGACGCTGTGGTGCACGGCATGCAGGCGCCAGAGCACGGGCACTTCGTGATAGGCGCGGTGCGTCGAGTACTGGACGAGATCGGCAACGAGGACGATGAGAACGATGGCAATCGGAAACGGCAGATCCTGGACCCAGGCGCGCACGCCGTCCTTCGCGGCCCAGCCGAACATCTTGTGTACCAGCAGGTTCGTCGCCAGCAGGACGAAGCCGACGATCATGTGGTTGACGATGAAGTGATGAAAGTCGGTCTGCCATTCGGCGCGAAAGACCGGCTGCTCCTTGCGCAGCGCGAAGAGCTTTTCGATGAAGACGAAGATCAGCGTCGAGCCGAGCAGGTCGAGGATGAACCAGTCGAGGCCGATATAGGGCGTGCCGTCGGCGAAGTCGTTGACCGGCACCTTGTGACCGCCGAGAGCGAGGCTGAGGCCGATGAGCACGAAGGCGGCGAGCGCCAGCCAGCGGGTCCGGCTCATGACGATGTTGAAGAGCGCCATCGCACCGGCCAGCACGAGCGACCAGAACAGCAGCAGGCGCATCGCCTCGACGCTGTAGGAATTGCGCAGCTGCGGCGTCGTCAGGTATTCCGGGAAGTGGAAGGCGAGAACGCCGAGGAAGCAGAGGACCGCGAGCGTCAGCGCGATGACACCGGAAACCATGCCTTTGCCCGGCTGCAGCGCGCCGTGCGATTCAGCGAGGCGGTTCAGCTTGTCGATCGGCTTCAAGATCACGTCTCCGGCGCAAGGATGCGCCGCGATTATTGCCGCAGCGTCACGCCGCGCCGCCGGTCAAACCGATGACTTCGCGAACCGCCGATCCATCTAGAGCGCCGAGCGCACGCGATAGGCACTCCACTTGCGCCGTGATCGCCGGCGGCGCCGGCATCGCCCCACTGACGATGGCCTGGATGTAGCTCGCTGTCGTCGGTGCGTCGATGGTGCGCGGCAGCACCGGCATTTCCGTGACGACGCCCTGCTGCCCGGCCAGCGACAGGTCGGCTCGGTGCTCGCCGGCGAAGTAGACGTCGAGCGCCTGCCGGCGGCGCGCATCGGCGACGGGCTCGCCTTCGGTGCCGCGCATGAGCATGGCATCGGCGCGCGTGTGCGCAATGAACTCGGCGAGCCGCGTTCCGTATTCCGGATGCGTGTAGTTCACGACGCGCAAGGTCGGCCCGCTGCGGCAGACGGCGAGCAGCTTGGCGACCGTGTGCCCGGGGTTGCGAAGCCCGACGACGTTGCGCACTTCGAGGAGGCGCGCCAACGGCGGGCAGAGCACTTCGGTGCGAACGAAGACCGGCTCGCGGCGGCTCCACGCGTCCTCGATCTCGCGGGTGGTGCCGGCACAGGTGAGGCCGAGATCGCGAAAGATCTCGGCCGTCGTCACGCGTGTGCCGTCGCGGACCGGGCCGTGCACCAGGACGCGCAGGCCCTGCTGCGTCAGCAGCAACGCCAGCAACGCGGTGAGGTTCGGAATCTTGCGCGAGCCGTTGTACGAGGGCAGCACGACCGTGGCAACGTCGGTTCGGATCGCGATACAGCGCTCGTGCGCGGCATCGAGAAATCCCGCGAGCTCCGTCACTGACTCGCCCTTGATGCGCATGGCCAGGGCGAAGGCGCCGATCTCGAGATCGGTGACGCGCTGGTCGAGCACCTGGCTCATCAAATCGTGGGCCTGGGCGCTGTCGAGCGACCGCGCGCCATCGCGGCCACGGCCGATCTCCCTGATGTAGGGGGCGATGCTCATCTTTTCTGTCTCCGGGCCCGGCACCGCAATTTCCGGGCCGCTGTGCAGCGTCGCGGCCGGCTGCGCTCTCAGGCGAGCAGGCGGTTGATCTTCTGCCACTCGGCCGCGCTCACCGGCGTGATCGAGAGGCGATTGCCCTTTTGCAGCACGCGCATCGCGGCCAGCGCCGGAAGGGCGCGCATCTCGGGCAGGCCGAGCAGCCGCGTCTTCTTCACCAGACGCACGTCGACGTGCTGCCAGCGTGGCGCTTCGGGCCTCGACCTGGCGTCGAAGTAATGGCTCTTCGGGTCGAACTGCGTCGCATCGGGGTACGGGGTCGAAGCGACCTCGGCAATACCGGCGATGCCCGGCTCGGGACACGACGAGTGATAGAAGAGGACCCCGTCGCCCGCGCGCATCTCGTCGCGCATAAAGTTGCGAGCCTGGTAGTTGCGCACGCCGACCCAGGGGACGGTCTTCTTCGGCGCCGCAGCGACGTCGTCGACCGAGCATTCGCTCGGCTCGCTCTTCATCAACCAGTAGCGCATTGCAAGCGTTGGTGCAGTCATAGGTGTCCGCCGCGCACCGTGAACCGCATTCCTGAACCCAGGCAGTTCAGGTGGGCGAGGTCAGCCTGGTTTCGGGTTCATCTGACGCGAGACGATCACACCTGCCAAGCGATGTTCCAAGCCCTTGCTCTTGCGAGCATCGGTTCAAGGAAATATAAAGTTCACGCGAACGCGACGGACAAATTCATTCTACGCCGCGAGTCCGGGAAAATGCGTGCGCTCAGAGCAGTTGTCCGTCGGCGCCGAGGGCCATGTCGAGGCGGCGGATCAGGCCGGCGACGTCGATCGACGATGTATCGTCGGCAGCCCGTCCTGCGCCGCTTCTGGCCGGGCGACTATCGAAAGTCACGGCCGCTTGCAGCCGCTCGGCCAGGGCAAATGCGAGATTGAGCGCGGCGAGCACGGCGATGCGTTCGCGCGCCTTCACCTTGCCGCCGTCGCGGATCGCGCTCATCTCGCGATCTACCGCGGCAACGGCCTCGAGCAGCGCTGCTTCGCCGCCTTCGGGGCAGCCGAGGATATAGCTTTGGCCAAGGATCGTCGCTTCGACCTGCTTCATCCGACGCTCCGCAACTCGCCGTCGGTCGTGCCGTCTTGCAGCCGCGCCTTGCCGTCTGCGGCTTCGGGCTCGCGCGGCAGGCGCTCGAGGAGTACGTCGATCCGGCTGCGCGCCGCGTTGAGGCGCGAGCGCAGGTTGTCGCGCTCGTGGGTGATCGCCGCCAACTGCTGCTGCAGCAGCGCGTTGGTGCGCTGCACTTCCTCGTGCCGCAGCAGCAAGCGCTCGACCCGTTCGGCGAGTTCTTCGATCTGGGACATGGCGCTCGGAGCGGATGGCGGTGGCGAATTGTAGGCGTCGCTTTCGCGCTGCCTGCGCCCTCCAGAATGCGAATCGTTGGTGCTCGTGAAGGCGTTCATGCCTTCGCGGTTTAGCGGGAAGCAGAAAGAGCCTGCAGATCGCCTCGGCTTCTCGCTTGGCCACGGGGCCGCCGCGCGTGGCGCGGCCACCGACAGCGCGGCGTTACCACTCTGGCGCCGTCATGCCTCGCTTTCGGCGGTCAAGGGCCGTTGGCGCTACATGCTGAACGGCGACGCCGTCAGTCGCCAGGGCCTGCACATCGCCGACGCTGCCATGGCCATGTGCGGTGCTCTCGACCCAGTGCGCCGCGAACGCCGCATTCCGACTCGTTAGGTCTTCCCAGCGCTCGCGAGAAAGGCCGGTGCCGAATCGCACCAGCGCGCGACCGCGCAGCTCTCGCACCGGGGACGGCGCGCCAGGCAGACGTAGCGGCCATGCAGGATGAGCCAGTGGTGCGCGTGCGACAGGAACTCTTCCGGGACCCGCTGCAGCAGCTGCGTCTCGACCTCGAGGGGTGTCTGCCCGACCGCGAGGCCGGTACGGTTGGCGACTCGAAACACGTGGGTGTCGACGGCCAGCGTCGATTCGCCGAACGCGACGTTGAGAACGACGTTGGCCGTCTTGCGGCCGACGCCCGGCAGCGCCTCGAGCGCCTCGCGCGTTCGCGGCACCTGGCCACCCTGCTCGTCGACGAGGATGCGGCAGGTCGCCAAGAGGTTCTTCGCCTTGGTCCGATACAAGCCGATCGACTTGATCGCGTCCTCGAGCGCGGGCAGGCCGAGGTCGAGCATCTTCTGCGGCGTCGGCGCGATGGCGAAGAGCCGCCGCGTCGCCTTGTTCACGCCGCGGTCGGTTGCTTGCGCCGAAAGAACGACCGCGGCAAGCAGCTCGAAGACGCTCGCGTACTCAAGCTCGCTCGCCGGCTCCGGATTGGCGGCGCGCAGCGTCGCGAAGAAAGGAGCGATCGCAGCGTCGTCCATGGCTGCGATGCCTCGGATCAGTGGGCCGAGCGGGCATTGCGAGCGCGGGCAAGTGCGGCTACGACGGCTTCTCGCCGCGCCGCCGCGGCATCGTTCGCCGACGCTGGCGTGGCAAGAATCGACTCGACGCCGATGCGCTGACTGTGCGCGTCGTAGCGACGCCGGGCGACTTGGGCCTGCGCCTCGCTCCAGGCGTTCCAGCCGGTGTTAGCGCCGCTCGCTGCGGCGAGCGAGATGCAATCGACCGGGCAGACCGGCAGGCACAGCTCGCAGCCGGTGCACAGATCGTCGATGACGGTGTGCATGCGCTTGGCCGCACCGACGATGGCGTCGGCCGGACAAGCCTTGAGGCAAAGCGCGCAGCCGATGCACGCCGCCTCGTCTATGACGGCCAGAGTGCGCGGCGCTTCGACGCCGCATTCCGGGTCGAGCGCGACGACCGGCATCGCCGCGATCCGCGCCAGTCGCTCGACGCCTTCGGCGCCGCCAGGCAGGCAGCGATTCACATCGGCATCACCCGCGGCCATGGCCTCGGCGTAGGCGCGGCAATCCGCATAGCCGCAGCGCGTGCACTGCGTCTGCGGCAAGGCGTCGAGCAGCGCGTCGGCGAGGGCAGCGGCCTCGGCCATCGGGACGCGCTCAGGCCGCCTGGCGCTTGCGGCGCAGCGGCACGCGTGTCTTCTTCGCGACTGTCGCGCCGTTGTCCGAGTTGCCGATCATTTGCGCCGACCCTCGCTTCGGCTTGGCCGCCGGATCCGAACCCTGGTAAGCAGCGATGAATTCGTGCACCCGCGGATAGACCTTTTCACGCCAGCGGCGGCCGGAGAAGATGCCGTAGTGGCCGGCGCCGATCGCGTCGTAGTGAAACTGGCGGTCGGTGGGCACGCCGGTGCAGATGTCGTGCGCGGCGCGCGTCTGCCCGGCGCCGGATATGTCGTCGAGCTCGCCTTCGATGGTGAGCAGCGCCGTCGTCGTGATGTCCTGCGGCCGCACCGGCAGGCCCTTCACCTTCCAGGTGCCGTTGACGAGCGCGAAGTCCTGAAAGACGGTCTTGATCGTGTCGAGGTAGTACTCGGCCGGCATGTCGAGGACAGCGTTGTACTCGTCGTAGAAATCACGATGGAAGTCGGCTTGCTCGCCGTCGCCGCGCACGAGGTCGAGGAAGTAGTCGTAGTGCGACCGCAGATGCCGGTCGGGGTTCATGGCGATGAACCCAGCGTGCTGCAAAAAGCCGGGGTAGACGGCGCGGCCGGCGCCCGGGTAGTTGACCGGCACGCGGAAGATGACGTTGTTCTCGAACCAGGCATGACTCTTGTTCATGGCCAGATTGTTGACGGCGGTCGGGCTCTTTCGCGCGTCGATCGGGCCGCCCATCATGGTCATGGTGCGCGGCGTCGGCTCGCCGTTCGTCGCCATCAGCGAGATCGCGGCGAGGACAGGCACGGTCGGCTGGCAGACCGAAATCACGTTGACCTCCGGGCCGATGGCGCGGATGAACTCCTGCACGTAGGCGACGTAGTCGTCGAGGTGGAAGGCGCCCTTCTCGATGGGTACCATGCGCGCGTCGGTCCAGTCGGTGATGTAGACCTTGTGCGCTTTCAGCAGCTCCCGAATCGTCTCGCGCAGCAGGGTCGAGTGGTGGCCCGAGAGCGGTGCGACGACGAGCACGGTCGGCTGCGACTTCATACGCTGCAGCGTCGGCAGGTCGTCGCTGAAGCGCTTGAAGCGAAGCAGCCGGCAGAAGGGCTTCTCGATCGCCACCTGCTCATGCACGGCGACCTCGGCGCCGTCGACCTGAACCTGGCGGATGTTGAACTGGGGCTTCTCGTAGTCCTTCGCTAGGCGGTGCATCAACTCGAGCCCGGCCGAGACGCGGTGCGCCATCGGCGTGTGGGCGAACAGCGAGAGCGGGTGGTTGTAGAGCCTGGACGAGGCGCTGGCGAATTCGGAGAACGGGCTGAGAAGCGCGCGCTGCGCTTCGTACCACTCGTAAAGCATCATGGTTGGTCTTCCTCAGCTCACGTGAACGATGGCGTCGACGACGGCATCGAGATTCTTCTCGTTCAGGGCGGCGACGCAGATGCGCCCCGAGTCGACGCCGTAGATGCCGAACTCACCGCGCAGGCGCTGCATCTGCGCCTGGGTCAGGCCCGAGTAGCTGAACATGCCGCGCTGGCGCGTGATGAATGCGGTCTCGATGCGCGCGCCGGCGGCTTCGAGGCGTCGCTGCAGCTCGACGCGCATGGCCTTGATGCGCCCGCGCATCGCGGCCAGCTCTTCTTCCCACATCGCGCGCAAAGGCGGCGTCGAGAGCACGTGGGCAACGATCGCGGCGCCGTGCGTCGGCGGGTTCGAATAGTTGGTGCGGATCACGCGCTTCAGCTGGCTCAGCACGCGCGCCGCTTCGTCGGCCGAAACGCAGACGACCGAGAGCGCGCCGACGCGCTCGCCATAGAGCGAGAAGCTTTTGGAAAAGCTCGTCGCGACGAAGAAGTCGAGCCCGGCGCCGAGGCAAAGCTCGACGGCGAGGCCGTCTTCGACGATGCCTTCGCCGAAACCCTGATACGCCATGTCGAGGAAGGGAACGAGACGGCGCTCGCCAAGGACGGCGACGACCTCTCGCCACTGCGCCGGCGTCAGGTCGCAGCCCGTCGGGTTGTGGCAGCAGGCGTGAAGGACGACGATCGTTCCCGGCGCCGCAGCCCGGAGCCCGCCGAGCATGGCGGCAAAATCGACGTCGTGGCGCGCCGCGTCGTAGTACGGATAGGCGGCGACTTCGAAGCCGGCGCCTTCGAACAGAGCGCGATGGTTCTCCCAGCTCGGATCGCTGATGAGGACGCGCGCCTTCGGGTTCATGCGCGCCAGCAGATCGGCGCCGACCTTGAGGCCGCCTGTTCCGCCCACCGCTTGCACGGTGGCGATGCGACCGGCGCGGCGCGCCTCGCTCGCGGCGCCGAAGACGAGCGCTTGTGTCGCTGCGTCGTAGGCGGCGATGCCGTCGATCGGCAGGTAGCCGCGCGCCTTCGGCGCTTCCATCATCATTTCCTCGGCGGCGCGAACGCACTTCAGCAGCGGCAGCTTGCCGTTCTCGTCGTAGTAGACGCCGACGCCGAGGTTGACCTTGGCCGGGTTCGGGTCGGCGGCGAATTGCTCGTTGAGGCCCAGGATCGGGTCGCGGGGCGCCATCTCGACGGAGTCGAAGAGCGAAGGCATCAGGTATCGGTCCTTGGTGTTGCGGGATTCGCGCGGGCACGCTTGGAAATGGGGGTCGCGGCGTCATTTGGAAGACTGCCGACTTTGCCCCACCTTTGCCCTGAAGAGGCCTTTGCGCTACCCTTTATGGTTTCGCTCGCAGCGGCAAAGCCTCTCGATTTTATCTGCCATGTCCGATTCCGCCGATCTCGCCCTTGCCGATACGCCCGCCACGAGCGCCGAAGGTGAATTCGTCACGTTTCCCGATTCGCCGTTCCAGCTCTTTCGCCCGTATCCGCCGGCGGGCGACCAGCCGGCCGCGATCGCCGGGCTGGTCGAAGGTATCCGCGATGGCCTGAGCTTTCAGACGCTGCTCGGCGTCACCGGTTCGGGCAAGACCTTCACGATGGCCAACGTCATCGCCCAGATTGGCCGCCCGGCGATCGTCTTCGCGCCGAACAAGACGCTGGCGGCGCAGCTCTACAGCGAGTTCCGCGAGTTCTTCCCGAAGAACGCGGTCGAGTACTTCGTCAGCTACTACGACTACTACCAGCCCGAAGCGTACGTGCCGCAGCGCGACCTCTTCATCGAGAAGGATTCGGCGATCAACGAGCATATCGAGCAGATGCGGCTTTCGGCGACCAAGAGCGTTCTCGAGCGGCGCGACGTGATCATCGTCGCGTCGGTGAGCGCGATCTACGGCATCGGCGCGCCGGAGGACTACACCGAAATGCGGATGATCATGCGCGTCGGCGACAAGCTCGGCCAGCGCGACGCGATCGCCCACCTGATCCGCATGCAGTACACGCGCAACGAAAACGACTTCTCGCGCGGCACTTTCCGCGTCCGCGGCGACACGATCGATGTCTTTCCGGCCGAGCACAGCGAGCTCGCCGTTCGCCTCGAGCTTTTCGACGACGAACTCGAGTCGCTGACCCTGTTCGACCCGCTCACCGGCCGGATCCGGCAGAAGATCCCGCGCTTCGTCATCTACCCGGCCAGCCACTACGCGACGCCTCGCGGGCGCGTCGTCTCGGCGATCGAGACGATCAAGGAGGAACTGCGCGGCCGGCTCGACGAGCTGGTCGGCATGGGCAAGCTTGTCGAGGCACAGCGGCTCGAGCAGCGCACCCGTTTCGACCTCGAGATGCTGCAGGAGATCGGCCACTGCAAGGGCATCGAGAACTACACGCGCCATCTCTCCGGGGCGGCCCCGGGCCAGCCGCCGGCGACCATGGTCGACTATCTGCCGAAGGACGCCCTGATGTTCCTCGACGAGAGCCACGTCATGATCGGTCAGCTCGGCGGCATGTACAACGGCGACCGGGCGCGCAAGACGACGCTCGTCGACTACGGCTTTCGGCTGCCTTCGGCGCTCGACAACCGGCCGCTCAAGTTCGAGGAGTTCGAGGCGAAGATGCGCCAGGTCGTCTTCGTCTCGGCGACCCCGGCCGAGTACGAACGCACGCATGCCGGCCAGGTCGTCGAGCAGCTGGTGCGGCCGACCGGCCTGATCGACCCGGTCGTCGAAGTGCGGCCGGCGACGCATCAGGTCGACGACGTGCTGCAGGAAATCCGCGACCGCGTCGACGTCGACGAGCGGGTGCTGATCACGACACTGACCAAGCGCATGGCCGAGCAGCTGACCGACTACCTCTCCGACAACGGCGTCAAGGTGCGCTACCTGCACAGCGACATCGAAACGGTCGAACGGGTCGAGATCCTGCGCGATTTGCGCCTGGGCGCTTTCGACGTGCTGGTCGGCATCAACCTGCTGCGCGAAGGTCTCGATATCCCCGAAGTTTCGCTGGTGGCGATCCTCGACGCCGACAAGGAAGGCTTTCTGCGTTCCGAGCGCAGCCTGATCCAGACCATCGGCCGCGCCGCGCGCAATATCAACGGCAAGGCGATCCTCTACGCCGATCAGATCACCGATTCGATGAAGCGGGCGATCGGCGAGACCGACCGTCGCCGTGCCCGGCAGGTCACACACAACGCGACCGAGGGCATCACGCCGAGAAGCATCAGCAAGCGGGTCAAGGAGATGATCGACGGTGTCTACAGCGAGAAGACCGCCAAGGAAGAGCGCAGGGCGGCGCTGGAAGCCGCGGCGACCGATTCGATGTCCGAGAAAGACCTTGGCAAGCGCATCAAGCTGCTTGAAAGGCAGATGCTCGAGCACGCCAGGAATCTCGAGTTCGAGAAGGCCGCCCGGGTCCGCGACCAGCTGGCGGCGCTGCGCGAGCAGGCCTTCGGCGCGCCTGGAATCGACAACATCGTCCCGCTCCCGGCGGCGGTGCCCTTGAAGCGGAACTAATCGGCTCAATCTCGACCGAATTAGTCAGCTTCCGTTATACTTGAGCAAATCGCTCGGGTAAGGAAGAAGCGGGGCGCCGGCTTGGTTTTTGCCGAACGTCCGGCAGCCGCTCACAGCGGCGTTCCGACACCGTACCGAGGAGTAATTGCATGCGTCTGACCACCAAAGGCCGTTTCGCCGTCACCGCGATGATCGACCTCGCCTTGCGCGAGCACTCCGGGCCGGTCGCCCTGGCGGCGATCAGCGCCCGGCAGCAGATCTCGTTGTCGTATCTCGAGCAGCTGTTCGGTAAGCTCCGCCGTCACGAGCTCGTGGAAAGCACGCGCGGCCCGGGTGGCGGCTATTCGCTCGGCCGCAAGTCCGAAGAAATCACCGTCGCCGATATCATCGTCGCCGTCGACGAGCCGATCGACGCCACCGGCTGTGCCGGCAAGGAAAACTGCATGGGTGACGATGCCGGCCGCTGCATGACGCACGACCTCTGGGCGAGCCTCAACTCGAAGATGATCGAGTTCCTCGACTCGGTGTCGCTGAAGAAGCTGGTCAACGAGCAGATCGCCAAGGGCGTCTCGATCGAAGAGCACCCGGTCAAGCGCGCGATCTCGACGCAGCCGGTCGTCAAGCCGATCAAGATCACGGCGCCGAACTCGGTATTCGCTCTGGGAGCGGCATTCTCGAAGTAGCCGCCGTCGTCATGGACATGACCCCGCATTTCCCGATCTACATGGACTACGGCGCGACGACGCCGGTCGATCAGCGCGTCGTCGACGTGATGATTCCCTGGTTGCGCGAGCACTTCGGCAACCCGGCGTCGCGCAGCCACGCCTGGGGATGGGAAGCGGAAGCGGCGGTGGAAAAGGCGCGCGAGGAAGTGGCGGCGCTGGTCGGCGCCGATCCGCGCGAGATCATCTGGACCTCGGGTGCCACCGAGTCCGACAACCTGGCCCTCAAGGGTGCAGCGCAGTTCTACAAGACGCGCGGCAAGCATCTCGTCACCGTCAAGACCGAGCACAAGGCGGTGCTCGACACGATGCGCGAGCTCGAGCGCCAGGGCTTCGAGGTGACATACCTCGATGTCCAGGAGGACGGCCTGCTCGATCTCGACAAGCTCAAGGCGGCGCTCCGGCCCGACACGATCCTCGTCTCGGTGATGTTCGTGAACAACGAGATCGGCGTCATCCAGGACATTCCGGCGATCGGCGCGATGTGTCGCGAGCGCGGCATCATCTTCCACGTCGACGCGGCGCAGGCGACCGGCAAGGTGGTGATCGACCTGGCCAAGCTGCCGGTCGACCTGATGAGTCTGGCTTCGCACAAGACCTATGGCCCCAAGGGGATCGGGGCGCTCTATGTGCGCCGCAAGCCCCGCGTCCGCATCGAGGCGCAGATGCATGGCGGCGGCCATGAGCGCGGCATGCGCTCGGGCACCTTGCCTACGCATCAGATCGTCGGCATGGGCGAGGCATTTCGCATCGCCCATGCCGAGATGGGTACCGAGAGCGAGCGCATCCGCATGCTGCACCGAAAGCTGATCGACGGCCTGTCGGGCATCGAGCAGACCTTTCTCAACGGCCACCCGGATCAGCGCGTGCCGCACAACGTCAACATGTCGTTCAATTTCGTCGAAGGCGAGTCGCTCATCATGGGTGTGAAGGGCATCGCAGTCTCGTCCGGGTCGGCCTGCACGTCGGCGAGCCTCGAGCCGAGCTACGTACTGCGCGCACTGGGCCGCAGCGACGAGCTGGCGCATTCGAGTCTGCGCATGACGATCGGCCGTTTCACGACCGCAGAAGAAATCGACTACGTCGTCGCGACCCTGAAGGATCGTGTCGCCAAGCTGCGCGATCTGTCGCCGCTGTGGGACATGTTCAAAGAAGGCGTCGACATCAGTTCGATTCAGTGGTCGGCCCACTGAATCGAAACGCCGGAATCACCTGGAGAACAGAAATGGCATACAGCGCGAAAGTCGTCGAGCACTATGAGAATCCGCGCAACGTCGGCTCCTTCGATAAGGGCGACGAGACGGTCGGCACCGGCATGGTCGGCGCGCCGGCCTGCGGCGATGTGATGAAGCTGCAGATCAAGGTCAACCCCGAGACGGGCCTCATCGAGGATGCAAAGTTCAAGACCTACGGCTGCGGCTCGGCGATCGCCTCGAGCTCGCTCGTTACCGAATGGGTCAAGGGCAAGTCGCTCGACGAGGCCTTGACGATCAAGAACGCGCATATCGCCCAGGAGCTTGCGCTGCCGCCGGTGAAGATCCATTGCTCGATCCTCGCCGAGGACGCGATCAAGGCGGCCGTGAGCGACTACCGGGCGAAGAACGCCGTCGAGCGCGCACGCGATGCGGCTTCGACCACGGCGGTTATGACGCACTGACATGGCGGTGACCCTGACCGAGGCGGCAGCCCGCCACGTCACGCGCTACCTCGGCAAGCGGGGCAAAGGTGTCGGCGTGCGCCTGGGCGTGAAGACGACCGGTTGTTCGGGCCTGGCCTACAAGCTCGAGTACGCCGACGCGTTTGGGCCCGAGGACCTCGTGTTCGAGGATCACGGCGTCAAGGTCATCGTCGACCCGAAGAGCCTGCCCTACATCGACGGCACCGAGCTCGACTTCGTTCGCGAAGGCCTGAATGAGGGTTTCAAGTTCATCAACCCTCACGAGAAGGATCGCTGCGGTTGCGGAGAATCGTTTCGCGTGTAGCTCGGCGCTTCGCTGGATCTAGCGGGCCCGCTTCGCGGGCCCTTCTCTTTTTTCTTGATCATGCTTTTCGATAGCGACGATTTCGCCCTCTTCGGCCTGCCGCGACGCTTTGTGCTCAAGCGAGACGAGCTCGACGCGCTGCGCCGTGTCTTGCAAGCCGAAGTGCATCCGGATCGCTTCGCTGCCGGCGGCGCCGCCGCGCAGCGCGCTGCGATGCAGTGGGCGGTTCGCGTCAACGAGGCCTACGAGCGACTGAAGGATCCATTGCGGCGTGCCGGCTATCTTTGCGAGCTGAACGGCGTGCCGATCGCTGCCGAAGACAACACCGCCATGGCGCCGGAATTCCTGATGCAGCAGATGGCATGGCGCGAGGCGCTCGACGACGCAGCCAGCCGTGAAAGCATAGTCAAGATCGCCGGCGAGCTGGATTCGCATCGACGCGAGGCCTATGCGGATCTCGCCGTTGCGCTCGACCATTCGGCCGACTTCCAGAGCGCAGCAGGGCAGGTCAGGGCGCTCATGTTCGTCGAGCGGTTCGCCGACGACGTCGAGCAGCGCCTCGAGGCGCTGGAGGCTTGACGCGTGGCCTTGCTGCAGATCGCCGAGCCCGGCGCGTTGCCCGACCCGCATCAGCGGCGCCACGTCGTCGGCATCGACCTCGGAACGACGCACTCGCTGGTCGCCGCCGTGCGCAACGGCGTCGCCCGGTGCTTGCCCGACGCGGCGGGAACAGTCATCCTGCCTTCGGCGGTTCGCTATACGGCAGAGGCTCGCGCCGAGGTCGGCCAGCCGGCCCTCGACCAGGCCGTCGCTGACCCGCACAACACCATCGTGTCGGTAAAGCGGTTGATGGGCCGAGGCCTCGACGACATTGCGAACGCTACCGGCCTGCACTATGACTTCGTCGACGCGCCCGGAATGGTGCGGCTGAGGACCGCGGCCGGCGTCAAATCGCCGGTCGAGATTTCGGCGGAGATCCTCGCGACGCTGCGCCGGCGCGCCGAAGACACGCTGGATGTGGAGCTCTTCGGCGCGGTCGTCACCGTCCCGGCGTACTTCGACGACGCACAGCGCCAGGCGACCAAGGANNATCGCGGTCTACGATTTCGGCGGCGGCACCTTCGACATCTCGCTGTTGCGCATGGCCAGGGGCGTTTTCGAGGTCATCGCCACCGGCGGTGATTCGGCTCTCGGTGGCGACGACATCGATGCTGCCTTTGCCGCCTGGGCGCTCGAGCGCGGGGCTGCGAAGGCGACGAACCCGCATGAACGGCGCGCTGCGGCGGTGGCTTCGCGGGCAGCGAAAGAAGCGCTGTCGAGCGCGTCGCAAGTCGACTTTGTGCTCGCCCTGGATGTGGCACCGCTTGCGCTTCTCGTCGAGCGCGCGGAGCTCGAAGCCGTCGCGAAGCCTTTCGTCGACCGAACGCTTGCCGCCGTCCGCCGGGTATTGCGCGATGCCCGGGTCAAGGCTTCCGAGATCGATGGCGTCGTCATGGTCGGCGGCTCGACGCGCATGCCTCTCGTGCAGCGCGCCGTGGGCGAGCTGTTCGGGCGGCCTCCCCTCGTCGATCTCGACCCCGACGAGGTCGTCGCCCTCGGTGCCGCGATCCAGGCCGAGGCGCTGTCTGGCAACGCGGCGGCTGCCGACGTCCTGCTCCTCGACGTCATCCCGCTTTCCCTCGGCCTGGAGACCATGGGCGGCCTCGTCGAGCGCATCATTCCGCGCAACAGCCCGATCCCGACCGCGCGTGCCCAGGCGTTCACGACCTTCCAGGATGGGCAGACGGCAATGTCGATCCACGTGGTGCAGGGCGAGCGCGACCTGGTGTCCGATTGCCGCTCGCTGGCACGCTTCGAATTGCGCGGCATTCCGCCGATGGTCGCCGGCGCGGCGCGGATCCGTGTCACCTTCACGGTCGATGCCGACGGCCTGCTCGGCGTCAGCGCGCGCGAGGAGAAGTCGGGCGTCGAGGCCTCGGTGAGCGTCAAGCCGAGCTACGGGCTCAGCGACGAGGAGGTGGCGCGCATGCTGCGCGACAGCTTCGGCGCGGCCGAAGCCGACATGGCCGAGCGCAGCCTGCGCGAGGCGCAGGTCGATGCCGATCGCCTTCTTGCCGCCACGGCATCGGCGCTCGACGCCGACGGCGACTTGTTGTCGGCCGAGGAGCGCTCGGGAATCGACGCGGCGATGGCCGATCTGCGCGGCGTCCGCGCCCGGGCCGACCGCGGCGCCATCGACGCTGCCCTCAAGATCCTTGCCGCGGCCACCGAGAACTTTGCCGCCGAGCGCATGAACCGCGGCATCCGCCGTGCCCTGACCGGTCGCCGCGTCGAGGACGTCTGACCGTGCCGATCATCAGGGTCCTGCCGCATCCCGAGTACTGCCCCACGGGCAAGGAGATCGAAGCGTCGCCCGGCGAGTCGATCTGCGAGGTCTTGCTCGAAAACGGCGTTGCGATCGAGCACGCCTGCGAGATGAGCTGCGCCTGCACGACCTGCCACGTCGTGGTCCGAGAGGGGTTTGCCTCGCTCGGCGAGCTCGACGAAAGCGAGGAGGATTTGCTCGACCGCGCCTGGGGCCTCGAGCCCACCTCACGCCTGTCGTGCCAGGCGATCCTGGCGCGCGAAGACGTGACGATCGAGATCCCGAAGTATTCGATCAATCACGCCAAGGAAAAGCACTGAGCCGGCCCCTTGCGCTCGCGGGCAGGGGCCTTGCGAGCGCGTCAGCGCTCGTCGTGCGTGGTGACCGTCGAGCGGCGCAGCCAGCCGAGCCGGCCGATCGAGTCGAGGAAGGAATCGGGTGCACTGCCATCGCGTTCGTCGAGGACGCCGCGCAGGTCGAGCAATTCGAGGAAATTCTTTAGGTCGCCCTTCTTCAGGCCGCTCAGGTCGGAGAGCTGGGCCAGCGACAAATAGCGCAACGACATGTCGCTCAGGACGCGGCGATGCGCCGTGCGCTGGTATTCGGCCGGCAGTTCCGGCCACGCGAGAAGGCGATACTCTTTCATCGATCAGCGTTGTGTCGCGTGCGGTTTTTGCAGGCGGGAGGTGGAGCGTACGCTCAGCGCGCCGCGGCGGGCAGGGGAATTACAAGTGCTTTCGTGAGATTTGCGACAGATGGGTTGCAACCTGCACGACATTCGTATCCCATGCGGCTGGCTTCGAGAGCCGCGTTACTCTGCGGCCGGCTTACAAACTGATGCGAAACCATCGGATCGGGTACCGACAGAGGAAGACGCAAAGCTCAGGTTGCTTTGAGCGGCGTCGAGGATTTCTACCGATCTTTCAGAATGTCATGACTGCCGGTTCAGGCTATCGGCGCGGGTTTGATAGAAATCGGCGTTTTACGGCCACTTCGAGGAACCGAGGTGACGTGCAAAGGAGATTTGCCAATGACCACCTTGACTCCATCGCGCTTCGGAGCCCTGGATGACGGAACCCCCTTCTGTATCCCCATGCCGGGATTGTTCGTGGATCTGGATGCCGGATTTGGTTCCGTAGCGCTGACTGACGAGTTCTTCCAGGCGCCGGCCGAGGTGCGATTCGATGTCCTGCAACAGTGGCTTCGGGCGCTGAGCGTGCATAAAGATTCGGCTCTCGTCGAGATGTTTCGCGAATATTCCCGGGCGCTTCCAGGCTCGACGATCGTCGAGCAAATCGAGAGCTTCCGTCATCACTGCAATCTGCACGGCATCGGCTGCCCTGCTGACCTTGCCGTCCTGCTGCAGAGGTATTGAAGCCCGTGATTCTTCAGAAGATCGCGGCCCGCCTCGGCGTCGATCTCGACGCCGATACCAGGGAAAACGTAGCAAACGAGCAAGTGCGCATGGTCTGGTCGCACGCGGCGTTTGCGGCCCTGATCGCGTCGGCCTTTGCGGTGATCGTTGCGATGCATCTCGTGGGAGTGGTCGATCTTCGAGCGATCCAGCTCTGGGTCGCCATGAAGCTCCTTGTAGTCACGCCGCGGGTAATCCAGTCCCAAATCTATCGCCGCCGAGGTTTCCCAAGCGGCAAGCCGTGGCGGTTAAGGACCTATTGGCTTCTCGGCGCCGATGGTGCCGTTTGGGGATTGGCAGGTTTCTGGGTGATCGGCTCGGACATCAATACGGCGTCGCTCGTTACGGCGAGTCTTTGCTGCGTCGCCTGCGTGGCGACGTTCGGGCTTCAGGTCAGCAAGGTCGCCACCGCCGCCTACGTGGTACCCATCATCGTGCCGATGGCCCTCGGCATGCTGTTGCGGGGAGACGCGTTTGGCGCTTACGGCGGCGTCGGCCTGACTCTTTTCCTCGTTCAGGTACTCATCACCGCGAGACGCTCCGACGCCAAGCTTTCGGAAGTCTTTTTGCTGCGAATCCACGCGGCCCGCATATCCGCTGAACGGGAGCAAGCGCTCGAGCTGGCCCAACGTCAGTCCGCCGTCAAGAGCCAGTTCCTTGGCACGGTGAGTCACGAGCTGCGCACACCAATCCACGGAATGCTGGGCGTCGCCCGGCTCGTGCACGTCGAGACGAGCGACCCGGTCGTCAAGAAGCGAATGGAACTCGTCGAGGCATCCGGAACCCATTTGCTGCGCCTCGTCACCGACTTGATCGACGTCTCGCGGATCGAATCCGGACAGATGCGGATTCAGCGAATGGTGTTCGACCTGCGGAATGAGGTCGAGCGCATCGCGGACATCTACTCGGTTCGTGCGGCGGAGAAAGGATTGGTCTTCACCCTGGACAGCCGTATCGATGGGTCCGTGTGGGTGAGCGGCGACCCTGTCCGACTGAGACAGGTTCTCCACAACCTGCTGGGCAATGCCATCAAGTTCACGCAAAAGGGCTGGATCCATCTGATGGTCTGGCCTGGCGTCCAGCCCGGAGAAATTCACTTCGAAGTCAGGGACACGGGCGTAGGGATCAGCGATGACGACCAGAAGGTGGTATTCGATGCCTTCCGACAAGTGGGGTCCCATGCTGAGGCTCGGCGACAAGGAACGGGCCTCGGGCTGACGATCGCGCACGAACTGGCCCAGCTCCTGGGCGGCGGCATCTCGTTGAAGAGCCGGCCCGGTTTCGGCTCGGTTTTTGACTTCTGGGTCAAGCTGGAGCCCGCGGAGGAACCTCGTGCGTACGACCGGCCCAGGGACGAGCTGTCTGCAAACGGTGTCGATGTGTGCGCCCGAATCCTCTTAGTCGAGGACAACGACGTGAATGCGTTGATTGCCGGTTCGATGCTTGCCAATCAAGGGCATCAAGTGGAGCGCGTTGCCGATGGAGCCGAAGCCGTACGGCGAGCATTGCGGGAAATCGATCGACCCGATCTCATCCTGATGGACTGCATGATGCCGGCCATGGACGGATTCGAAGCGACTCGTTCGATTCGAGCCCAAGAGGAGGCGATGGGACTACCGAGAGTGCCGATCATCGCCCTGTCCGCCATCATCGACGAGGAAACAAGTCGTCATTCCCTGGCAGTCGGGATGGACGATGCGCTCGGCAAACCATTCACCAACGACGCTCTGCGCGACGTGATGCGACCTTGGCTCGCCCTTCGCGAAAGCGAGCGCCAAGGCGTTCTCGAGGGGCTATCAGCCCGGTCGCGGTCAGTTAATCGTGACGGTTCGAACTGAGGTGGCTCGGACGCCAACATCGGCGCTTCTTCCCCACTTGACAGGCGCCATCCAGCCAGCGGAACGATCCGTCGATCGCACCGATTCCCGGCGCGGCAAGGCCGGGCGCCGGGAGAACAGTTGAATATCCGGGTGCGCGGTTTCGATCATGAAGTCGTATAAGGGATGTTTCGTCTCGCGCCAGCGACTTTCGGCGGTTGTCACGTTGAAGGCCAGCACATGGTGTTGCAATCGTCCCGCGTGCAGCATCGGCAACGTCTGGCCGCCGTCGAGTATGTTGGCGAAACCGAGTCGACGATATTGGCGAACCAACGCGTCGCTACGCGCGCCGATCACGATCCAGCGTACCTGCGTCGCCATGCAGAACAGATAGCTCGCTTTCATCAGGCACACTTTGACCAATGGATCGGCGCCTGGAACCGCCGATAGCCGGGTAATCTCGGCACGCGTGTCCTGTCGCATGGTCTCCGGTACCGTCACGCTGTGCTCGATGAGTAGTGGGCCGCCAGCGTTGGTCTGGAATCGGGCAGTGCCCACGGCGCTTCCACTCTCCTTATCCACGCAAAGCACGACAATTGTATTTTCGTCCGCATCGAGAAGATCGGGCTCCATCATCATCGTGTGCAGATGCGGCAAATGATGTCCGTATGAAAGCGCGCGAACACGGCACGCAGCTTCCAGTTCCTGGGTCGTGCGGGCGATTCTCACTTCGAAACTGAGCGACTGCGTCTGCATGTGCATGTTCTCCGACGGTTGAAATGGCGCTGAGCGAAGCGATGGTGACAACAATACGCGCTTTTTCTTCCCGTTCACTGGCGACCTGTTCGGCGAGTCGTTTCGGCGCGACGGACGACGACGCAGGAGTTCAGCGAAAGCGGTCTTCGCTCTCCATCAACTGCGCCGGCGCCGAAAATGCATGAGGAGATAGCATGCATTGCCCTGCCACCTACACATGCCCGATGCGAGTCTTGGCGATCGAAACGTCCTGCGACGAAACCGGCGTGGCGATCGTCGAAGCGAACGGCGACGAAACGCCGCGCCTCGTCGCGCAGGCCTTGCACAGCCAGGTCGAGATGCACTCGGCTTATGGCGGCGTCGTTCCTGAACTGGCTTCGCGCGACCACATTCGTCGCGTGCTGCCGCTCGCCCGCGCCGTCCTGAGCGAGTCTGGCGCGTCGCTCGCTTCGCTCGACGCCATTGGCTACACGCGCGGGCCCGGCCTCGCCGGTGCGCTGCTCGTTGGCGCGGGCGTCGCCTGCTCGCTCGCCGCGGCTATCGGCAGGCCGGCTTTCGGAGTCCATCACCTCGAAGGGCACTTGCTGTCGCCTTTTCTCTCTGCCGACCCGCCGCGGTTTCCCTTCGTTGCCTTGCTCGTCTCCGGCGGCCATACCCAGTTGCTCAAGGTGGCCAACGTCGGCCACTACTCATTGCTCGGCGACACGATCGATGATGCCGCCGGCGAGGCATTCGACAAGTCGGCCAAGCTGCTCGGCCTTGGCTATCCCGGCGGCCCGGCCTTGGCCCGGCTTGCCGAGTTCGGCGATGCCAGCGTCTTCAAGTTGCCGCGACCGCTGTCGCAGCGCGACTCGCTCGACTTTTCTTTCGCCGGCCTGAAGACCGCTGTCCGCACGCATGCCTTGAGGCTCGAAGGCAGTAACTGCGAGCAGCCGCGCGCCGATCTTGCCGCGTCGACGCAGGAAGCCATCGTCGACGTGCTCGTTCGCAAGTCGATGGCGGCGCTCGAGCGGACCGGGCTGAAGCGGCTCGTCGTCGCCGGCGGTGTCGGCGCGAACGCGCTGTTGCGCTCGCGGCTGGAGGTGGAATGCAAGAAGCGCCAGGCCCGGGTTCACTACCCGGAGCTGGCGCTTTGCACGGACAACGGCGCGATGATCGCGCTGGCCGCGGCGATGCGCATGCAGCGCGGCATCGCTCAGATGTCGACCGACTACTCGTTCGACGTGCTACCGCGTTGGCCGCTCACGGCATTGACCGAGCCAGCGGCAGCGCGTTGAGCGCCGCCGCCGCTGCGTCTTCTCAGGCGATGCTGAGTTGAGTCGCGCCAGCCGGCACCTTCTTGGCCAGCGTCAGCGTGAGAACGCCGTTCTCGAACTTCGCTTGCGAAGCGGCCTGATCGACTTCCGTCGGCAAGACGATGGTGCGCGAGTAGACCGAGGCCGAGCGTTCGCGGTAGAGAACGCGGGTGGCCGGCTTGGCGTCGACAGCCGGCTGGCCTTCGCCTTGTGATTGGACCGGTGTTTCGCTCGCGGCGGCAGTGGTCAGCGTGACGCGACGGCCTTCGACCGAGACCTTGAGCTGGTCGCGCGTCGAGCCTGGAACGTCGAGGACGATGGTGTACGAGGCATCGCTTTCCGACACATCCATCGATGGCGTGCGGGCTTCGACGCCGGCCCTGGCGCCGCCGAAGTAGCGATCGAACGATTCATCGAACAGGCGGTCGAGCGCGGTGCCGAACGCGGGAACAACATCAGCTCGCGGCGCTAGCGCCGCGCGTGAGAGAGGCAGAACGAACATGGTGAACTCCTACAATTCATCGGTCGCTGCACATTGCTTCGACCCTGCCGCCGAAGTGAGAGCGGCATTTTTGTTTTCAAGGTCCTTGTGCCGCATCGCATGAGACAAATCATCGAGGACCTGCCCGGGTCGAAGATCCGCGAGGTCGCCAACGCCGCGCTCGGCCGCGACGACGTGCTCGCTTTCTGGTTCGGCGAAAGCGACGAGGCGACGCCCGAGTTCATCCGCGCCGCCGCGGCGCGCTCGCTCGAAGCGGGTGAGACCTTCTATTCGCAAAATCTCGGCCTCGCCGAGCTGCGCGACGCCCTGGCGAGTTACACGAGCTCGCTGCATCGGCCGGTAGGTGCAGACCGGATCGCCGTCACTTCGTCGGGCGTCAACGCCTTGATGCTGGCGATGCAGGCGCTCGTCGGCGCGGGCGACGAGGTTGTTGCCGTCGTTCCGGTCTGGCCCAACCTGACGGCGCAACCGGCGATCCTCGGTGCTCGTGTCGTTCGCTTGCCGCTTCGTGTCGAATCGGGAGTCTGGCGCCTCGATCTCGACGAGATGCGAGGAACGATCACCGCGAAGACGCGCGTCCTCCTCGTCAATTCACCCAACAACCCGACCGGCTGGACTCTCGGCCGCGACGAGCAGGAGGCCGTGCTGGCGCATTGCCGCGGCACCGGAACCTGGATCGTCGCCGACGAAGTCTACGAACGCATCTATTTCGGCGACGGCGCAGCCTGCGCTCCGAGCTTTCTCGACATTGCCGATGGCGACGATCAGCTCGTCGTCGTGCATAGCTTCTCGAAAAGCTTTCTCATGACGGGTTGGCGCCTCGGCTGGATCGTCCATCCACCCGGCCTGGCGCCCACGTTCGCCAAGCTGATCGAGTTCAACACCTCGTGCGCACCGGTCTTCGTGCAGCGCGCCGGGCTCGCCGCCCTGGCCGAGGCCGGCGTTTTCGTTCCCGACCTCGTCGCGCGCCTGCGCACCTGCCGCGACATCTTGCTGCCGCGCCTCGCCGCGCTTCCCGGCATCTCGGTCGCCACGCCGTCTGGCGGCCTGTACGCCTTCTTCAGCGTCGCAGGGCAGGGCGATTCGCTCGCTTTCGCCAAGCGCCTGGTTGCTGAAGCGGGAGTCGGCCTGGCTCCCGGCTCGGCCTTTGGCCCCGAGGGCGAGGGCTGGCTGCGTTGGTGCTTCGCATCGCGTGACCCGGCGCGGCTCGTCGACGGGATCGAGCGGCTCAGGCGCTTCCTGCGTTTATAATTACTAGCTCAGCTGCGATGGCAGTGAGCCCTAGCACGGCGCCGGTCGGTTTCACCGGCGTTCGCGAGTCGACCTTCGAAACCGTGGCGTGGCCGCAAGGCCGGCGCTCGGTTTCACTTCAGGAAACGAGATGCCAGTCACCACCGAACACAAAGCCGGGATCGTCAAGGCGCACGCCCGCGGCGCTGCCGACACCGGCTCCGCCGAAGTGCAAGTCGCCCTGTTGACCGACAGGATCAACGAGCTCACCCCGCACTTCAAGACCCACCTCAAAGACCACCACGGCCGGCGCGGCCTGTTGAAGATGGTCAACCGGCGCAAGAGCCTGCTTGCCTATCTGAAGGGCAAGGACGCCGATCGCTATACCGCGCTGATTCAAAAACTCGGCCTGCGCAAGTAGGCCGAAAACGAAGCCGAGAGCCTGACTGGACAAGAACCGGCAGGCTCTTCGGCATTTGGAGCGAGTGACCAATGGCGAGGCTGTGTCATTCCACCGATGTTCATGTGCGCGAAGCGCGCGCTGAGCACCCTTGGAATGGCATTGCGCCAGTTGAACCTCTCGCTTCGGGTGCCGGTGCCGCCCTGAAGGCGCCCGGAACAACGGAGAACACGTCATGAGCATTTTCAACAAGATCACCAAGACCTTCCAGTGGGGTCAGCACAGTGTCACCCTCGAGACGGGCGAGATCGCGCGCCAGTCGGGTGGCGCCGTCGTTGTCTCGATCGAAGATACGGTTATCCTCGCGACCGTCGTCGCCAGGAAAGACGCCAAGCCCGGCCAGGATTTCTTTCCCCTGACCGTCGACTACATCGAGAAGACCTACGCCGCGGGGAAGATTCCGGGCAGCTTCTTCAAGCGCGAAGGCCGGCCCAGCGAGCTCGAGACGCTGACCTCGCGCCTCATCGACCGGCCGCTGCGCCCGCTCTTTCCCGAAGGCTTCTACAACGAAGTCCAGGTCGTTATCCACGTACTGTCGCTGAATCCGGAGATTGCCGCCGACATTCCGTCCCTGATCGGCGCGAGTGCGGCGCTGGCAATCTCGGGCATTCCGTTCAACGGCCCGATCGGCGCGGCGCGCGTCGGCTACATCGACGGCCAGTACGTGCTCAACCCGACCAAGACACAGATGGCCGAGACGCAGATGGATCTCGTTGTCGCCGGGACCGAGGCGGCCGTGCTGATGGTCGAATCCGAAGCCAAGCAGCTGAGCGAGGAAGTTATGCTCGGCGGGGTCGTCTACGGCCACGAGCAGGGCAATGTCGCCATCGTCGCGATCAACGAGCTCGTGCACGACGCCGGCAAGCCGGTCTGGGACTGGCAGGCGCCGGCGAAGGACGAGGCGTTCATCGCCCAGGTCTCGTCGCACGCCGAGGAAGCGATCCGTGCAGCGTATCAGATCCGCTCCAAGCAGGCGCGCACGCATGCGACTCGCGACGCCTACGCGGCAGCAAAGAGCGCGCTCACGGCGTCCGGCGCGGCATTCGATGCGGTCAAGGTCGATAACCTGCTCTTCGACATCGAAGCGAAGATCGTGCGTAGCCAGATCCTCTCCGGCGAGCCGCGCATCGACGGCCGCGACACGCGCACCGTGCGGCCGATCGAAATCCGCACCGGGCTCCTGCCGCGCGTCCACGGCTCGGCGCTCTTCACGCGCGGCGAGACGCAGGCACTGGTTGCCGCCACGCTCGGCACCGACCGCGATTCGCAGCGCATCGACGCGCTGGCCGGCGAATACAGCGAGCACTTCATGCTCCACTACAACATGCCCCCGTTCGCGACCGGCGAGACCGGCCGCGTCGGCTCGCCGAAGCGGCGCGAGATCGGCCACGGGCGCCTGGCCAAGCGCGCGCTCGTCGCCGTGCTGCCCGATCGCGGCGCGTTTCCGTATTCGATGCGCGTCGTCTCCGAGATCACCGAGTCGAACGGCTCATCGTCGATGGCTTCGGTCTGCGGTGGCTGCCTGGCCCTCATGGACGCCGGCGTGCCGCTGAAGGCGCACGTTGCCGGCATCGCCATGGGCCTCATCAAGGACGGCAACCGCTTCGCCGTGCTGACCGACATCCTCGGCGACGAGGATCACCTCGGCGATATGGACTTCAAGGTCGCCGGCACGACGACCGGCGTAACGGCGCTGCAGATGGATATCAAGATCCAGGGGATCACGAAGGAAATCATGCAGGTCGCATTGGCGCAGGCCAAGGAAGCGCGCCTGCATATCCTCGGCAAGATGCAGGAGGCGATGGGCGGCGCCAAGACCGAGGTCTCGCAGTTCGCGCCGCGCCTCTACACGATGAAAATCAATCCGGAGAAGATCCGCGACGTGATCGGCAAGGGCGGTGCGACGATCCGCGCGCTCACCGAAGAGACCGGCACGACGATCGACATCGGCGAAGACGGCACGATCACGATCGCCTCGACCGACGCCGACAAGGCCGCGCACGCGAAGAAGCGCATCGAGGAGATCACCGCCGAGGTGGAAGTGGGCAAGGTCTATGAAGGCCCGATCACGAAGATCCTCGATTTCGGCGCGCTCGTGAACCTGCTGCCCGGCAAGGACGGCCTCCTGCACATCAGCCAGATCGCGCACCAGCGCGTCGAGAAGGTGACCGACTTCCTGAAGGAAGGCCAGATCGTTCGCGTCAAGGTTCTCGAGACCGACGAGAAGGGTCGCGTCAAGCTCTCGATGAAGGCCCTGCTCGACCGCGAGCCGCGCGAACCCGCGCACCAAGAGTGACGGCAGGGCGCGCGTCGTGAAAGCGATCGAGATCGCGGCACCCGGCGGCCCCGAGGTGCTTCGCCTGACCGAGCGGCCGATGCCCGTGGCGGCCGCCGGCGAAGCGCTCATCCACGTCGCGGCTTCGGGCGTCAATCGCCCGGACGTGCTGCAGCGCAAGGGTCTTTATCCGGTGCCGCCTGGCGCCTCCGACATCCCCGGGCTCGAAGTCGCCGGAACGATCGTCGAGGGTGACGCCGCGGCGCTGCGGGCCGCCGGCCTGGCCGTCGGCGACCGCGTCTGTGCGCTCGTCGCCGGTGGCGGCTATGCCGAATACTGCGCCGCGCCAGTCGGCCAGTGCCTGTCGTCGCCTGCGAACCTGAGCGACATCGAAGCGGCGAGCCTGCCGGAGACCTTCTTCACCGTCTGGTCCAACGTATTCGACCGCGGCCACCTGCAGCCGGGCGAGACCCTGCTCGTCCACGGCGGCAGCAGCGGCATCGGCGTGACGGCAATCCAGCTTGCCAAGGCGCACGGCGCCACGGTGATCGTCACCGTCGGCTCCGCGGAAAAGGCCGCGGCCTGCGAGGCGCTCGGCGCCGATCACGCCATCGACTACAAGACGCAGGACTTCGTCGCTGAGGTGCAGCGCATCACGTCGAAGGCCGGCGCCAACGTCGTCCTCGACATGGTCGCCGGCGAATATGTGGGGCGCGAGATCAAGTGTCTCGCCGAGGATGGGCGGATCGTCATCATCGCCGTGCAAGGCGGTGTCGATTCGCATATCGATGCCGGCCTCGTACTGCGCCGGCGCCTCGTCATTACGGGATCGACCCTGCGGCCGCGCCCGGTTGCCTTCAAGAGCGAGATCGCCGCGGCATTGAAGCGCACGGTCTGGCCCTGGCTCGAGAGCGGCAAGGTCAGGCCGGTCATCCACGAAGTCTTTCCCGCCGCCGAAGCGGCGCGCGCCCATGCGCTGATGGAGTCGCATCGACATGTCGGCAAGCTGGTGCTGGCGTGGTGAGCGAGCCTCGCGCCCTTGGGCGCCGACGCCTCGTCGTCGGCAACTGGAAAATGAACGGAAGCCGCGCCGCCAACGCGGCGCTGCTCGATGCGCTGAAGGCGGCTTCGCCGTTCGCCGCTGACGTCGCGGTGTGCGCGCCGGCGCCCTATCTCGGCCAAGTGGGAACTGCGTTGAAAGGCGGCGCCATCGCCTGGGGTGCGCAGGACTGCTCGAGTCACGCCTTCGGCGCGTTCACCGGCGAGGTTTCCGCGGCGATGCTCGCCGAGTTCGGCTGCCGCTTCGTGATCGTCGGCCACTCGGAGAGGCGCGCAATGCACGGTGAAAGCGATCGCCTGGTGGCCGAAAAGGCGCAGCAGGCACTGGCCAACGGCCTCACGCCCATCGTCTGCGTCGGCGAGACGCTGGCCGAGCGCGAAGCGAACCAGACCGACGCCATCGTCGGCCGGCAGCTTGCCGCGGTGACCGATCTGCTCGGCGCCGGCATCGAGAAAACGATCCTCGCCTACGAGCCTGTCTGGGCGATCGGAACAGGCCGCACCGCGACGCCGGCGCAGGCGCAAGCCGTGCACGCGCATCTGCGCACCGCGCTCGCCGCGGCGAGCCCGCACGGCAAGGACATCTGCATCCTCTACGGCGGCAGCGTCAAGCCCGACAACGCCGCATCGCTCTTCACCGAGGCCGACATCGACGGTGGCCTGATCGGCGGCGCCTCGTTGAATGCGGAGCCGTTCGTCGCCATCTGCAAGGCGGCTGCGTAACGCGCGGGCAAAGCCTCGGAACTACCGGAGTCGGAACAAGAATGAACATGGTCATCAACCTCGTGCTTGCGCTGCAGATCCTGACGGCGCTGGTGATGATCGGCCTCGTGCTGATCCAGCACGGCAAGGGCGCCGACATGGGCGCGTCTTTCGGCAGCGGCGCCTCGGGCAGCCTCTTCGGGGCGACCGGCAGCGCGAATTTCCTGTCGCGCTCGACGGCGGTGTGCGCCGCGGTCTTCTTCGTCTGCACGCTGGCGCTGGCCTATTCTTCGAACGAGCGCCCGAAGGCTTCGGCCGGCAGCATTCTCGATCGCCCCTCGACGACCGCATCGGCTCCCGCCGTCTCCGCCTCGGGCGCGGCGGCCATTCCCGGCGCGGCGATCGTCGTACCGGCCATCGCGGCTTCCGCGGCACCGACATCGGCGTCCGGGGCCGCGGCCATCCCGCAGAAGTAGCGCGCGCCTCGGCTAGAATTCGCAGTTGCCCGGCAAGCCACTTCCTCATGCCGGCCGAAGCAACGAATCGAGTGCCGCCGACGTGGTGAAATTGGTAGACACGCTATCTTGAGGGGGTAGTGGCGAAAGCTGTGCGAGTTCGAGTCTCGCCGTCGGCACCATCTCATGACCCTGGATCCCTATCTTCCCGTCATCCTCTTCATCCTGGTCGGGGTGGCCGTCGGCGTTGTGCCGCAGGTCCTCGGTTTTCTGCTCGGCCCGCACAAGCCGGATCAGGCGAAGAACTCTCCTTACGAATGCGGCTTCGAGGCCTTCGAAGACGCGCGGATGAAGTTCGACGTGCGCTACTACCTCGTCGCCATCCTATTCATCCTGTTCGACCTCGAGATCGCCTTTCTCTTTCCCTGGGCCGTGGCCTTGCGCGAGATCGGGCCCGCCGGTTTCTGGGCGATGATGGTCTTTCTCGGCATCCTCGTCGTCGGCTTCGCCTACGAGTGGAAAAAGGGCGCCCTCGATTGGGAATAGCAATGTCGGCCCCCACAATCACTATCGTTCGCTGTCCCCCGAGGGGGTGCAGCTTCCCTTGGAACGGCCCGACGGGAGCCTGACATGAGTCTCGACGGCGTATTCAAGGAAGGCTTCGTCACGACGAGCCTCGACACGGTCATCAACTGGTCGAAGACCGGCTCGCTCTGGCCCATGACCTTCGGCCTGGCCTGCTGCGCCGTCGAGATGATGCATGCGGGAGCAGCGCGCTACGACATCGACCGCTTCGGCATGCTGTTTCGTCCGAGCCCGCGCCAGAGCGACCTGATGATCGTCGCCGGCACGCTCTGCAACAAGATGGCGCCGGCGCTGCGCAAGGTCTATGACCAGATGGCCGAGCCGCGCTGGGTGATCTCGATGGGCTCGTGCGCCAACGGCGGCGGCTACTACCACTACAGCTACTCGGTCGTGCGCGGCTGCGATCGCATCGTCCCGGTCGACGTCTACGTCCCGGGCTGCCCGCCCACGGCCGAAGCGTTGCTCTACGGCGTGCTGCAGCTGCAGGCCAAGATCAGGCGCGAGAACACCATCGCCCGCTGACGCATGAGCTCCCTCGATACCCTGCAGGAAGCGATCACGGCCCAGCTCGGCGCCCGGGTGAAAAAGCTCGAGCGCGCCTTCGGCGAGCTGACGCTGACGGTCGCCGGTGCCGACTATCTCGAGACCGCGATGCTGCTGCGCGATCACGCCGACCTCTCTTTCGAGCAGCTGATCGACCTCTGCGGTGTCGACTATTCGAGCTATCGTGACGAGCCCTGGGAAGGGCCGCGCTACTGCGTCGTCTCGCACCTGCTTTCGCTGACGAAGAACTGGCGTCTGCGCCTCAAGGCGTTCTGTCCCGACGACGACGTGCCCCAGATCGCCTCGCTCACCGAGGTGTGGAGCTCGGCGAACTGGTTCGAGCGCGAGGCCTTCGATCTCTTCGGCGTGATCTTCGAGGGCCACCTCGACCTGCGCCGCATCCTCACCGACTACGGCTTCATCGGTCACCCGTTCCGCAAGGATTTCCCGGTCTCGGGCACGGTCGAGATGCGCTACGACCCGGACCAGAAGCGCGTCATCTACCAGCCGGTGACGATCGAGCCGCGCGAGATCGTGCCGCGCGTGATCCGCGAAGACAACTACGGCGGATTGCATTGATGACGCCCCCACGCTCACTTCATTCGCGCCCCCCGCGGGGGCGCAGGCCTTCCTTGGGGCGGCCCGGCGGGAGGCCTGATCGACGTCATGGCTGACATCAAGAACTACACCCTGAATTTCGGGCCGCAACACCCTGCGGCGCACGGCGTGCTGCGCCTCGTGCTCGAACTCGACGGCGAAGTCATCCAGCGCGCCGATCCGCACATCGGCCTGCTTCACCGCGCCACCGAGAAGCTCGCCGAGACGCGCACCTACATCCAGTCGCTGCCCTACATGGACCGGCTCGACTACGTCTCGATGATGTGCAACGAGCACGCCTA
>PLZH01000253.1 GCA_003152055.1 Burkholderiales bacterium
CTTCAGCGCGGGCTCACGTTTCATATAGTCGAAGACCGCCTTGGCGTGCCGCGGCAACGCCGTTCGGAATTCATTTTCAGTCGCGATCGTCTCGGAGAGGCCCACGGCCGAACTTTATCGCCTGACGGGCGTGCGTCTTCGTCCTGGGCGCCGCGGCTTGTGTCGCCCTGGCTTCCTGTAGTCCAGCGCTGCGAGCGCTGCGTCGCGCTTCAGCGAGGCACCGCCGTCGTCTGGCGGCCTGGCCGCCGGCACGTGGAACATCACCTTGCACAACACGCAGGCGACGAACTCGGTCACCCAGATCCATCCGGTGCTGGACGCACGGAATCGACCGATCCTGGCGCCGAGCTCGTTCGATATCAACACGTCGATCCAGCGCTGCCTCGTCAAGGCAACCGCGCTGCACGGGCTGGGCCTGTACATCTACGCCGGTGAGGACCTTCCGCAAGCCGTCACAGAGNNGTCGCGCATTTCGGCGTCAGCAGCCTGAAGGACATCCGCGTCGCCGACTACCTGCGCGTCGTCCGCTCTCTCGAAAAGCGGAGGGCGGCATAAGCACCATCGTCAACCTCGTTCAGGGCTCGGCAGAGTGGCTGGAATACCGACGCTCGATGCGCAACGCGTCCGAGACCGCGGCCGTCCTGGGCATCAGTCCGTGGCTGACGCCGTACCAGCTCTGGCTGCTGAAAACGGGACGCAGGGAGCAGGTCGTGAACGCGGCGATGCTGAACGGCACCGCGCTCGAGCCGGAAGCCCGCAGCGCCTGCGAGCTGGAGACCGGTCACGTCATGCAGCCGCTTGTCATGCAGGACGGCAACTACTCGGCGAGCCTGGACGGCATCACGCTACAAGGCGACCTGATCGTGGAGATCAAGGTGCCGATGAGAGGCGCGAGCTCGTCGCTCTGGCAGGCCGTAGAAGCCGGCGACGTGCATGGGCACTACGGTGCCCAGATCCAGCACCAGCTGATGGTCAGCGGCGCGACGACGGCGCACCTGTGGGTGTTCGACGGCGCGCGCGGGCTGCTTCGGACGATCGAGCGCGACGAGTCGGCGATGGCCACGCTCCGTGACGCCTGGGACGGCTTCAGCCGGTTCCTGGCCACCGACACACCGCCGCCGCTGCTACCGGCGGACACGGTGCTGCGCGAGGATGCGGCTTGGACAGAGGCGGCCCGTGCGTACGCGAAGGCAAAGCAGGCCACCCTGGTAGCCGACGAGGCGCTGGAAAGCGCCAGACAGGCTCTGGTGGCGCTCGCCGGGCATCCTCGGGAGGAAGGGACCGGCGTCGCCGTGACGCGGTACTGGAAGGCCGGGAACGTCGACTACAAGAGGGTTGTCGAACTGCGCGGCGTTCAGTAACAGAGACGCCCGGCATGATTGAGGGCCCGATAGGCCAGGAGCGCCAGGCGCTCGGCCGGAATTGGGGAGGGCTTGCCGATCGTCGGCTTCAAGACGATGCGATCGCCCCGGTCTCGACCTCTCGCCACTCGATTCGATGACCTTGATGACGACGGTGGGTGAATTGAAGGCGGCGTTACGTTATGGGTCCCAAGCGCACCATCGAGAACGCCGTGCTCGTTGAGGCATCCCGAGGGTCCACGCTGAATCGGACGCAAAGTATGTTGCGCGTGTGCGTCGAGCTGATCGCGAGTAAGGCCGGCAGCGCCACGCACCGCGGCCGCCGGGACGAGTCCGTCCAGCACCTTGGGCTTGGCCCCGAGGTGCGTATCGACGGTTGCGCCCGCTTGTTCCTGTGCGCTCGGTGCTTTGTCCAGGTCCGGCTTTGCAGCCACTGCGACCGCGGTCAGCGCTACTGCACACCCGCATGTTCGAGCCTGGCGCGCAATACCGCGCGGCGTGAAGCGGCTCGACGCTACCAACGCAGCCGTGGCGGACGCATGGCACACGCGGCTCGCTTGCTTCTTCTCGTTGGGCATGTGGCTTCGCTTTGAGGCGTCAAGCTACACCTACGAACTTCGCGCTGCAAAGGTGCTCGACTTTCGCCCTGCATCTGCCGCAACCCATGCTGTCTCTCAGTCTCTCAAGTTACTCCGTCTAAGTAGTTGAGTCCCTCCATCGAGCGGATGTCCTCGGGCATGCCGCGCCTGCCTGGAGCTGATGTCATCGCGCACACTGGTGGGCGAAAGGAGCCCGCCGTGCTTGTTCGAGTAGTCCTGGTTGCTGTCCGATCCTAGCTCGAGCCTATCGCGCCCAAGCCAGTCGTATCGCGTTGCGCCGCGTCAATACTTCACGCCTGAACCGAACCCTCTTCGTGCGTTGTCACTTCCGAGGATTGTCACCGTGATTGTTGCCACGTAAGCAGATGCATATCGGCGACCGGTCGACCTTTGGCGGGAGGCGGCCGGGACAATCACGCCATCGGGGTCGGACATCGCACATCGGCGTGCGAGACGAGCTCGGCAAGGAATCGAAATGGTCAGCATCCGATCGTTCATGCGCCCAGCCGCCGCCGCGCTTGTGTCGGCAGCTGCCGCCGCCGGCCCGGTGCACGCAATCACCATTCAGACCGGCTCCTATTCCAACTCAGGCATCGGCGCCGAGTTCGCGACGCCCTATGACAGCTTCGTCGTCACCGGCGACACGATCACGATCGCTCCCCCCTCTGCGCCGGTCGTGGTGACACTGGGCACGTTCGCTTTCGAAGTCGGCTGGAACTGCAACAGCTGCTCACTGACGCCCTCGTTCGACGCGATGATCGACCTCACGGTCGATGGCATCACGAACCAGCTTGAGCTGCCCTATTCCTGGTATTCGTCCGGCCCGAGCGACTTTCTCACCTTCGCCACGCCGGCGCCGGTGATGTTCGACTTTGGCAGCCAGGGCATAGAGACGATCTCGGTGGATTCGCTGGGCACACTAACGAACTCGGGAGGCACCGTGCAGGGCAATGTCTACGCGACTGTATCGATGACGCCGGTGCCCGAACCCGCGAACTACGCGCTGATGCTCGCCGGCATCGGCGCGATCGGCTTCATAGCGCGCCGGCGCCAGCGCTAACCGCGGGCGGCTCAAGGCGCTAGACCTCGCGCCAGCCCTCGGCAGCGTTGCCTAGCTCGGCGATGCCGACGCCAGTCACCTTTTCGAGCCGGGCGACGAGGGTCTCGACCTCTGGCGTCGCGCTGCCCGCCTTGACCGCCCGGGCAGC
>PLZH01000101.1 GCA_003152055.1 Burkholderiales bacterium
GAAAGAAAGATGCCGTCGCTGCCGCCGCCGACCTGGGTATCGTGGAAGACGAAGTAGGCCATCTGGGCGAAGGCTAGCGTCACCATGATGAAGTAGACGCCGCGCGTGCGCAGGCTGAGGGCGCCGACGAAGAGCGCGTAGGCCGCGGCGCACGCGATCGCCAGCGGCAGGACGAGCGCGAGTGAGGCGCCCGCGTCGCCCGAGGCGAGTACGGTCACGTACGCGCCGATGCCGAGGAAGGCCGCATGGCCGAGGCTGACGAGGCCCGCGGCGCCGACGATGAGCTCGAGGCTCAGCGCGAAGATCGCGTAGACGGCGATGCGGACGACGAGATCCTGCCCGTACGGCGAGACGAACGCCGGCAGCGCGGCGATCGCCAGCGCCGCCGCGGCCGGCACGAGCCAGCCGCCCGGCTCGCGGCGGGCGATGTCGGGCAGGGCGCCGACATCGCCCGCGCTGCCGCCGACCGGCGCATCGCCTTCAGGCGCCACGCTTCATCAACCCTTCGGGCCGCCAGACGAGGATCACCGCCATCAACAGATAGACGCCGACGCCGCTCCACTCGGCGAAGAAGACCTTGCCGAAGGTATCGACGAGGCCGACGAGCAGCGAGGCGACGAGCGCGCCGGTGATCGAGCCGATGCCGCCGATGACGACGACGACGAAGCAGACGATGAGCACGCTCGATCCCATGCCCGGATAGACCGAGGAGAGCGGCGCCGCGATCATGCCGGCGAGCGCCGCCAGCGCGACGCCGCCGGCGAAGACGATGCGATAGAGCAGGCGGATGTCGATGCCGAGGCCGCGCACCATGTCGCGGTTGCTGGCGCCGGCGCGGATCATCATGCCCAGGCGCGTCCGGTTGACGAGCGCGTATAGGGCCAGCGCGACGACGACGCAGGCGACCGACGCGAAGACGCGATACCACGGGTACGACATCAGCTCGCCGAGGCGAAAGCTTCCCGAGAGCCAGTCGGGCGCCGACACGCCGTGCACGTCGTTGCCGACGAGAAGGCTCCTAGATTCCTCGAAGACGAGGATGAGCGCGTAAGTCATCAGGACCTGCTGCAGATGGTCGCGCTCGTAGAGGAAGCTGAAGAAGGCCCACTCGAGCAGGTAGCCGAAGATCGCGGCGAGCAGCACGCCGACCAGAAGGCGCGTCATGAACCAGTCGCCGAACCACGGCGCCAGCGCGAACGCGAGGTACGCGCCCAGCATGTAGAAGCTGCCGTGGGCGAGATTGATCACGCCCATGATCCCGAAGATCAGCGTCAGGCCGCTGGCGACGAGAAAGAGCAGCAGGCCGTACTGGACGGCGTTCAGGCACTGGACGAGAAAGGTGGCGAGATCCATCGCCACCGTCAGCGATTCGAGCCAAAGGTGGCGAGATCCATCGCCACCTTTAGCGGCGTGCGCTCAGAGCTTGCACCCGCGTGCCGGGTCGGCGAGCGCCTTCACCGCGACGGAGCGGAACTCGTTGTAGTTGCCCTTGACTTCGCGCAGGTAGATGTCCTGCACCGGGTTGCCGGCGGCCGACAGGGTGAACTTGCCGCGCGGGCTGTCGACGACGGTCTTTCGCATCGCCGCCGTGAGCTGATCTCGCCTGGAGAGATCGCCGTTCACGGCCTTCAGGCCGTTGCCGAGAATCTGCGCCGCGTCGTAGCCCTGCACGGCGTAGACGTCGGCGTTCGACTTGTAGGCGATCGCGTAGGCTTTGCGGAAGGCGTTGTTGCGCGGCGTGTCGAGGTTGTCGGCGTAGTGCAGCGTCGTGAGCATGTTCTGCGCCGCGGCACCTTGCGCTTCGAGCGTGCCGTCGGTGAGAAAGCCCGGGCCGTAGAGCGGAATCGTCTTGTTGAGCCCGGCCGCCGCGTAGTCCTTGACGAACTTCACGGCGCCGCCCCCCGCGAAGAAGGCATAGACCGCGTCGGGCTTTTGCGCCGCGATCTCGGTGAGCAGGGCCTGGAACTCGACGTTGGGGAACGCAAGCGTCAAGTCCTTCGTGACTTTGCCGCCGCTCTTCTCCAGGCCTTCGGTGAAGCCTTTGGTCGATTCGGTGCCGGCCGCGTAGTTCCAGGTGATCGTCATCGCCCGCTTCACGCCCTTGTGTCCGGCGACGATGCCCATCGCGTAGCCCGGCTGCCAGTTCGTGAACGAGCTGCGCACGATATTGGCGGCGCACATTGGGCCGGTGATCGCATCGGCGCCGGCGTTCGGAATGACGAGCAGGGTGTTGTTGTCCTTCGCCGCCTTCGCCATCGCCAGGGCGACGCCCGAGTGCACGGTGCCGACCAGCACGTCGACGTTGTCGCGCTTGATGAGCTTGTTGACGTTGTCGGTCGCCTTCGAAGGATCCGACTCGTCGTCGACCTTGAAGTACTCGATCTCGCGGCCGCCGAGCTTGCCACCCTGCTCCTGCACATAGAGCCTGAAGCCGTTCTCGATCGCCGCGCCGAGCGCCGCGTAGGTGCCCGAGTAGGGCAGCATGAGGCCGATCTTGATCGGCCCGCTCGACGCTTGAGCCTGCACGCCGAACGCGGCGAGAGCAGCCAGCAGTGCGGCGGCGGAAGAGAGAAGGTTTCGAGTGGTTCGCATCGGGGTCTCCGGGTCAGGAAGGGTCGTGTTCGAGGATGAAGCGTCCGGCTTCGCGCGAAAGCAGCGCGGGCTGATCACGATGCGGTGAGTGTCCGCATTCCGGGATCGCGAGCAAGCGGGTTTTCGGCAATCGACGGGCCACGGTGCGGATCTGCTCGAGCGTTCCGTATTGGTCGTCTTCGCCCTGCATAGCGAGCACGGGGCAGGCGATCGCCTCGATCTCTCGCTCGATGTTCCAGTCGCGAAAGGCCGGGTTCAGCCAGGCGTCGTTCCAGCCGCGGAACGCCGAGTCGGCGTCGTCGTGATAGCGCGCCAGGCGCGTTCGCAGATCGCCTGCCTCGTAGACAACGCGGGCTGTCTCGATGCTCGAGATCGATATCGGCTCGACGAAGACGTGCGGCGCCACGGCGACGACGCCGGCCGCCGGATGGCGCGCTGCGTGCAGCAGCGCGATCGAGGCGCCGTCGCTGTGGCCGAAGAGCCAGGGCCGCTCGATGCCGACCTCGGCGAACAAGGCCGGAAGAACCTCGTCGGCCTGCCGTTGCATGAAGTCGGGCGGCCAGTGCTCGTCGCGAGGCTTCGGCGTCGAGCGGCCGTAGCCCGGGCGCGAGAAGACGAAGCCTCGCAGGCCGTGCGCGGCGCAGAAGCGTTGCGGGAAATCCTTCCACATCGCGACGGAGCCGAGGCCTTCGTGCAGGAAGACGATCGTTGGAACGGCCGAACGTTCGGCGCCGACCCATTCGATCTCGATGCGCTGCGGCGTTCCGCGCCAGGCGATCTCGGCGAAGCGCCTCGACCCTTGTTCGCCGCCGCCGCTCACCCGCTCGCCCGCTCGCGATCGCGCAGGCGAAAGCGCTGGATCTTTCCGGTCGCCGTCTTCGGCAACTCGTCGACGAACTCGAACGAACGCGGGTACTTGTAGGGTGCGAGGCGCTCCTTGACGAAGGCCTTCAGCTCGGCGTCGCTGGTCGCCTGCCCGGCCTTGACGACGACGAAGGCCTTGGTCTTGACGAGTCCGTCTCTGTCCTCGACGCCGATCACCGCCGCCTCGAGCACCGCCGGGTGCTGCATCAGCGTCGACTCGACCTCGAAGGGCGAGACCCAGACGCCGCTCACCTTGAGCATGTCGTCGCTGCGCCCGGCATAGGTGTAGTAGCCGTCGGCGTCGCGCGAATACTTGTCACCGCTCTTGGTCCAGCCGCCCTGGAAGGTCTCGCGCGAGCGCTCGCGGTCGCTCCAGTACATGAGTGCCGCGCTCGGACCCCTGATGTAGAGATCGCCGACCTCGCCGTCGGCGACGGGCCGGCCGTCTTCGCCGCGCAACTCGACCTCGTAGCCCTCGACCGGCTTGCCGGTGGTGCCGTAGCGAACATCGCCCGGCCGGTTCGAGATGAAGATATGCAGCATCTCGGTCGAGCCGATGCCGTCGATGATGGAGACGCCGAACTGCCGCTCGAAGCGCTGACCGATCTCGCCGGGCAGCGCCTCGCCCGCCGAGGAGCACATGCGCAGCTTCACCGCTTCGCGCGCCGGCAGCGCCGGCGAAGCGAGTATGCCGGCGAAGCCGGTCGGAGCGCCGAAGAAGACCGTCGGGCGCGTCGCCGCGTCGGCCGCGGTCCAGCGCTTGAAGACCGCGTCCGGCGTCGGCCGCTCAGCCATGACGACGACGCTGGCGCCGACCGAAAGCGGGAAGGTGAGCGCGTTGCCGAGGCCGTACGCGAAGTAGAGCTTGGCGGCGGAAAAACAGACGTCGCGCTCGGTCAGGCCGAGCACCGGTCTGGCGTAGAGCTCGGCCGTCCACCACAGGTTGGCGTGGGTATGCACCGCGCCTTTGGGCCTGCCCGTCGAGCCCGACGAATAGAGCCAGAAGGCCGGGTCGTCGCGGTGGGTGGGCGCGGCTTCGGCGAGCGGCTCGTTCGCGGCAACGAGCGCGTCGAACGAGACCGTCTGCGGCGGCAGCGCCCCCTCTGCCTGCGCGACCACGACGTGCCTCACTTCGCTCGGCGCCTTGGCCATGGCCGCCGTCAGCGTCGGCAGCAGCGCGGCCGAGACGAGCGCTGCCTGGGCGCGGCTGTGGCGCAGCATAAAGGCGTAGTCGTCGGCCGTCAGCAGCGTGTTGACGGCAACGGGAACGATGCCCGCGTAGAGGCAGCCGAGGAACGAGACCGGCCACTCGTTGCAGTCGTGCATCAGGAGGAAAACGCGCTCCTCGCGGCGGACGCCGAGAGCGAGCAAGCCCGCGGCGAGGCGTCGCGCCTGCATCTCGAGCTCGCCGTAGCTCAGCCGGCCGCGATCGTCGAGATAGGCGAGCTTGTCGGCGCGGCCCGCATTGGCGACGAACAGGTGCGCCGCGAAGTTGAAGACGGCGGGCGGGTTCATCTTGTCTCCTGGCGTCGTTTGAATGGCAATTCACCGGTCACCGATTGACGATAGGTGGCGTGCCGACGCCTGTCAAGCAATATAATGCATCATGGTTTCCGCATTGCGTCGCCCCCGAACCTTTCCGACGAAGGCGCCTGCTCGGCGCCGGCCGACCGCGGCGCCGGCCGCCGCTACGAAGAAGGAACGCGGCAGGAACCCGGCGAAAGCGGCGCTGAAGGAGCCGTTTCTTCTCGCCCTCGGCGAGCGCGTTCGCCTGCTGCGCGCCCGGCGCGGCCTCACGCGCAAGGGCGTCGCGGAGGCTTCGGGCGTGTCGGAGCGCCATCTCGCCAACCTCGAGTACGGGATCGGCAACGCCTCGATCCTCGTCCTCCAGCAGGTCGCGACGGCGCTCGACTGCGCCCTCGCCGAGCTCGTCGGCGACATGACGACAAGCTCGCCCGACTGGCTCATGCTGCGCGAGCTGCTACAGGGCCGCGGCGACGCCGACGTGCGGCGCGCCCGCCTGGCGCTCGCCGGCTTGTTCGGCAATGGCCACGCCGACCCGGCGCGCAGCCGACGCCTGGCCCTGGTCGGACTGCGCGGCGCCGGCAAGTCGACGCTCGGCGCCCTGCTTGCCGACGCGCTCGAAGTGCCCTTCTTCGAGCTGAGCCGCGAGATCGAAAGGATCGCCGGCTGCAGCATCCGCGAGATCCACGATCTCTACGGCACGGCCGCCTACCGGCGCTACGAGCGGCGGGCCCTCGACGAAACCGTGAAAGCGCATCCGGCCGCGGTGATCGCGACACCGGGTGGCATCGTCGCCGAGCCGGCGACCTTCAACCAGCTGCTCGGCCACTGCACGGCGATCTGGCTGCAGGCCTCGCCCGAGGAGCACATGGGCCGCGTCGCGGCGCAGGGCGATACGCGGCCGATGGCGGCGAGCCGCGAGGCGATGGACGACCTGCGCCGCATCCTCGCCGGCCGCGCCGCCTTCTATTCGAAGGCCGACGCCGTGCTCGACACGAGCGGCCGATCGGTGGCGCAGAGCTTCGCCGCGCTCGCGGCGCTGGCGGCCGAGCTCGCCGGCATGCACGAAAATGCATCTGTCGCTTGACCCGCATTCGTAACATGCACTATGATGCATAAGGCTTTCGAAGGAAACTCGCCATGTCCAGCCCGCCTCCTGTCGACTACCGCACCGATCCTTCGCACTACCGGCACTGGAAGCTCGGCGTCGAAGGCGCGCTGGCCCGGCTGACACTCGATGTCGCCGAAGACGCCGGCATCCGCCCCGGCTACAAGCTCAAGCTCAACAGCTACGACCTCGGCGTCGATGTCGAGCTCGCCGATGCGCTCAACCGCATCCGCTTCGAGTATCCCGAGGTGCGCTCGGTCATCGTCACGAGCGGCAAGGACCGCGTCTTCTGCTCGGGCGCCAACATCTTCATGCTCGGCACGTCGAGCCACGCCTGGAAGGTGAACTTCTGCAAGTTCACGAACGAGACGAGGAACGGCATCGAAGACAGCTCGGCGCATTCGGGCATCAAGTTCGTCGCCGCGGTCAACGGCGCCTGCGCCGGCGGCGGCTACGAGCTGGCGCTGGCCTGCGACGAGATCGTTCTCGTCGACGACCGCTCGTCGTCGGTCTCGCTGCCTGAGGTGCCTTTGCTCGGCGTCCTGCCAGGAACGGGCGGCCTCACCCGCGTGACCGACAAGCGCAAGGTCCGGCACGACCTCGCCGACATCTTCTGCACCAGCGTCGAAGGCGTGCGCGGCCAGCGCGCCGTCGAGTGGCGGCTCGTCGATGCCGTGGCCAAGCCGGCGCAGTTCGCCGCAGTCGTGCACGAGCACGCCGCCAGGCTCGCTGCGACGAGCCAGCGGCCGGCCGGCGCGAAAGGCGTGCTTCTGAACCGGCTCGAGCGCGAGGATTCGGCCGGCGGGCTCCGCTACGAGCACGTCGCGGTCGTCTTCGATCGCGACAAGCGCACGGCGACGATCACGGTCAAGGCGCCGACCGGCACCCAACCCACCGAGCTCGCCGCGATCGAAGCCGCCGGCGCTTCGTGGTGGCCCTTGGCGATGGCGCGCCAGCTCGACGACGCGATCCTCGGCCTGCGCACCAACGAGCTCGAGCTCGGCACCTGGGTCCTGAAGAGCGAGGGCGATGCCGCCGCCGTGCTTGCCGCCGATGCCGCCATGCTTGCGCACCGCGACCACTGGTTCGTGCGCGAGACGATCGGCATGCTGCGCCGCACTTTCGCGCGGTTCGACGTGTCCTCGCGAACCCTGTTCGCCCTCATCGAACCCGGATCCTGCTTTGCCGGGCTGCTCGCCGAGCTCGCGTTCGCTGCCGACCGCGCCTACATGCTCGCCCTTCCCGACGCACCCGAGCGCGCGCCGAAGCTGCAGCTCGACGAGTTCAATTTCGGCCTGCTGCCGCTCGTCGACGGCCAGTCGCGCCTGGCGCGCCGCTTCTACGCCGAGGCCGCACCGCTCGATGCGGCGCGCGCAGCCATCGGCCGCGCCCTCGACGCCGACGAAGCGATGCGGCTCGGCCTCGTCACCGCCGCGCCCGACGACATCGACTGGGACGACGAGATCCGCATCGCCCTCGAAGAGCGCGCCGCGATGTCGCCCGACGCGCTAACCGGCCTCGAAGCGAACCTGCGCTTCGGCGGCAAGGAAAACATGGCGACGCGCATCTTCGGCCGGCTCACGGCCTGGCAGAACTGGATCTTCATCCGCCCGAACGCGACCGGCAACAAGGGCGCGCTCAAGGTCTACGGCTCCGGCGAAAAAGCCGGCTTCGACTTCAACCGCGTCTGATCGCGAGCCCATCATGTCCATCGACTACACCCAGAAGATCCCGAACAACGTCAACCTCGCCGACGACCGCACCCTGCAGCGCGCGCTCGAGCAGTGGCAGCCGAACTTCATCCAGTGGTGGGACGACGTCGGCCCCGAAGGCTCGACGAACTACGACGTCTACCTGCGCACCGCGACCAGCGTCGATCCGCAAGGGTGGGCCGTCTTCGACTACGTGAAGATGCGCGACTACCGCTGGGGCATCTTCCTGAATCCGGCGGACGCGAACCGCCAAATCCAGTTCGGCGACCACAAGGGCGAGAAGGCCTGGCAGGACGTCCCGGGCGAGCACCGCGCCAATCTGCGCCGCATCATCGTCACGCAGGGCGACACCGAGCCGGCCTCGGTCGAGCAGCAGCGCCATCTCGGCCTGACCGCGCCTTCGCTGTACGACCTGAGGAACCTGTTCCAGGTCAACGTCGAGGAAGGCCGGCACCTCTGGGCCATGGTCTACCTGCTGCAGCGCTTCTTCGGCCGCGACGGCCGCGAGGAGGCCGGCGCCTTGCTCGAGCGCACCTCGGGCGACGTGAACAACCCGCGCATCCTCGGCGCCTTCAACGAGAAGACGCCCGACTGGCTGGCCTTCTTCATGTTCACCTACTTCACTGACCGCGACGGCAAGTTCCAGCTCGCGGCGCTCGCCGAGAGCGCCTTCGATCCGCTGGCGCGGACGACGAAGTTCATGCTGACCGAGGAGGCGCATCACATGTTCGTGGGCGAAAGCGGCGTCTCGCGCGTCATCCAGCGCACGGCGCAGGTGATGAACGAGCTGAAGACCGACGACCCGAAGAAGATCCGCGAGGCCGGAGCGATCGACCTCGGGACGATCCAGCGCTATCTCAACTTCCACTACTCGGTGACGATCGACCTCTTCGGCGCCGACCAGTCGAGCAATGCCGCCACGTTCTACAGCTCGGGCCTGAAGGGCCGCTACGAGGAAGGCAAGCGCAGCGACGACCACGTGCTCAAGGGCCAGACCTACAAGGTGCTCGAGGTGAAGGACGGTCAGCTCGTCGAGAAGGACGTGCCGATGCTCAACGCCCTGAACGAAGTGCTACGCGACGACTTCATCAAGGATTCGGTGGCCGGCGTCGGCCGCTGGAACAGGGTGCTCGAGAAGGCCGCCATAGCGACCCGCCTCGTCGTGCCGCACAAGGCCTTCAACCGCAAGATCGGCGCGCTCGCCGGCATCCGCATGTCGCCGGAGGGCCGCGTCGTCAGCGAGGAGGAGTGGAAGGCGAACGAGGGCCGCTGGCTGCCGAGCGACGAGGACCGCGCCTTCGTCGCTTCGCTGATGGGCCGCGTCGTCGAGCCCGGCCGCTTCGCAAACTGGATCGCACCGCCCGCCATGGGCATCAACAAGCAACCCGTCGACTTCGAGTACGTGCGTTTCGGGTGATGATCCGCTGATGGACAACGAGACGGCGCCGGCCGTCATCAGGCAGCACCTGATCGACCCCGAGATCTGCATCCGCTGCAATACGTGCGAGGCGACCTGCCCGGTCGGCGCGATCACCCACGACGATCGCAACTACGTCGTGCGGGCCGACGTCTGCAACCTCTGCATGGCCTGCATCGCGCCGTGCCCGACCGGCTCGATCGACAACTGGCGGACGGTGCCGAAGGTGCGCGCCTACGCGATCGAAGAGCAGCTGACGTGGGACGAACTACCGCCGGAGCTGACGCCCGAACAGCTCGCCGCCGAGGGCGTGTCCGAGGAAGCCGTGGCGGCGCTCGTCGCCGAGCCGGTGCTCGCCGTGCGGCCCGAGTCGGCCGCCGGCGAAGCGCCCTTCAACAGCGCCGCGCACGGCTCGACCGTGCCGCCCTGGTCGGCCGCGCACGCCTACACCAACCTGTTCGGGCCGAAGAACCCGACCACGGCCACCGTCGTCGGCAACGTCAACTGCACCGAGGCGGGCTTCCACAACCAGACGCACCACATCGTGCTCGACTTCGGCGCCATGCCGTTCCCGGTGCTCGAAGGGCAATCGATCGGCATCGTGCCGCCGGGCGTCGACGCGCACGGCCGGCCGCACGTGGCGCGCCAGTACTCGGTGGCGAGCCCGAGGAACGGCGAGCGACCGGGCTACAACAACGTCTCGCTCACCGTGAAGCGGGTCACCGAAGATCACCAGGGCCGGCCAACCGTGGGCGTGGCGTCGAACTACCTGTGCGACCTGAAGGTGGGCGACAGGTGCCAGGTGATCGGCCCGTTCGGCCAGAGTTTCCTGATGCCGAACCACCCGAAATCGCACATCGTCATGATCTGCACCGGCACCGGCAGCGCGCCGATGCGCGCCATGACCGAATGGCGCCGGCGCCTGCGCAAGACCGGCAAGTTCGAAGGCGGCAAGCTCATGCTCTTCTTCGGCGCGCGAACGCGCGAAGAGCTGCCGTACTTCGGGCCGCTGCAAAGCCTACCGAAGGACTTCATCGATATCAATCTCGCNNTGCCGCTGCTCGCGGATTCGAACTCGCACTTCTATGTGTGCGGGCTGAAGGCGATGGAGGAGGGGGTGCTACTGGCCTTGCGGGATGTGGCGGTGGGAGCCGAGCTCGACTGGAGTGGGATCGCGGGGGCGCTCAAGCGGGAAGGGCGGCTGCATCTCGAGACGTACTAATACAACAGCGGACCGGGCGCCAGTGCCAGGTCGTGCACGTCGCCGTGAGTTCGAGTACATCCGCCACGACACGCAGGCCCTCATCGCTGCCATG
>PLZH01000273.1 GCA_003152055.1 Burkholderiales bacterium
GGCGAGATGGGCCGCATCGACGACGCGTCGGCCGCGGCCCGCGAAGCCATACCAGTGATGCGCCGCGCCAGGTACACCTACATCGAAGAATGGGTGTACTTGTTCTGGCGACGGGGGCAGATCGATACGGCCACGCTGTTACTCGGCGCCTCCGACGCGGAACGGGTTCGCTTCGGCACGCCGCACCAGGAGAATGAACGGCGCCTGATTGCCGAGGCCCGTGCGGCACTCGAGGCTCGGCAGCATCCGGACGCGTTCGCGAGCGGCCTCGCCGCCGGCGCCGCGCTCGACGAAGGGGAGTGGCTGGCGTTGATCTCCGAGGCCTTGGCGCAACCCTTCGGGAACCACCGCTGAACAGGACGTTTCTCGATTCGGTCGATATTGGATCTCAGGCTCGGGGTGTGGCGCGCTCGATGATCGCCGCGCAGTTGACGCCGCGCGGCAGCGTCCCGTAGTTGCGATGGCCGCCCTCGGCCAGCCGCGAGGCGCAGAACGCATCCGCGACGTGGCCCGGCGCCTGCCGCAGCAGCAGCGCCGCCTGGATCGCCAGCGCCATCCGGTCGACGATGTCGCGGGCGCGGTACTCGGCATCGGCGAGATCGTCAAACTCCTTCTGCAAGGCTGCGACCCAGCGATCGAGCCTCGCGCTCTCGCCCCTTGCCACCGCCACCTCCTGGAAGAACGCCTCGACGACGGCCGGCGTCTTCTGCATCGCCCGCAGCACGTCGAGGCACTGGATGTTGCCGCTTCCTTCCCAGATCGCATTGACCGGCGATTCGCGAAACAGCCTCGGGAACGGGCTGTCCTCCATCACGCCGCTGCCGCCGATGCACTCCATCGCCTCGTAGGCATGGTTCGGCGTGCGCTTGCAGATCCAGTACTTGCCGACCGCCGTGCACAGGCGGACCAGCAGATCCTCATGCTCATCGGCACGGTGATCCATCGCCCGTGCCACGCGCATCGTCAGCGCCAGCGCGCCTTCGTTCTCCAGGACCAGGTCGGCGAGCACGTTTTGCATCAGCGGCTGCTGGTTCAGCACGCGTCCGAAGGCCAAACGGATCGAACAGTGGTGCAGCGCCTGCGCCGCCGCGGCGCGCTGGCCGGCGGAAGAGCCGACCATGCAATCGAAACGCGTCATCGCCACCATCTCGATGATGGTGCGAACGCCGCGACCTTCCTCGCCGACCATCCACGCCAGTGCGCCGCGCAGTTCGGTCTCGCTCGACGCGTTCGAGACGTTGCCCATCTTGCGCTTGAGCCGCAGCACCTGCAGCGGATTCTTGCTGCCGTCGGGTCGCCAGCGCGGCAGCAGGAAGCACGACAGCCCGCCGGGCGCCTGCGCCAGCACCAGGAACGCATCGCTCATCGGCGCCGAGACGAAATACTTGTGGCCGACGAGTTCGTAAGCCTCGCCGGGCCCGTCGGCGCCTACCGGGTACGCACGGGTGGTGTTGGCGCGTACGTCCGAGCCGCCCTGCTTCTCGGTCATCGCCATGCCGATCGTCAGGCCCTGCTTGTCGCCATCGGGCGCGTTGCGCGGGTCGTAGACGCGGGCGGTGATCTTCGGTTCCCAGAGCTTGGCGAGTTCGGGCGTCGTGCGAAGCGAGGGCACCGCGGCAAAGGTCATCGTGATCGGGCAGCCGTGGCCCGCATCGACCTGGGTGTGCAGGTAGGTGTGCGCGGCGCGCGCGACGTGTGCGCCGGGCGCGGGGTCGGTCCATGGCGACGAGTGCAGACCGTGCTCGATCGAGGTCTTCATCAGCGTGTGGTACGCGGGATGGAACGTCACCAGGTCGACCCGGTTGCCGAACCGGTCGTGGGTCTCGAGCTCCGGGCCGAATCGATTCGCGAGCACGCCGAGCGCGAGGTAATCGGCCGAGCCGGCGAGCCTGCCGAATGCCGTGAGATCGTCGTGTGCCCAGGCCGCCCCTTCGCGTCGGACGGCCTCCTGGAGCGCGATGTCCTGCAGGTACAGGTTGGTGTCGACCAGTTCGTGCGAAACGTTGACGACTTCGTGGGTGTCGGCAAGGAACATCCGGTCCTTCAGGAGCATGTCCGGTGCGTTCATGGCGTTGTCTCCAGCGCGCCATGGTGTTGCCTCGTCGACCCCATCGCGCGCGTCGATCTTATCGGCAATGGCGCGCCCAACGGTGCCCGATCAATTTGGTACGACTTGAAAGAACCCCTGGGGGAGTAGATTCGTCGGCAGCACGGGGCCGCCGTGGCTTGGAGCCGACCTCATGACCCATTCTTTCGTCCCGATCCGTGGCCTTCACCACTACGCCTATCGCTGCCGCGACTGCGAGGAGACGCGCGCCTTCTACGAAGGCGTGCTCGGCCTGCCACTCGTGCACGTGATCCGCTCCGATGTCGTGCCGAGCACGGGTGAGCATTGCCCGTACGTGCACATCTTCTTTCGCATGGCCGACGGCTCGCATCTCGCCTTCTTCGATCTCGGCGACAACGTCGCGGCCGAGCCTTCGCCGAACACGCCCTCGTGGGTCAACCACATCGCCCTGCGCGTCGATTCGGTCGAGGCGCTGCGCGCCGCCAAGGCGCGGCTCGAGGCGACCGGCGTCGAGGTGATCGGCATCACCAATCATCACATCATCGAATCGATCTACTTCTTCGACCCGAACGGCATCCGCCTCGAGCTGACGGTGCCGACGGCGAGCGCCGAAACCATGGCCGGCCACGCCCGCGAGGCGCATGCCGCCGTCGCATCGTGGACGCGCGAGAAGCAGGCGCGGCTCGCTGGCGGCGCGGCGGTGTGCGATGTCTGCGACCTGAGGATCATGGATGCCTGAGCGCCCCGAGCGGCGCCTCGCCGCCATCGACGTGAAGCCTGGCGCGGCGATGGAAAGCCAGTCGGGCCTGCAGATGCTGCGGCCGCGTATCTACGGCGCCTACGAAGAGGCAGTGCGCACTCTCGCGGCCGGCCGCGCCGCGCGCACTGGCGCCATCGTCATGCACCCGGCGAGCAACTTCATGGGCCACTACCTGATCGCGCCGCTCGCCGAGCGCGGCGTCACCTGCCTGGGCCTCAACTCGCGCTACGCCGGCAACGACGCCATGCTGCTGATGGAGCGCGTGATCCAGGATCTCGGCGCCGGCGTCAAGTTCATGCGCGAGACGCTCGGCTGCGAGCGTGTCGTGCTCGTCGGCAATTCGGGCGGTGCGGCGCTCGCGGCTTTCTACCAGGCCGAGGCCGAGCGCTTCAGCGTCGAGACGATGGTCGACGGCGACCGGACGAACATCGTCGCTTCCGACCTGCCGCCCGTCCACGGCATCGCCCTCTGCGCCGCACACGAGGGGCGCTCGCATCTCCTGCTGCGCTGGATCGATCCGTCGCTCACCGACGAGCACGACGTGATCTCCGTCGATCCCGCGCTCGACATGTACGACCGCGCCAACTGGCATGAAGACGCGTCGGGCGCGCCGACCTACTCGGCCGAATTCCTGCGCCGCTTCCTGGGTGCGCAGCGCGCTCGCCGCGACCGCATCGAAGCGCGCGTGCTCGAGCGCCTGGCCGGGCTGCGCTCGAAGCCTGAAGCGCCGCGCGACGAGACCTTCATCGTCCACCGCACGCACGCCGACCCGCGCTGCCTCGATCTTTCGCTCGATGCCAACGATCGCATCCGCGGCAGCGTCTGGGGCGACGCGCGCGCCGTCAACTACGCTGCCAACGCCATGGGCCGCATCACCTCGCTCACGGCCTTTCTTTCGCAATGGTCGTCGCGCTCTCGAGCCGGCGGGCCCGAGAACCTGGCGAAGACATCGGTTCCGGCGCTGCTGCTCACCTACACGGCCGACCAGAGCACGTTTGCGAGCACGCGCGAGACCTGGCTCGCGGCCGGCGGCCAGCGCATCCGCAACGTCGACATCACAGGCGGCGACCATTACCTCGCCGGACGCATCGATCTGCAGCTGCGGGTCGCCGACGAGATCGCCGCCTTCGCCGAAGCGCTATAAGGATCGGCATGAGCGCCGAGACCTGGAAATTCGCGCCGGCTTACGAGCTGCCGCAATGGCCCTTCGTCGTNNGGCGTCAAGGGCGCTTCGTCGCGCGGCATCTGCTATGCGCAAAAGAGCCTCGAGATCTTCGAGCGGCTCGGCATCTACGAGCGCATCCGCGCCAAGGGCATCACCTGGTCGGTCGGCCGCACGTTTTCGGGCCACGATGAGCTCTACGCCTTCAACCTGAAGGACGAGAGCTTCTCCGAGCAACCGCCCTTCATCAACCTGCAGCAGTTCTACCTCGAGTGGTTCCTCGTCGATCGCATTCTGGAGCTCGGCGGCACCGACCTGCGCTGGAAGAACAAGGTCACGGCCGTCGAGAACGAGGCCGAAGGAGTCATCGTCGAGGTCGAGACGCCGGCTGGCAACTATGCGCTCGAGTGCGACTGGTTCATCGATGCGACCGGCGCCAACAGCCGCATCCGCAGTGCCATGGGGCTCGAGGTGAACGCCTCGCGCAGCGCCGATCGCTGGTGCATCAGCGACGTGAAGTTCAAGAAGCCCTTCGCCGTCGAACGCTGGACGTGGATCGACGCGCCCTTCAACGAAGGCCGCGCTGTCTGGCAGCACCTGATGGCCGACGACGTGTGGCGGCTCGACTACCAGATGGGCGAAGACGCCGACCCGGAATCGATCAGCCGGCCCGAGGTGGCCGGCGCAAGGCTGCGCGAACAGCTCGGCCCCGGCGTCGAGTTCGAGTTCGTCTGGATCGGCCCGTACCAGTACCGCGACCACCTGCTCGAGACCTTTCGCGTCGATCGCACGCTTTTCATCGGCGACGCGGCGCACGTCGTTTCGCCGTTCGGAGCACGCGGCGGAAACAACGGCATCCAGGACGCTGGCAACCTCGGCTGGAAGCTGGCGCTGGTGCTGGCCGGCGGTGCGGGCGAGGACCTCGTCGACAGCTACCACGACGAGCGCTATGCCGCCGCGGCCGAGAACCTGAAGATCACGAAGCGCACCTCGCGCTTCCTGGCGCCGCGCAGCGCCGCCGAGCATCGCATCCGCCGCGCGGTCGCCGCGCTGGCGCGCCACCACGAGTTCGCACGGCGCGTCGCCAACACGGGGCGCATGGCGCAGGCCAACGCCTATCCGCCGTCGATGTGGGCGAAGGACGGAGCGCGCTCGGTGCAGAACGTCGTTCTCGACGGCACGACGGTGATGCGGCTACTCGCCGATGGCACGCGCTTCCTCGGCCTGTGGATCGGTGCGAGCGACGCCGATATCGCATCGCTGCAGGGCGTCGCGGCGTGCTGGCCGCTCGTCGTTCGGCGCGTTGCCGCCGGCAGCGACGTGGCGCGCCANNGGCACTTTCTCTGGAGGTCCGAGCATGAAGACCGAGCCCAACATCGCCGACCCTGACGGTTTCTACGAAGCCTGGATCGCAGCGCATGAAGGCCTCGCCGACGGCGAGAGTGCCGATCTCGATGCGCGCCTGGTGCTGCTGCTCGCCAACCAGGTCGGCGACATGGCGGTGCTTCTCAAATGCATCGCCGCGGCTCGCGACGCGGACGATTGATCGAAAGCATTGTCCAGGCACTCGCCCTGGGCACTCGGAGCCAGCAACATTAGCGTCGGGTCCTTGCGCGCAGGTGCCATGGCCGTCGGCGAGTCGCGCGCTCCGTTGCCGTTCCTGTTCGGATCTTGGCGTCAGAGCGCGTATCAGTTCGACTTCGACCCTGAAATCACTTGCGCGGATTCAGGGTAGGCGATCGGCTGCTTTCTGGCAGCCGATTGGAGAACGCCCGAACGACCGCTTCGCGCATCGAGCAAAGGCTTCGGCCGCACGCTGGACGACGCCTGAACGGCGACGGCGAGAATCGCGCTTCACCCATTTCAGCCAGGAATGTGAGTCCCATGTTGCAGCTTCACTATTTCCCCGGCAATGCCAGCCTCATCGTGCACATCGTGCTCGAGGAGATCGGCGTGCCGTTCGAGCTGAAGTGGGTCGACCGCGAGCAGGCCGCGCACAAGGCCGCCGATTACCTGGCCCTCAACCCAAACGGGCTGATCCCGGTGCTCGTCGACGACCATCCGCGCGGCGGCGATGGGGCCCCACTTGTGCTCTACGAGACAGCGGCCATCGCCCTGCATCTGGCCGACACGCACTCCGCGGCCGCACTGCTGCCTGCCCTCGGTACCCGCGAGCGCGCGCACGCCTACAAGTGGCTCTTGTGGCTCACGAACACCGTGCAGGCCGCGCTCATCGTCTACTTCTATCCCGAGCGCTGGGCCGACGACGCGGCCGCCATCGCGCAGGTGAAGGCGCACGCCGAAGCGAAGATCGGCACCATGCTCGACCAGCTCGATGCCGAGTTCGCGCGCCACCGCGGCCCGTGGCTGCTGGGCACCGGCTTCAGCCTCGTCGATCCCTATGCGTTCGTGCTCTGTCGCTGGACCCGCGGCTTCGGCTGCCCGGCGCGCGAGCGCGCGCATCTGAAGTCCTGGCTCGAGCGGATGCTGGCGCGCCCGGCGACGCAGAAAGCGCTTGCTCAGGAAGGCCTGGCTGCGCCCTGGTTCTGAACCACCCGCGCGGCGTGGTCGCGCCGCGCGCGCACCGCCGCGGCCAGAGCCCGCAAGGGCGGCACGGTCTGCGCGAAGCCGAGACAACCATCGGTGATCGAAACGCCGTATCTCAGCGTCCCGCCGGGCACCAGGTCCTGACGGCCCTCCTCGAGATGGCTCTCGATCATCACGCCGGCGATCCGCGCTTCGCCGGCGGCAATCTGCGCGGCGACGTCGTGCAAGACCGCGATCTGTCGCTCGTAGTGCTTGCCACTGTTGCCATGCGAAACATCGATCATCAGCCGCTCGCGCAGGCCCGCAGCACGCAGCGTCGCGCTGCTCGCGGCGACATGCGCGGCGTCGTAGTTCGGCGCCTTGCCGCCGCGCAGGATGATGTGGCAATCGTCGTTGCCGCGCGTCTCGAAGACCGCGGCCACACCCATCTTCGTCATGCCCATGAAGGCGTGCGGCGCGCGCGCCGCGAGGACCGCGTCGGCTGCGACCTTGATGCTGCCGTCGGTGCCGTTCTTGAAGCCGATCGGGCAGCTCAGGCCGGAGGCGAGCTGACGATGGCTCGGACTTTCGGTCGTGCGCGCGCCGATGCCGCCCCAGGCGACCAGGTCGGCGATGAACTGCGGGCTGAGCAGGTCGAGGAACTCCGTACCCGTCGGCACGCCGAGCATCGTCAGCTCGAGCAGCAGGCGACGCGCCCGTTCGAGGCCCTCGTTGATGGCGAAGCTGCCGTCGAGGTGCGGGTCGTTGATGTAGCCCTTCCAGCCCAGCGTCGTGCGCGGCTTTTCGAAATAGGCGCGCATGACGATGAGCAGGTCTTCGTGCAGATCGTCGGCAACGGCCTTCAGGCGGCGGCCGTATTCGATCGCCTGGTCGTGGTCGTGGATCGAGCACGGGCCGGCCACGACGACGAGGCGATCGTCGCGGCCGTGCAGCACCTCGGCGATCGCGGCGCGGCTCGATTCGACGAGAGCGAGCGTGTCGTCGTCGACAGGCACGCGCTCCTGCAGCAAGGCCGGCGTGATCAGCGGCCGGACCGCGCCGATGCGGACGTCGTCGATGCGCGTCAGGTCGAGCGTACTGTCACGCCTGCCGACCTCGCGGTCGTGAAGAGGGTCGTCGAGGGAGCTCATGGATGGCGCGGCATGTCGAGCGAGCGCGCCCACCATTCGGTGAGCGGCGTTCGCGGCTTGGCGAGGGCGCGCTCATCGAGGAGGGCGCGGCCCGCGGCCTTCGCGCTGCCGCGCGCCGCAGCGGCGAGCAGCGTCTGGTCGATGAAGTCGCGCTGCGCGTGGCTGCCGCCGAGGCGAGCCGAGATCGGGCGGACGCGATGGATCGCCTCGGCCGCCGCGTCGAAGCGGCCAGCCGCGAACGCGATGAGGCCGCACATCAGCGGCGCGCCGATGTCACGCATGACCTCGCGGTTCCAGCCGGCGCCGCGTTCGGCGGCGGCGAGCGTCGCTTTCAGCCAAGCTTCTGCACGGCCGATCTCGCCGGCGCCGAGCATCGCGATCAGCGCGTGAACGTCGTTGAACGCCGAGAGGCCGGCCTGCGCTTCCTCGAGCTTCCATCCGGCGAGCAAGGCTTGCCAGCGCGCGTCGACATCAGCGCCCTGCAGCTGCAGCCGCCAGAGCAGCGACGCGGCATCGACGCGTTGCAGCGTGATCTCGGTCGCCTGCGGATTGAGGTAACGGTCAAAGGGCGTGAGCGCGGCTTCATGATCGAGCCTTTCGAGTGCGAAGAGTGCCTCGTGCCAGCCCAGGTGGCCGGCGAAGCCGTTGCCTTCGCCCCAATGCGGCCGCCACCGGCTCATCCAGCGCCCGCCTTCGTCGTGCCTTCCCTGCATCTCCATGACGTGGGCGACGGCGTGGATCGCCCACGGCACCTGCGCCGGCCCGGCGAGGGCGCGCCGCCCAGCGTCTTCGGCCTCGGCGTAGAGGTTCGATTCCTCGAGGCCGAAGGCATGCAGGCCAAGCACGTAGGGATGAAGCGGATCGTCGTCGCTCCACTCGGGGAGGACGCGGGCAACGCGCTCGCGCAGCGCCCGGGCATCGCCGCGATAGAAATCGAAGAGCAGCGCCCACTGCAGGGCCAGCGCGTCGCGCGGATCGGCGAGGAGGATCGCTTCCCAGGCAGCGCTCGCATCGCTCCAGTCGCCGCGCGCGACGAGGCGCACGGCGACGAGATGGGCACGCTCGCGCCCGTTCGCGCGTGCGGCGAGCGGCTCCGCGACGGCGAGCGTCGCGCGCGCGTCGCCGACGAGCGAAGGCTCGGTCAGGCCGAGCAGGAAGCCGGCCTTCATCACCCGCGGCAGGAGCCAGCTGGGATCGGTAGCGACGGCGGCATCGAGATCGTCGAGCGGCGTGCCGTAGAACGACATCATTCGCCAGAGCGCCTTCTGCGCCGCCGCCAGCGCTTCGTGCGAGGCCGTGCTCGCGGCGTTGCCTTGCGCGTCGCGCAGGCTCATCGCCGTCTCGTCACCCCGCCACGGCGGCGGGCGGCTCTGGCCAGGGGCGCGGCGCCAGGCGCATCGCTTCCCAGGCGTGCGCGACCTGCAGCACGCCGAGATCGTCGTGGCGCTTGCCGGCGATCTGCAGGCCGATCGGCAGGCCCGCGCGCGTCCAGCCACAGTTGATGCTCGCGGCCGGCTGCTCGCTCATATTGCAAGGCACGGTGAAGGCGATGTGCTCGAGCGGACGCATCGGGTCGTCGGTCGGCGAAGCGAGCTCGGCACGGAAGGCCGGGATCGGCGAAGTCGGCGAGAGGACGACGTCGAACCGGCGATGCGCGGCGATGGCGGCATCGCGCATCGCGCCCATCTGGCTGTAGCCGCGAAACACCTGCTCGCCGGTCAGCGCGGCGCCGCCTTTCAGCCATTCGACGATGAAGGGCAGGACCTTGGCGCGACGCTCGGCCGGTAACGCGGAGTAGTCGAGCCACGAGCGCATGCGCCAGAACGCATCCATGCCGTCGAGCATGACACGAGTGAAGAAGGGCGCGATGGGCTCGACCTGGGCGCCCGCGGAGGCGAAGCGGTCGGCCGCCGCCTGCACGGCCGCTGCGATCTCGGGGTCGACGGGCAGGCCGGCGCCGGCCTCCAGGAGCAGGCCGATCTTCAATCCGCGCACGTCGCGGCCGAGGTGCGACCACTCGATTGCCTGCGCCGGCAGGCTCATGCTGTCGCGCTCGTCGGGCTGCGCCAGCACGCTCATCAGGAGCGCCGCGTCGGCGACCGTGCGAGTCATCGGCCCGGCGACGCGCCCCGCGAAGGGCGGATCGATCGGGATGCGGCCGAGGCTCGGCTTCAGCGTGAAGATGCCGCACCAGCCAGCCGGCAGGCGCAGCGAGCCGCCGATGTCGGTGCCGACGTGCAGCGGCCCGTAGCCGGCGGCAACGCCGGCGCCGGCGCCGGCGCTGCTGCCGCCCGGGCCCTTCGTCAGGTCCCACGGGTTGCGCGCCAGCGCATGAAAGCTCGACAGGCCCGAGGAGAGCATCCCGTAGTCGGGCATCGTCGTCTTGCCGAGGATCACCGCGCCCGCTTCGCGCATCCGCGCCGCCGGCGGCGCGTCGGCC
>PLZH01000155.1 GCA_003152055.1 Burkholderiales bacterium
TGCGCGTCGCGCCGGCAAGGCAGTCGGCCTCGTTCCTCGACGAGCAGATGAAAACCCTGCGTTCGAATCTCGAAGAGGCGCAGGCCAAGCTTTCCAAGTACCAGCAATCCAAGGGAATCGTCGTCAGCGACGAGCGGCTCGATCAGGAGAGCGCCCGCTACAACGCCCTGATCCTTCAGCTGGCGCTGGCGCAGGCCGAGCGCGTCGACACGTCGACACGGCAACGCAACTCGGGCGGCGAAATGTCGCCCGACGTCTTGCAAAGCCCGGCAATCCAGGGGCTCAAGACGCAACTCGCCGGCGCCGAAACCAGGCTCACGGAAATCAGCAACGTCGTCGGCAGGAATCATCCTTCTCGCATTTCGCTCGAAGCGCAGATCAACGAGCTGAAGCAACAGTTGGCCGACGAGACCCGTCGGGTCGCCGGGAGCGCTTCGGTTTCCAATCGCGGCAGCTCGCAAAAGGTCGCCGAGCTGCAGGCCATGGTCGATGCGCAAAAGAAGCAGCTTCTTTCCCTGCGCTCCGATCACGACCAGATCGCCGTCTATCAGCGCGATATCGACACCGCGCAGCGTGCCTACGACGCCGTGTCACAGCGCTTGGGACTGCTCAATCTCGAGGGCCAGAACAACCAGGCGAACACGCGCCTGCTCAGCCCGGCGGTAGAGCCGATCGAGCCTTCGCGGCCGAAGATCCTGCTCGGCATCATCGGGTCGCTGCTCGGTGGCCTGGCGGTCGGTTTCCTTGCCGCTCTTGCGCTGGAGATGCGCGACCGGCGGGTTCGCATTCCCGAAGACCTGCTCGTCATGGCAGGCGTGCCTGTGATCGGCGTTCTGCGGCCAGTCGGTTCGAAGCAGCCCGTGTTCAGGCGGCTGCTGATGGTGGGCGCTCCTTCTGCGGCCCGGCCCGCTCTCGCGGCCCCGAGGATGCGATCATGAAAAACGGCGTCTCCACGCTCGGTACCCCGCCTCGTGCGATTCGCACGCTGGGCGCCATCCTCGTCGACGGCGGCCAGCTCAAGCCCGAAGACGCCGAGCGCGTCATGCAATACCAGAAGGAGCACAACCTGCGCTTCGGCGAGGCCGCCATGCGCCTGGGGCTCATCAGCGAAGCCGATCTCCAGTTCGCCTTGTCGCGGCAGTTCGCGTACGCCTACCTGCGCCAGATCCCAGGCGAGGCCCGGGTACTGAGCGAGGAGCTCGTCTCGGCGTTTCAGCCTTTCAGCTCGCGCGTCGAGCAGCTGCGGGCGATCCGCAGCCAGCTCATGCTGCGCTGGTTCGACAGGGCCGAGGAGCGACAGGTGCTGACCATCGTCGGCGCCGAGCGCGGCGAAGGCCGCTCCTACCTGGCTGCCAATCTGGCGATCGTGTTTTCGCAGCTCGGCGAGCGCACGCTGCTCGTCGATGCCGACATGCGCGAGCCGCGCCAGCACTTCCTCTTCTACCTCGAAAACCGGATCGGTTTGTCGACGCTGCTGGCCGGCCGCTCGCGCGAGGAAGCGATCGTGCGCATTCCCGATCTGGGCGGCCTTTCCGTGCTGCCGGCGGGCCCCACGCCGCCGAACCCCCTCGAACTTCTGAACCGCGTGAACTTCGACGAGTTCATGATCCAGAGCCGGGGCGCGTACGACGTCATCATCGTCGACACACCGGCGATGTCGACCGGCGAAGACGCGGCGATGATCGCCGTGCGAACGGGCGCCGCGCTGGCCATCGCGCGCAGCGGCGCGACGCGAGTGGCCGCATTCACCGATCTCGTCCGGGGCCTGACGGAGGCCGGCGTTGCGGTCGTGGGGACGGTGTTGAACGAGGTGCCGCTCAAGAAGAAGGCGAAGTGAGCAGTCTGCTGCGATCCGTCCTGCCCGGTCGGGGCGCAGCGGGCTCTTCGGATGCGCCATGGTTCGTGGCGCTGGCCGGCTTTGCGGCCATGTTCGTGCCGGTCTACTGGTGGGCGGCCAATGGCATCTGGCAGAGCGACGAGCAGGCGCACGGCGCCCTGATTCTGCTGGTGATGCTCTGGCTCTTCTGGGGCTTGCGCCAGAAGATCGCCGCTGTTGAGGCGCAGCCCGCACCCGGCTGGGGCTGGCCGCTCTTCGCGCTGGGCCTGTTCATCTATTTCGTCGGCCGGGTGTTCAGCATCTCCATCCTCGAGTTCGGCTCGCAGCCCTTCGTTGCCGCCGGCATCCTGCTGCTGATCAAGGGCCGCGCCGCCATCCGGATCGCCTGGTTTCCGCTGCTGTACTTCGTCTTCATGATCCCGCTGCCGGGGATCCTGGTCGATGCGATCACCGGACCGCTGAAGCAATGGATCTCGGCCATCGTGGTCACGCTGCTGTACGACGTGGGCTACCCCATCTCGCGCAGCGGCGTGGTCCTGAGCATTGGCCAGTACCAGATGCTCGTGGCCGACGCCTGCTCGGGCCTGCACTCGATGTACAGCCTCTCGGCGCTCGGCACGCTCTTCATGTACATCATGTCGCGCAAGAGCGTAGTGCACAACGCGATCATGATGGCGAGCATCCTGCCGATCGCGTTCGCTGCCAACATCGTGCGCGTGATGGTGCTGGTGCTGATCACCTATCACTTCGGCGACGCGGCGGGGCAGGGTTTCCTGCATGGCGCGGCGGGGATGGTGCTGATGCTGGTGGCGCTGGCGTTCTTCTTTGCGCT
>PLZH01000317.1:0-22362 GCA_003152055.1 Burkholderiales bacterium
GCCGAGACCAGGGTCGGATGGCCGGCGGCCTCCAGCTCCTCGGCGATGCGGTAGGCGACCTTGTCCATCTTGCGCAGCACCAGCATGTCGATGTATTGCACCGGCGTGTTGCTCTTGCAGCGGAAGGCGCCGGCCGGAATGCGCTGCGCGATCACGATCACGCTTCTGCAGGTCGGCAGGATGCGCTCCGGCGTCTGCGGCCAGCGCGGATCGGGCGGGAAGGCGTTGAGCATATCGGCGCTGGCGATGCCGACCAGATCGGCGCCCAGCTCCTTGGCGCGCCGCTTCACGTAGGCCGCGTCGAGCGGCGTGGGCGGGCGGGAATGCGTTCTCCCGCGCGGGCGCGGTACCGCGTCGGTCGCGGGCATGGCGTTCTGGAATGATTGAACTTGCGCCGTATCTTATGCGGTAACCTTATGCCGTCAAGGCAGGAATCCATGTCCATGAAACAGGCCGAAGGGCGCGCCAAGCGACGACCGGTTCATGCGCGAATCGCACCCAGGGTCCCCGCGCATCTGTGCGCCTCGCCGCACGAGCAGGCGGTGACCGATTTCGAGCAGGCGCTGATCTGCGCCGGCGAGGCGTTCTACCGCTTCGCCGGCCTGCTGCTCGGCGATCAGGCGCGCCGGCACAAGCTCTCGGGGCACGACAACGTGATCCTGCAGCAGCTCATGTCGAGCGCCGTGCCGCGCGGCGTGATTGAGCTGTCGCGCTTCGCCAACCGCGACGACATCGCCAACATCCAGTACAGCCTGCGCAAGCTCATCAAGGCCGGGCTGGTGGAGAAGGCGGCCGGCTCGACCAACCGCGAGAGTCGCTACCAGGCCAGCGCCGAGGGCAGGAAGCTCACCGAGGACTTCGTCGCCGCACGCCAGGAGCTGCTCATGGCACCCTCGGCCGAGATCCGCGATTTCGACCTGCAGCTTCGCAAGGCGGCGCGGGCCATGAGCCTGATCACCAGCTTCTACGACCACGGCACCCGCATGATGAGCGGCCGCGCCCGGATGCTCACCCGCGTCAAGTGAACGATCGGCGGCGGGCTCGCCACGAGCCGGTCACAGGCCGAGCTCGCTCGGGTGATGGATGGGACGAGAAACCGGCATTTCGGATGCCTGCGGCAGCCTCTATCTTGACCTAGAGTCGGCGCCGATGAGCTTGCGCGCCCTCCTCCACGACCGCCACGTACGCCGCGGCGTGCGCGACATGATGGCCTTCGGCCCCGGCCTCGGCGCCTGGGGCCTGGTGACCGGCGTGGCGATGACGCAGAGCGGCCTCAGCGTGCCCCTCTCGGTATTGATGAGCCTCACCGTTCTTTCCGGCAGCGCGCAGCTCGCCTCGCTGCCCCTGCTCGCCAGCGACGCGCCGATGTGGGTGACCTGGGCTTCGGCCCTCTGCGTGAACCTGCGGTTCGTCATCTTCAGCTCGCAGTGGCGCGTGCATCTGGGCCACCTGCCGCGCGGCCGTCGGCTCGCGCTGGGCTACCTGCTCGCCGACCTGAACCTCGTCGTCTTCCAGAAGGCGTGGGCCGCGAGCGGCAGTGGCCACCAGACCGGCCAGGCGCGCTACGCCGCGGGCGGCGCCGTCGCGACGTGGATCGTGTGGCAGGGGGGATCGATCGCCGGCATCCTCCTGTCGGCGTTGATTCCGCTCGAGTGGGGGCTGGGCTTCGCCGGCACGCTCTCGNNTGGCGAGCCTGCTCATGGCGCGCGCCGGCAAGGCCGCAGAGGCGTTGGGGCGCGGGGCGTAGCGGCGATGGAAGCGACGACGACCATGCTCGGCTCGATGCCGCACTGGGCCTACGCCACGATCACGATCCTCGGCCTGGCGGTGGCGACCTTCGTCTCGCGCGGCTTCTTCCTCTGGTCGAAGCGCGACGTGCAGATGCCGGCGCTGCTGCAGCGTGCACTGCAGGTGGCGCCGCTCGCGGCGATCGTCGCGATCACGGCGCCCGAGATCTTCCTCTCGCATGGCGAGCTCATCGCAACCTGGCGCGACGCGCGCCTGCTCTCGGCGGTGGCGGCGACAGCGTTCTACGCGTGGCGGCCGGGCGTGTTGGGGCCGTTGCTGGCGGGGTTGGCGGTGTACATGCCGTTGCGCTTGGCGATCGGCTGGTAGGCCATCGCTGGTGTGGCCGGGGTCCTTCCAATCAGGGCCTCGGCCTCCCGAGGCCAAGAATTGGCCCGGCCGGCCAACCGCGCAGCGCGGCAGCGCAGTTCAGCGCAGCAGCCCGCCGAGAAAGGCCCGCGTGCGCGGATTGCGCGGCGCGTCGAGCACCGCCTGCGGTGGGCCTTCTTCCATCACCTGCCCCTCGTCGATGAAGACGACGCGATCGGCCACGCTGCGCGCGAAGCCAACCTCGTGCGTGACGACGAGGCTGGTCAGGCCGGCACCGGCCAGTTCGGAGATCACGTCGAGAACCTCCCTCACCATCTCGGGATCGAGCGCCGAGGTCGGCTCGTCGAAGAGCAGCAGTTCCGGCTGCATGGCCAGCGCCCGCGCGATCGCCACGCGCTGCTGCTGGCCGCCCGAGAGCTCGTCGGGAAAGTGGCCGGCGTGATCGGGAAGATGGACGCGCGCAAGCAGCGACGCAGCCAGCGTGCGCGCGCTTGCCTTGTCCAGACCGCGCACCTGCATGGGCGCGAGCATGATGTTTTCTTCGGCCGTCAGGTGGTTGAACAGCTCGAAGTTCTGAAAGACCATCCCGATCCGGCTGCGCAGTTGCGGCTCGCGGGCGCGCGGCAGCGCCGTCACCTCCTCCTCGCCGAAGCGGATGGAGCCGGCCGTCGCCGGGTCGAGGAGGTTGACGCATCGAAGCAGGCTCGATTTGCCCGAGCCTGAAGGGCCCAGGATCGCAATGCATTCGCCGCGCGAGACGTCGAGGTCGATGCCGCGCAGCACCTCGGTCCTGCCGAACGACTTCTTCAGCCCGCGAATGCGCAGCAGCGGCACGCTCATCGCATGCGGCCGCCATCGAGCGCTGCGTCCGTCGTGGCCCGACTGCCCTGGTGCGCGCGGGCGGTCGCCGCACGCTTCGACTTGCGCCCGGCCCAGTTCTCGAGGCGGCTCTGCACCAGCATCAGGATCGAGGTCAGCGCGAGGTAATAGATGGCCGCGGCGCTGAGCGCCTCGAGGTACTGGAAGTTCGCGCTCGCCGCCTGGTTCGAGACGAGCAGCAGCTCGGGAACCGCGATTACCGAGACGATCGACGTCAGCTTGAGCATACCGATGAACTGGTTGCCAAGAGGTGGGATGACGACCCTCGCCGCCTGAGGCAGGACGACCTTGCGCAGGACGGCCGCGTCGCTCATGCCGAGCGCCTTGGCCGCCAGTCGCTGCCCGCGACTCACCGCGCCCAGCCCGGCACGAAAGATCTCGGCCATGTAGGCGCTCTCGTTGAGCGAGAGCACCAGCACTGCGCAGAAGAAACCTGGCAGGACGATGCCTGCCAACGGCAGAACGTTGAAGACGAGGATGAGCTGCAGGAGGACCGGCGTTCCGCGCACAGCCCACAGGAAGAACGCGACGAGCCAGCGCAGCGGCGGCGCCTTCGCGTCCTTGAGCAGGGCCAGGGGCAGGCCGCCGACGACGCCCAGCAGTGTCGACAGCACCGAGAGCTCGACCGTGCGCATCGCACCCCACAGGAAATCTGCGGAGCAGACGAAGGCGATGACGCGTTCGATACCCTGGCTCATGTCGCCTCGTGTCGGGTAGCGCTAGCCGGGAAAGTAGCTTGTGCTCGGCGGCAACTTGTACTTGGCCATTAGGCGGGCATAGGTGCCGTCGGCAACGACGGCCTTGAGGGCCGCTTCCAGCCGCCCCTTCCACGCGTCGCCCTTGCGAACGCCGAAGCCCATGGTGATTACCGACGAAGTCGGCCCCGCGATCTCGAAGACGTCGGGCAGATCGGCAACCTTCTGCAACGCACCGGGCGTCGTGTCGTACATCGCGTCGGCGCGTCCGAGTCGAAGCGCCGTGCCTGAATCGAGCGCCGTCGGGAAGGTGAGGACGACCAGCGCCGGCTTGCCGGCACTGGTGCACTTGCCGCTGTCTTCCCGCGCGTAGCGCTCCTGCAGGCCGCCCAGCGTCACGGCGACGGTGCGGTCGCACAAGTCGTCGCGACCCGCGATCTTCTTCGGATTGCCTCTGCGCACGAGGATCTCTGTGCCCATCTTGAGGTAGGGGATGAAGTCGATCTGCGCCGCCCGTTCGGGCGTTATGGCCATCGCGTTCATGATCACGTCGATGCGGCCGCCCTGCAGGGCTGGGATCAGGCCGCGGAACTCCATGTTCAGGGGCTCGGGTTGAAGTTTCAGGTGCTGCGCGATCGCGTCGACAAGCTCGATGTTGAAGCCCGTCAGCTTGCCCTGCACGCTGTATTCGAACGGCGGTAGCGTCGCCGCCGTGCCAAACGTGAGCTTGCCGGGCTCGACCGACGCCGGCATCTCGGCGCTGGCGAGAAACGGCGCTGCGGCGACGAGCAGCGAGGCCAGCCAGGCGATGTTGCGCGATTTCATGTCGTACTCCTTGACTCGGTAGGGGGAAAGCGCAGGCGAGTGCACGCAGGGGCGTCGAGGTCGCTCAGACGCTCGACCAGCGCGCAGAGCAATTGCACGGCGTCGGAGATGCCTTGCAAGTCGACCTTGTCGCGCGTGTCATGCGAGGTGAGGACGAAGCTAGCTCGCGAGCCGGGTTCGTCGAACCCGGCCACCAAGCGAAGCGCAGGAATGCCGCGCTGCGCGAAATTCGCATGATCGGAATTTTGTCTGAACGGCAGGAACGTGCGCACTGCCAGTCCGGCCGCCTCGGCGCCGCTGCGCACCACGTCCTGCAGCGCGGAGAACCCGGAGGTCATGGCCGTCATCGCAGCGGCGGATCCGACCGAATCGACGTTCAGGTCGGCGACGATGGCCGCGCACTCGTGCGGCGCGAGTCCCGCCAGGTAGTGCTCGGAGCCGAGCAAGCCCGCCTCTTCGGCGCCAAAGAAACACAGGCGGATGCCATTGCGCGCGGCTTCGGCCCGGCGACGCAGCTGCCGCGCCGCCGCCAGCACAGTGACGACGCCCGAGGCGTTGTCGATCGCGCTTTCGGCGATGCCGTGGCCGTCGACGTGGGCGCTTAGAACGATGCTGCGCTCGCAACCGGGAAAGAGATCGGCAACGAGGTTATGCGACGTCAGCGGGCCTTGCTGCGTCGAGACGCGAAGCCGTAGCGTCGCGCCAGGCCGTGCGCCGCGCAGGCACAACGCGGTCTCGTGATCAACGGCGACAACAGGGAGGGGAAATCCAGGCATCGCCGAGCCGGTGATCGCGATCCCGCCGGGCCACGGCGAGGCCAGGACGACGGCCGCCGCCCCGGCCTCTGCCGCCCATGCGAGCTTGCGCGAGCGATGCACGGTCTCGGCCGAGAACATGTATTCGTGCTCGATCAGAACGATCCGGCCGCGTGCCTCGTCGGCGCACGACTGCGCCGGATCGCCGCGGCCGAGGTCCAGAAGCGGTGCGTCCACGCCTGCGGCCGGAGTCGACGCCGAATAGGGGATGGCCCGCGCCTCGAGGCGAAGGCCCAGATCGTCGACCAATTCGAGACGAACGGATTCCTCGCGCCAGCCCGGGAACTCGAACGGCGACAGCACAAACGACACGCCGAGGTCATCGCGCAACTGCTGCCCGATCCACTCGAACGCCGCAGCCTCGCCTGTGGAGCCGGCCGGGCGTCCACCGAGGTCGCAAAGCGCGTCGAGGTCGCGCCGCAGCGCCGCGGCGCGCGCAGCGTCGATGGAGCCCGGCATGCCGTTCATGGCGCGTCCTCCGCCGCGCCGGCCCGGAGGTGTGCCTGCAGCGTCGACAGGAGGGCCGTGACGGGCGGCGAGGCCTGCAGGCGCGACGGCCGGAAGATCGCGAACTCGTAGTCGACGCGCGGCCGCAGCGGCCGGCAGACGAGACCGCCCCGGGATGCGACCAGGCGTGCGGTCATGCGGTCGACGATGGCGATGCCGGCGCCATCGTGGGCGAGCTCGGCGAGCGTCGCGCCGAAGTCGGCCTCGACCGCGAGCTTCCATTCGACGCCCGCCTTGCGGAATACCTCGGCGAGCAGGTGGTAGATCGGCCGGTCTCGGCGCGGCGCGAGAAAGGCATAGGGAGCGATGTGCGCTGGCGTCACGGTCGCGTGCCTAGCCAGGGGATGACTGCTCGGCATCACGCAGACGCACTCGACGCGCTGTCTTTGTACGGTGAGTCCGTGGGCCCCACGCGGAAGCTCGGCGACGCCGACGTCGTAGGCCTGGGCGGCGATGAGGTCGCGCAGCGACTCCGAATTGCGCGTAGCGATGCTCACGACGTGGTCCGGGTGCGCAGCCTGGAACGCGGCCACCGCTGCAGGTAGCAGCGCCGTGGCGACGACCGGGTTGCTGATGACGTTGATGCGGCGCGCGCCTCCGGTACGGATCTCCTGAGCCAGCTCGGAAGCACGGCGCAACCCGAGCAGCGCCTGGTCCGCCATCTCGTAAAGACGCCGGGCCTGCGGCGTCGCCTTGAGGGTGCCCTGGCTATGCTCGAAGAGCGCGAAGCCGAGTTCGCGCTCCAGGCGTTGGATCAGCTTCGACACCGCCGGCTGCGAGATGCCGAGCTGCTCCTTGGCCCGCGATAGGGAGCCGTGTTCGATAGCCGCGCAGAAGGCCTCGAGCTGCCTACTTTCCAATATATAACCCTCTTTTACAAGAAGGCTAGCAATAAGAATAGGTGATGTCTATGGGATTTGCCAGCAGATATAACCCGCTTATCCGGACCCGAAGAGGCGGATGCCCATGCGCCCCGAGTCAGTCTTCCCGCGCCACGAAGCCCAGCGCCTGGTGCGCGGTGCGCAGCACGTGGCGCTGCTTGAAGCGGGCGCCGAACAAGCGATTGACGGCCGCACGCAGGGCCTGCGCGAGGGCATCGGGCACGCCGAGCGCGATCTCGTCGCGCACGGCCGACCAGGTCTTGAGCAGGTGGACCGGCAGGATGTAGAGGGTCAGGCCGTGGTCGAGCAGCGCGGCGGTGCATTGCGCGTCGAAGGCCTGCGCGTCGGCCACGGCCCAGCGGCGCAGGGCCGGCATGGCCGCGTCGTCGGCGGCCAGATAGGGCGTGTTGCGGCCGACGAAGAGCGCCATCTGCAGGAGGCCCTGCGGCCACAGCGCCGGCTGGCGCGTGCACTGCAAGCGCACCACGTGGCCGAAGGTGAGCGCGTGGCTGAAGTCGAGCCAGCCGACGTTGTCGGCCACCGGGTTGCCGGTGCGCTGCTCGTAGAGGAGAGTGAACCAAACCGTGGGTGCGCCGGCGCAAACCGGCAAGGAGTAGCGGGTGAAAGTCCTGCATAGCAAAGACCTAGCGAGTCATGCTGACCTCGAGTCATGCGCGGCGTACCGTGAGGTGCGCAGCGAAGCGTTGACAGAGGCGCGCATAGGCCAGCCATCGAGCCGCGAAAGTTGGTTTTCCCCGGGTGCCGACGCCGTCCACGGCGCGGAAGGCAAAACGGACGGGCGCGCAATCGCGAGCGCCCTGCCGACCCGGCGCGGTCCCCCGGGCATGGAGCGGGCTGCTTGCCTTCGGCAAGCAGCCCATGGCGTCGGCAAGATATCGGTACCAAGTGCCGGGTTCGCCCGGAGTACCACAATCGCGACCGACAAGTCAGCAAGGACGGTCGTCAATGGGTACGGATCTCGACATCAGTGCACGGGTTCGAGGCGACATCATCAGTGGCGCACTCGGCTTCGGTGCCCGCGTCACCATCGCCAGCTTGGCGGCGCGCTACGGCGTCAGCCAGATGCCGGTACGCGTGGCGCTCGGCCAGCTCCAAGGGGAAGGGCTGGTCGAAACGACCGAAAGCGGACGGGCCTCGATTCGCAGCGTCGACCGCAAGTTCGTCAGCAGCATCTTCGATATCCGGCGGACGTTGGAGGCACTCATCATTCGCGATGCGGCCGAGCTGATCTCGGAAGATGAGCTGTTGGCCCTTGAACGGCTGGAGCTCGAGCTCGAGGCGATGGTGGAGAAGGCGGATTACGCGGGTGCCCATCGCACGAACCGTGCCTTTCATCAGATCATTGCCGAAGCGGCGAAGAACCCGGACGCCGTGTCCGTGCTGGACCGTCACTGGTTTCTGGTGTCTGCGTTGTGGCATCGCGTGGCGTACGGCCCGGAGCGGTTTTCCGGCGTTGTCAACGACCACCGGTTTTTGATCAAGGCGCTTCGCCTTCGTGACGCCGACAGCGCGGTGATGATCATTCACGCGCACATTGCCAAGGCAAAGCTGGTGATGCTCGAACACTTTCCCGAACCCGAACTGAAGGTGCCGGCACAGCGGCGCTCGCGGCGGCAGCCCTGACTGCATAACCTGCTTCTCTTCGGAGATCGCACCGCGAGGGAAATTAAATCAGCGGCTCCGCTCCCATAGAGGCCCTGTTTGTGATCACAAACATTGAGCTATGATGCGTTAATGCACGGGCAATAGCTTCAAGGTGATCACATTGGAACTCGTCAACAAGTTCAAGAACCGCCTCGCCGAACCGCTGACTCCGTTGGGGACCTGGCTGATGTCTGCCTCTCCGACCTGCGCAGAGGCCATAGGTTGGAGCGGTCTCGATTTCGTCGTGGTCGACATGGAACACGTGCCGATCGAGCTGCCCGATGTCATCGAGATTCATCGCGCCCTGGCGGCGACGCCCATCGGCACCATCACGCGCGTACCCTGGAACGATCCCGTCGTCGTCAAACGCTTGCTCGATGCCGGCGCGCAGACGCTGATGTTCCCCATGATTCAAACGACGGACGATGCCGCGGCCGCGGTGCGTGCCACACGCTACCCGCCGGCGGGCATTCGCGGTGTCGCGGCCGTGCACCGAGCCAGCCGCTATGGCGCAATGTCGGACTACCTGAAGCGCAGCGGTCCGGAGTTGATGGTGATCGTGCAGATCGAGACTCGGGAGTCCTGGGCCCGCCTCGATGCCATCGCATCGGTCGACGGTGTGGATGCCGTGTTCATCGGTCCGGCCGACCTGGCTGCCAGCATGGGCCGTCTGGGCGACGTCATGCACCCCGAAGTGCAGGAAGCAATTCGCGCGACCCCGGCGCTGTGCCACGCGCGCGGCAAGAAAGCCGGCACCGTCGGCGCCAATGCCGATGTCGCCAAGACCTATGCAGGTCACGGTTATGACTTCGTGGGCATCGGCTCCGACCTTGTGGCGATGAATGCGACCTTCAAGGCGCAGCTCGCGGCGTTCGGTCGAGGTCTACTCACTCCGTCGACGAGTGCGCCAGCGGCCTATTGAGCGGCTATATCGCCTTGCCTGTGACCTTCGCACCGCTGCGCTATCCAATGACAGAGTGGCCTGCCACGACCCTCTCTGGCGTTCACTTCCGGCTCCTCGACGATCCCGTCGACCCACCGGTTCGGACGTCTTTCGGAGTGATGCACTCGCGCGCCACCTTGCTCGTGCGTCTTACCGATGAAGACGGCATGCAGGGCTTCGGCGAGATCTGGTGCAACTTCCCCGAAGGCGGTGCGCGCTACAAGGCCACGCTGATGGACAGGTACGTGGGGCCAGCCCTGCGCGGCCAGCGGTTTGAGCAACCCGAACAAGTGCAGGCAAAGCTGCGCTCTCTGTTCAATGTCTTGCGATTGCAGTGTGCCGACCACGGCGCCATCGCCCAGCTGTGCGCCGGAGTGGACCAGGCTGCATGGGACCTGTTCTGCAAGCGCAAGGGCGAGGCGTTTTGGCAATTGCTAGGTGGCCGGCCGGAGATTGCGGTGTACGCCAGCAGCATCGGCCCGCAGCACGTGGCAGACACGATTCGCGCGCAACATGCCCAAGGCCACACGCGCTTCAAGATCAAGCTGGGTTTCGGCGATGGCATCGACGAAGCCAACCTGCAAGCCGCGTTGGGCGCATTGCAGGCTGAGGGCGAGCTGATGGTCGACGTGAACCAGGGGTGGACGCTGTCCCAGGCAAGCAGATGGCTGCCGCACCTGAGCAACGCCGGCGTGGTGTGGTGTGAAGAGCCGGTGCCAGCCGATACGCCGTGGAACGAGTGGCGAGAACTCGCCGTGCTCGCGTCGATGACGCGTCTGGCGGCCGGCGAGAACCTGCTGGGCATGTCGTTGTTCGTGGAGGCCGTCGAGCAGGGGCGCATCGGTGTGCTGCAACCCGATCTCGGAAAGTGGGGCGGTATCAGCGACAACCTGGAGCTCGCAAGACGCTTGCCAAATGCGGGCGCATGGATCTGTCCGCATTGGCTCTCGGGCGGCATCGGCCTGATGGCGAGCCTGCAGTACAAGGCCGGCATTGGCGGCCCAGGCTGCGTCGAAATGGACATCAATCCAAACCGTCAGCGAAGTGAAGCCTTGGTCGGCCGAATGTCTGTCAAGGCGGGTGCCGTGACGCTGTCGGATGCGGCGGGCTTGATCCCGCCGCTGTCCGAGTGGCTGCTCGAGCCAGAACGCTGGCAGGCCGCCGGAGTCGAGGTTGCCCATGTCGCATGAGGCACGCCTGCAGGCGCTCGGACTGGCCTTGCCTCAAGTGCCGGCGCGCGGCGGCCTCTACGAGCACGCCGTGCGCAGCGGACCCTGGCTGTATCTTTCCGGAAAGGGTCCGCGCCAGGCCGATGGCAGCCGGCCGATGGGTCGTGTCGGTACCGATTTCACGGTGCAGGAGGCCCAAGCGCATGCCCGTCAGGCTGGGCTCAACTTGATCGCTGTATTGCGCCAGGAGCTGGGCACGCTCGATCGGGTGCAGCGAATCGTCAAGCTGTTCGGCATGGTCAATTGCGGTCCGGAATTTGCGCAGCAACCGGAAGTGATCGATGGCTGCTCGGCCCTGATGCTCGAGGTCTTCGGGCCGCAATGCGGCGCCCACGCGCGCTCGGCAATCGGCGTGGCTGCGCTTCCCGGCGGGATGACAGTCGAGATCGAGCTTGTCGTGGAGGTGGCGCCGTGAACCCGGTCACCATCACGCTGCGACGCGAAGGTGCGCGCGCCGACGTGGCTCGGCGCGGTGCCGAGCTGCGCGGCTGGCATGAACAAGGCCGAGATCTGATGTGGGATCGCGACCCGCACTGGTGGCCATGCAGCAGCCCGATCCTGTTCCCGATCGTCGGACGATTGAAGGACGGGCAGACGCGCATTGGCGGCCGCAGCTACGCGATGCCCGCCCACGGCTTTGCCGCAACACAGGACTTCGACGTTCGCAGTATCGGGGCCGACGAAGTGACGCTCGTTCTGTCGAGCAACGACGAGACCCGCGCACTCTATCCGTTCGAATTCGAGTTGAGCCTTCGCTATCGACTGCACGAGACCGGCTTGCAGCTCAGCCTGCAAGTGTTCAACGCCGGCGACGCGCGGATGCCGTTTGCGCTCGGCCTGCATCCCGGATTCCGCTGGCCGTTCACCCTGCCCACTCGGGAACGGCACGCCATCGTCTTCGACGCCGACGATTCACCCCAGGTGCCGGTCGTCACCGATGACGGTCTGCTCGCTTCGACGAGAACGAAACTGCCGATGACGGCCCGGCGCCTCGCCCTGGACTCGTCGCTCTTCGAGCACGACGCCTTGTGCTTTCTGGACGCGCACAGTCGCTCCCTGCGGTTCGAGTCTCCCGATGGTGCGGCCATCGTCGTCGCCGCGCGGGGCTTTGCGCACTGGGCGCTCTGGAGCAAGCCCGGGGCACCGCTGCTCTGCATCGAGGCCTGGACGGGTCACGCCGATGCCGACGACTTCGAGGGTGAGTTCGGCGACAGGCCCTCGACGCGGTGGCTCGTCCCTGGAGCGTCGTCGACGCACGGCATCGATCTCCGTTTCACGCCGCCGCGGCTCGAATGAACAGCATTCACGTTGCCCACGCGGGGCCCGATCTTCTGGGCGAGTCGCCGCAATGGAACTCGCGCGAGCAGCGTCTCTACTGGATCGACTCTTTCGCGCCTGCGCTGCGCCGCCTGGACCCTGCGACCGGGGCTGTCGAAAGCTTCGGGCTGCCAAGCGACACCGGCTCGTTCGTTTTCACCGACGATGGTGATCTGATCGCGGGCACCCGCGCCGGCTTCCAACGCATCCGGCTGGAAGCAGACCGAGCAGTCGCCGTCACCGTCGCCGATCCGCTTGCGCGCGATCGTCGCCTGATGCTCAACGACGGCAAGTGCGATCGGCGCGGCCGCTACTGGTGTGCCAGCGTCCATTCCGATTTCATCGGCCGCGCAGCGGAGCTGTTCTGCCTCGATGCTGCTTTCGAGGCACACCGGATGGCCGGAGACTTCATCATCGGCAACGGCATCGCGATCTCGCCCGATGACGCGCGTTTCTACCTTGCCGATAGCCGGGACGAGACGGTATGGCTGTTTGATTTCGACCTCGATCAGGGCCGGATTCGCCACAAGCGACGCTTCTTCTCGACGGCGCGGATGGCGGGCCGCGTCGATGGCGCGACCTGCGACAGCGAAGGCAACTACTGGTGCGCGCTGGTCCATGGCGCAGCGGTTGCCTGCATCTCGCCGGCCGGTGAGATGATCGAACGCATCGAGGTACCGGTGAAGCACCCAACGATGGTGGCATTCGGTGGCGCGCAGATGGACGAGCTGTACGTGACGAGCGCAAGCATGCTGCTCGCCGAGGCCGAGAAGTCCGCGTGGCCTCTGGCTGGCGCGCTGTTGCGGATCGACGGCCTGGGCGCGCGCGGCTTGCCTGAGCCTCTCTTTCACGTCGCGTGAAGCGGCGCCGGAGACCTTGACCATGCCCTCGGTATTGATCACCGGCTGCGATACAGGCCTCGGTCGCGAGCTCGCGAGCCAGTACGCGCAGAGCGGCTTCCAGGTCGTGGCCACCTATCGCGACATTGCCAATCGCCTGCCCGACGCCGCGATGCGCCACCTGCCGCTCGACGTGACCGACTTCGCGCAGTTCGCCGCACTGAAAAGAAGCATCAGCGACGAGCCCATCGACGTGCTGGTGTCGAACGCCGGCATCGGCCTCGATATCGGCGCGCTCGGCAGCCTCGACTTCGACTACCTCCGCTCGATGCTCATGGTCAACACCGTGGGTCCGCTCAAGCTCGTGGAAACGTTCGTCGACAACGTGGCTGCGAGCGAACAGCGCCGCATCGTGCTGGTCACGAGCCGCATGGGCTCGATCGGCTCCAATCTCTCGGGCGGCCACTACGGCTACCGCGCCAGCAAGGCCGGCCTCAACGCCATCGGCCGAAGCCTGGCCCTCGATCTGTTCAAGCGCCGCATCACGCTGATCCTGCTGCACCCGGGCTGGGTCAACACCGCGGGCGGCGGTGTCGACGCGCCGGTGTCGGTGCAAGAAAGCGTGGCGGGCATGCGCAACGTGATCGCCCGGCTCGGCAATCATGAGACCGGTCAGTTCTACACCTACGATGGGCAACCTCTGCCATGGTGAACGGGACCGACCTTCCTTGCGACCTGCTGCTTTTCGGCGGGCGAGTCATCGACCCGCGCCACGGCGTGGATGGCGAGTACGACTTGGCGATTCGCGACGGCCGAATCGCCGCAGTCTGCGCCAACCTGCCGCGCGCCGGGGCGAAGGAGGTGCGCGACGTGAGCGGCGCACTGGTCGTGCCGGGGCTCATCGATTTGCACACCCACATCTATCACAAGGCCACCTCCTACGGCGTCGATCCCGACCGCGTCGCCCTGCGTTCGATGGCCACGACGCTGGTCGACGCGGGAAGCGCCGGCGCCGGTAACTTCGCGGGCCTGCGCGACTTCGTGATGGCGGGCGCGCGGACTCGGCTCCTGGCCTATCTGAACATCTCGTTCCCGGGCATCTTCGCGTTCGAGCGCGGACTGATGGTGGGCGAAGCGGCCAATCGTGATCTGCTGTCGGTGGAACGCTGCCGCGATGTTGCGCAGAACAATCGCGACACCATCGTTGGCATCAAGGTCAGGCTGGGCGCGGCCGTCTCCGGCGCAGTCGGACTCGAGGCGGTGGACCGTGCCATCCAGGCGGCCGATCCACTGGGCATGCCGGTGATGACGCACATCGGCAAGCCGCTGCCCGGCTACGCCGAGATCCTCGATCGCCTGCGTCCCGGCGACGTGCTGACGCATTGCTTCCGGCCTGCGCCCAATGCACCGGTCGATGGCGCGGGGCGCGTGCTGCCGGCGCTGCGCGCGGCCCGAGCGCGCGGCGTGCTATTCGACGTTGCCCATGGCATGGGCGCGTTCGGATTCGAGAGCGCCGAGGCGGCGCTCGCCGATGGCTTCGCACCCGACATCATCTCCAGCGACGTCCATGCACTGTCGGTAGACGGCCCGGCCTGGGATCTGCTGCACACCATGAGCAAGCTGCTCAACTGTGGCGCGCCGCTCGAAGACGTGATCCGCATGGCGACCGATGCCCCGGCGCGGGCGCTGCGTCGCGACGATCTCGGCCACCTTGCGGTCGGCGCCATCGCCGACGTCTCGCTCTTGCGCGTCGCCGAAGTAGCGCTGGAGTTTGTCGATGCGATCGGCGTGCGCCGCGACGGCGTGCGCCTGTTGCGACCCGTCGGCCTGATCCGGGCCGGTTGCTGGTACGACCCGGTACCGCGTCCCTGGGAAGAAGCGCCCGGCGCTTCGCGTCCGGCAACGCAGGAGATGCCAGCTTGAAACCCTTTCCGCACGCTTTTGCCGCGACCCTCGATACGCCCGCTCCGGTCGTCGATCTGGACATCGTCGAACGCAATATCGCGCGCCTGCAGGCGGCGTGCGAGCGCGCAGGCGTGGGCAACCGGCCGCACATGAAGACCCATAAGGCGCGGGACATCGCGCGCCTGCAATTGCAGGCTGGGGCGATCGGGTTGACGTGCCAGAAGCTCGGCGAAGCCGAAGCGATGGCCGATGCGGGGGCGACGGACCTCCTGATCTCGTACAACGTGCTCGGTGCGGCCAAGCACGCGCGTCTGCGCGCGCTGGCGAGGCGGGTGAAGCTCGCGGTCTGCTGCGACAACAGCACCGTGGCCGACGGCTACGCGCAAGCGATGGCCGGGGCAGCCGACGTGCTGTCGGTCTTCGTGGAGTGCGATACCGGTCGCCATCGCTGTGGTGTTCCCTCGCCACAGGCCGCAGCCGACTTGGCTCGGCACGTGGCCGACCTGCCCGGTCTGCGCTTCGATGGCGTGCTGCTCTATCCGCCCGATGGCGACCTCGTGGCGTCAATCGACTTCCTGGCCGAGTTGCGGAAAGCGTGCGCGGGCCATGGCCTCATCGTGCGCACGGTGTGCAGCGGCGGCACGCCGAACTGGGGCCGCATCGGCAGCCTGGGCGAAAACGAATACCGGGCGGGCACCTACGTCTACAACGACCGCCAGATGGTCCGCCTCGGGGCTGCGAGCCTGGAAGACTGCGCGCTGTTCGTCTACGCGACGGTCGTCAGCCACCCCGAGCCAGACCGCGTGATGATCGATGCCGGCTCGAAGACCTTGACCTCGGACCTGATGGGCTTCGGGGACCACGGCCTGCTCGTCGACTATCCCGAGGCCCGTCTTCACAAGCTCGCCGAAGAGCATGGCTTCGTCGACGTCTCGGCCTGTGCTCATGCGCCGGGGATCGGCGAGGTCGTTCGTGTGCTGCCGAATCACGCCTGCCCGGTCAGCAATCTTTTCGACGAAGTGCTGACCATGCGCGGCGATCGCGGCGCCGGGCGCATGTCCATCACCGCGCGCGGTCGCGTCGCCTAAGCGAAGCCCATGGCAACGGTCGAATTTCGTGGTCTCGCCAAGAGCTATGGCGATGCGCGCATCGTGCATGGCATCGATCTTCAGGTTGCCGAAGGCGAGTTCGTGGTGCTAGTCGGTCCTTCGGGCTGCGGCAAGAGCACCTGCCTGCGCATGCTGGCCGGCCTCGAAGAGATCAGCGCTGGCGACATCCTGATCGACGGGAAGGTCGTCAACGAGATCGATGCGCGCGAGCGCGACATCGCCATGGTGTTTCAGGACTACGCGTTGTACCCGCACATGACGGTGTTCGAGAACATCGCGTTCTCGCTTCGCTATCGCGACACGCCGACCGCGGAAATCGGCCAGCGCGTGAAGGAAACGGCGGCCATCCTTGGCCTGACCGACCTCCTCCAGCGCAAGCCCAAGCAGTTGTCCGGCGGGCAGCGGCAGCGCGTCGCCATGGGCCGCGCCATCGTGCGCAAGCCAAAGGTCTTCCTTTTCGACGAACCGCTCTCCAACCTGGACGCGAAGCTGCGCGGCCAGATGCGCATCGAGATCAAGCGCTTGCATCGCCAGTTCGGCGTCACCACGGTCTACGTCACGCATGACCAGGTCGAGGCCATGACGTTGGCCGATCGCGTCGTCGTGATGCGGGGCGGGCACATAGAGCAGATCGGCACGCCCGACGAGGTCTATCACGCACCGCGGACGCAGTTCGTCGCCGGCTTTATCGGTGCGCCGACCATGAATCTGTTGAACGTGAGCTGCGACGGGGAGCGGCGGCTGGTCGGTGACGACCGCGCGGTGCTCCCGCTGGCACCGGGCCTGGCGTCCTCGGAAGCCGCGCTGGTTCTGGGCATTCGTCCCGAAGATGTAAGCCTGGCCGAAGGGCCGGCGCCGGAGGGCAGTGTCGACCTGCAGGGCATCGTCGATGTCGTCGAACCGCTCGGCGCCGACACGCTGGTGTTCGTCAACGTCGCCGGCCAGCCGATGGTGGCGCGCCTGCGCCCGGAGGTGCGGCCGCCCCCGGGCTCGACCATTCGACTGCGGTTCGCCATGAGCCGATCACATCTCTTCGCCGCGTCTACGGGGCTTGCCCTTGCACGATGAAAACATGAGCCCCTCGCCCGTTGCTGCCTCTTCTTCGACCCGCGTGGCGCTGGCCGGCTTCGGCGCCTGGGGCCAGATGCATGTGCGCGCGATTGCCGACATCGACGGCGCCGAGGTCATCGCCGTGCTGGCGCGCAGCCAGGGGGCACGCGACGCCGCGGCCGAGCTGCTGCCGAATGCCCGCGTGTATCAGGATTACGCGGCTCTGCTGGCCGATCGGGATGTCGATGTCGTCAGCGTTGTGCTTCCGAACCACGCGCATGCCGAAGCTGCAATTGCCGCCCTCGACGCGGGCAAGCACGTCTTCCTCGAGAAGCCCCTCGGCTTGACCCTGGCGCAATGCGACGCGGTCGCAGCCGCTTCGCACCGCAACGATCGCCTGGTGGCGGTGAACCACGAGCTGCGCGTCTCGAAGCAGTGGGGTGCCGTGCACGAGATAGTGGCGCGTGGCGAGCTCGGCTCGTTGCGCCACCAGCACCTGTCGCTGTTCCGAAAGCCGTTCCGTACCGGTTCGGGTGGCTGGCGCTACGACCTCGGGCGCGTCGGTTCCTGGGTGCTCGAAGAGCTCGTGCATTTCATCGACCTGGTGCTCTGGTACGGCGAAGGCGCAGGGACGCCCACGCGCGTCACGGCCTTCGGCGGCGACGCGGCCAAGGGCCTCAGCGAACATTTCACCGTCGTTCTCGAGTGGGAAGACGGCGCCAGCGCTGTTCTCAACCAGTGCCTCGGCGGTTTCGAGCATCACACCCTGCTGGAGATCAGCGGCACGGCTGGTGCCTTGCGGACTTGGTGGAGCGGCACGATGGACCGCACGCACACGCCGACCTTCGAGCTGAAGCGGCGCCAAGGGGAGGGCGAGGTCGAAGTGCTTGCGATCCCCCTCTCGGGCGAAGTGTTCGAGCTCGAAGAGAACTTGCGTCGGGCGTTCGTGGGATTCGCGGCCGGCCATTCCGTCATGTCGCCGGCGCAGGCACGGCAAAGCGTGGCCGTGTCGCTTGCCGCGGAGCGGTCATGGCGCGAGCGTCAACCGGTCCGACTCGACCTTGCGAGCAACGCACTCTGATCTGCAACCGACCCATGAGGAGAACTGTTCGATGAAGCCGAAGAACCTGTTCAACGTGATCGCCGCGACCTTGTTGGCCGGGCTGCTGGCGACGACATCAACAGAGGCCCAGACACAGAAGAAAATCACCTTGCTGACCTGGAACCTGCCCGTATACGGCGAGAAGATCGCTGCCTGGACGAAGGAGTTCAACCAGAAGTACCCGGACATCCAGGTCGAATGGATCGACAAGAAGGGCACCGAGTGGGCCACGTTCTATCAGGCCCAGGTGGCGGCGGGAACTCCACCCGATGTGGTCAACATCCAAGGAACGCTGTGGGCTGAATATGCAGCGGAAGACCGCCTGCTCGACCTGACTCCTTACCTCGCGAAGGACCCGGCCTTCAAGGCGCGCTTCTCGCCCGGCGCGCTCGACCTGTGGAGCACCGGCGGCAAGACCTGGCTCGCGCCGTGGTACTTCAGCAAGACCTTGTTGTTCGCCAACAAGGCCCTGATGAAGGCCTCGGGCATCGATGCAATGCCGCGCTCGTTCGACGAGCTGATGGCGGATGCCGCCAAGGTCAAGGGCCCTGGCAAGTCGGGCCTGCTGACCACCAACTTCGACTGGCTCTACTGGCCGCTCTTTCGCATGAACGGCGTCGAGATCCTCGACCCCGGCATGCACAAGGCAGCATTCAACACGCCGGCCGGCCTTTCGACGTTGACAAAGCTGTCGGAGGCCACGAAGTCGGGCGTCGTCAACAACATCTCCTGGACCGGCCGCTGGGTCGAGCCGAACAGCGCCTTCGCTGCCGGCAACGTTGCGTTCTACATGGCGCCGACGTCGGCGCTGTTCTGGGCCGCAAGCAAGGCCGACTGGGTCGACGAGAAAGGCGTCGAGGTCGTCGAGCTGCCGGGCCTGTACGCCACGCCCAACAACCATGGCCTGGGCGTCTCGAAGACCACCAAGTACCCTGAAGCGGCTGTCGAGCTGCTCAAGATCGCGACCTCGGACAAGTGGCAGACCGTACTCGCCGAGAGCTTCTCTGTCGTCACGTTGAACCGGAACGTCGATGCGGCGGTGCAGGAGAAGATGCGCGTCGAAAGCCCGCTCAAGGCCAAGGCCCTCGAGCTGACGACACGCAATCTCGACAAGATGACCGGCTATTTGAAAACGGCCAAGGACGCGCGCGTCAAGGACATCTTCTGGACCGAAGTGCAGCCCGTGCTGCTGGGCCAGGGCGATCCGAAGGCCGCGCTCGGCAAGGCGCAGGACCGCATCGACCGCGAGCTGGGGCGCCCCTGAGCAAGCCCTCCCGGCCTGGCGCGCGGTGAACACGAAGCCACGCTTTCTCAGCCGGCGGCGCAGCCGCGACGAGCTGTTCGCGTGGCTTCTGCTAGCGCCAGCGCTGGCGATCTACATCGCCTATCGGGCCGTGCCGCTGCTCTGGAACGTGGTGCTGTCGTTCAGCTATTGGGGGCCGGGCAAGGCGATGTCCTTCGCCGGCCTGACGCACTACGAAGAGATGCTGTTCTACGACGAGACCTTCTGGGTGGCGTTGAAGAACACGGGCCTGTTCATGATCACCACCCCGGTGACGATGCTGCTCGCGCTCGGCTTGGCCTTGCTGGTTGACCAGAAGGTGATCGGACGCGGCATCTATCGAACCATCATCTTCCTTCCCTATCCGATGATGGTGGTGGCGGTCGGAATCGTCTGGCGCTGGATGTACAACGACCGCGCCGGACTGGTGAACTACGTGTTGCAGTCGCTGGGCCTGATCGATCAGCCGATCGCCTTCTTGGAGACGGCGCGCTTCGCGCTCCTTGCCGTCATGGTCGCGGCGGTGTGGCAGATGCTCGGCTTCTTCGTGGTGATCCTTCTCACCGGGCTGCAGAACATTCCAACCCACCTCTACGAGGCCGCGCGCATCGACGGCGCGCGCGCCGTCCACCGCTTCTGGCGCATCACGCTGCCGCTGATGCGGCCGTCTCTATTCTTGTGCGTCATCCTCGGCGTGATCGCCTCGTTCACGAGCTTCGATTTGATCTACTCGATGACCGGCGGCGGCCCGGGGCGAGCGACCGAGCTGCTGGTGACGTACATCTACAAGCAGGCCTTCACCCTCAGCAAGTTCGACTACGCCGCAGCGATGACGGTGGTGATGTTCGGACTGTTCCTGGCGATCGCGCTGGCCGCCAATCGCCTGTCGGGCGGTGACGCCGGCAAGGTCGACATCGCCGACTGAACTCGTACTGCACCCGCCCATGAAAGCCCGATCGCGCATTACAGTACATGCCGCCTTGATCATCGTGAGCCTCATCATGCTCACGCCGATTTACTGGGTGGTCAAGACCAGCATCAGCAGCGAGAACCTGTTCACCTATCCGCCGTCGCTCGTACCGGTGGACCCAAACCTCTTCTACTACGTCGAAGCGTGGTATTCGGTGTCGTTCGTACGGCTCTTCTTCAACAGCCTTGCCATCGCCTTGCTGGTGGTCGCGGCGAACCTGATTCTGAATGCGATGGCGGCCTACGCGCTGACGCGCCACTTCACAGGCAAGCGCGCGGTACTCGGCTTCCTGCTCGCCTCGATGATGATTCCGTTCCACGCGACCATCATCCCGGCGTACCTGCTCACTGCGCAACTCGGGCTGCTCGACAGCAAGCTCGGCATCGCCTTGCCCGCGTTCAGCCACATCGTCTGCATCTTCCTGTTCAAGTCGAACTTCGAGGCCGTGCCACCTTCCCTGATCCAGGCGGCGCGCATCGACGGCTTGTCGGAATGGCAGATCCTGACGCGCATCATGCTGCCGCTGTCGAAGCCGGCCGTCGCAACCAACGTGATCCTGTCGTTCATCTGGTCATGGAACGAATTCCTCTGGCCGTTGCTGGTCGTGCGCAGCACGACGCAACAGACCATGCCGCTCGGGCTGGTGGCTTTTCTCGCTTCGTTCGAGGACACGACGGGGGCGCTCTACGCGTTCTGCGTGCTGGTGGTGCTTCCCGGGCTGCTGGTATTCCTGCTCGCGCAGCGCGATTTCATTCGCGGCCTGACGTCTGGCGCCGCCAAGGGTTGAACCTTCGAATGCGATCATGAAACTCGCACGCCTGATCTCGAATCGCTTCGTGCTGACGTTCGGCGGTCTGGCCCTCGCGGCGCTGCTGTGGAACTTGTACGTCGGGATGAACGACGACGGTCGGCTCAGCGGCCGCGTCACGACCGCCGATGGCTCGCCGGTCGCCGACGCGACGGTCGTGCTTTCGCGCAAGACCGTGACCTCGGTCGAGCGCGTGCGAGAGACGCGCACCGACGCGCAAGGGCGATTCGTCTTCGAACATCACGGCCAGTACGCGGTGGTCATCAGCGCCCGCAAGGCCAGCGTCGGCTCCGCTTCGAGACGCACGATTCGCTTGTGGTTCCGCAATCAGAACCGGGATCTCGGGACGCCACTGGTCCTCGAGGCCTAAGGCGCAACCGGGTCGTATTGCATTCGACTGCTTCAGCGCTGGCGCCCGACGCCAGAGTGAAGATGGTCTCGCCCATCGACGGCCAATTCACCGAACAGATCAAGCACTGCTGATGAAGAGCGTGGACTGGGTCACTTTTCGCGGACTGACGAGACCAAGCCCAACGCGAGCGCGCCTAAACTCGCGTCAGCACTTCTCGGGACACGAATGGCCAAGTTCCTCAACACCAGCGCGACCAACTACTTCCTCGAGGAGCTGATCAAAGACGCCAAGGACCGCCTCGTTCTTGTCAGTCCGTTCCTGAAGCTCAATGACCGCATCAAGGAACTCCTCTCGGACAAGAACCGGCTCAAGATCGATGTCCGTATCGTCTATGGCAAGAGCGAACTTCAACCGCAGGAGATCGACTGGTTGAGGGGCCAGACCTACATCCGCACCAGCTTCTGCAAGAACCTGCACGCCAAGTGCTACCTGAACGAAGAGCTGTGCATCATCACGAGCTTGAACCTGTACGAGTTCAGCCAGGTGAACAACAACGAGATGGGCATCCTCATTCGGCGCTCCGAGGATGCCCAGCTCTACAAGGAGGCCTACGAGGAGGCGCAGCGGATCATTCGGATCAGCGACGAGATCCGCATTTCTTTGGAGCGCGTATCACCCCTGGAATCCAGCACAACCGACGCAGGGGCGGCTCAGGACCGAAGCGCAGACGTTGGTGCCGAAGGCATTGAGTCTGGGACTCCCGGCAAGTTGAGTTCGTCCAAGCTGGCACAAAGGCTCGGTATCAAGACGCCTGAGCTTCTCGAGCAGTTCGTTGCCTCGGGCTTCCTCGTGATCGAGGACGGCAAGCACCGCCTGACCCAAAAGGCGGCCGAAGCGGGGTGCGAGTTCATCGCCAAGTCGCGGTTTGGTCCTTACTTTCTCTGGCCAGAAGGCTGCCGGCCGTAGCCAGCGTCGCCGGCATTCACTTGTGCCAGGTCGTTGACTATGTTCTTCATCGCCGTTGAGAGTGGCCAATTTCGGGGACCGGTTTCAAGCGGCCCAAGAGTAGAACGT
>PLZH01000317.1:22498-22618 GCA_003152055.1 Burkholderiales bacterium
AGTCCGCTGCCCGACCATGCCAAAGTCGCCACTTCGCCGACTCGACACGCGCCAACAACGCGTCAGCCGTAGTCCGCTCGGTCTTGCGCAAACCACGAAGCCTTTGCAACACGTGCTCGA
>PLZH01000327.1 GCA_003152055.1 Burkholderiales bacterium
GAGGGACGGATGGCACAGCCCGTGACCAGGCGCAGGCGCGCGCGCCGCTGGATCGGCGCCTTCTTCTGGCTGCTGCTGGCGCTCGTGCTGGCGGCCGCGATCGGCATCTATGCATTCATGCGCGCCAGTCTGCCGGCGCTCGACGGCCGGATATCTGCAGCCGGTTTGCGCGCGCCGGTCTCGGTGATGCGCGATGCGAACGGCGTGCCGACGCTGCGCGGCAGCGACCGCAGCGACATCGCCTTCGCCACCGGCTACCTGCATGCGCAGGAGCGCTACTTCCAGATGGACCTCCTGCGCCGCGCCGCGAGCGGCGAGCTCGCGGCGTTGCTCGGCAAGGCGCTGCTGCCGGTCGACCGGGAGCGACGCATCCACCGCTTCGCGGCACGCGCCGGCGTGGCGCTAGCCGCCCTGCCCGAGGCCGACCGCGCCGTGCTCGAACGCTATGCCGCCGGCGTCAACGCCGGCCTCGCCGCACTCGACGCGCGCCCCTTCGAGTACGGCGTGCTGCGGGCATCGCCGCGGCCCTGGCGCGCGCAAGACTCGCTGCTCGTCGTCTGGGCGATGTACTTCGACCTGCAGGACGATCAGCTCCATCGCGTCTTCTCGCGCGGTTGGCTGCGCGACCACGGCACGTCTGCAGAGCAGCTCGCCTTCCTGCTGCCCACCTCGAGCGCCTACGACGCGCCGCTCGACGCGCCCGCGATCACCGAGACCACCGTGCCCTTGCCGGCCGACGCGCCGGCCTGGTTCGGCAAGCTGCCGAAGGCGAAGGTCGCGATGATGGAAGACATCGGCGACGCCGAGGTGGGTAGCAACAACTGGGCCGTCGCCGGTTCGCGCAGCAGGAGCGGCGCGGCGATCATCGCCAACGACATGCACCTGGCGCTGCGCCTGCCGAATATCTGGTATCGCGCTGCGCTCGAGATCGAGTCGCCCGGCGCGCCGCTGCGCCGCGTCGTCGGCGTCACCCTGCCGGGCACGCCGGCGGTGGTCGTCGGCAGCAACGGGCAGGTGGCCTGGGGCATGACGAACAGCTATGGCGCCTACATCGATCTGCTCGAGCTCGAGTTCGACCCGAAAGATCCGACGCGCTACCGGATGCCGGCCGCCATGGCCGGTGCTCCGGCCGACGGGTGGGGCCTGCTGCGCACGGTCGACGAGCGCATTGCCGTCGCCGACGGCGCCGACGAGGTTCTGCACGTGCAGGAGACGGCGTTCGGCCCCGTGTGGGAAGTTGGCGGCCGGCGTTATGCGGTGCACTGGGTCGCGCACGATCCGGGTGCCGTCAATTTCGAGATCTTGCAGCTCGAGCGTGCGACCGACCTGGCCGAGGCGCTCGCCATCGGCCAGCGCGCTGGCCTTCCGGCGCAGAACATGGTCGCTGGCGATGCCGCCGGCCACATCGGCTGGACGGTGGCCGGGGCGCTGCCGGGCCGCAACGCGACGTGGGCGTCGACCTTTCCCGCGCCGGCCGCGTCGGCGGCGTCGCACACATGGGTGACGCTGGCGGCGCCAGGGGCGCACCCCAGCGTCATCGATCCGCCCGGCGGCCAGCTCGCGACCGCGAACTCACGCCAGCTCGCCGGCCCCGGCTACGCGGCGATCGGCGACGGCGGCGCCGACCTCGGCGCACGCCAGCGCCAGGTTCGCGACAGTGTGGCCGCACTCGGCCCGAGCACCGACGAAGCGGGCGTCTACGGCGTCGGCCTCGACGATCGCGCCCTCTACCTTGCGCCCTGGCGCGACCGCGCCCTGCAGGCGCTCGCGGGCGACACCGACGCCGCGGCGCACCCGAAGCGCGACGAGTTCAAGCGCCTGCTGGAAACCACGTGGACCGGCCGCGCCAGCATCGACTCGGTGGCCTACCGGCTGACGCGCGCGTTCGTCGGCGGCCTGTACGTTCGCCTGTTCGGCAGCGTCGACGAGGAGATGCGCGCGGCCGACAAGGGCGCCAGCTTCGCCCGCGCCACGCCGCGCTGGCCGGCCGTGATCGCAAGCCTGCTCGACGAGCGGCCGCAGGCCTGGTTGCCGAAGGGCAGCGCGAATTGGCAGGCCGTCCAGCTCGCGGCCATCGACGACGCCATTGCCGGCATCGAGAACGACGGCACGCCCCTGTCACAGGCAACCTGGGGCAAGCGCAACACGACGCACATCGTCCATCCGATGGCGGCGGCGCTGCCGCTCGGCGCACGCTGGCTCGCGGCGCCGCCCCAGCCGATCCCGGGCGACAGCCACATGCCTCGCGTCGCTGCACCGGACTTTGGACAGTCGGAGCGCCTCGTCGTCTCGCCCGGCCGCGAAGCGAGCGGCGTGTTCAACATGCCGGGCGGCCAGAGCGGCCACCCCTTGAGCCGCGATTTCCTCGGCGGCCACGACGACTGGACGGCCGGCCGTGCCACACCGCTGCTCCCGGGCGGGCCGGCGCATACGCTCAGCTTTGTGCCGCCGTAGGCGCGCTTGTGGCCAGCGGCGCCGTCGGCGCGGGTTTTGAGATCGGGCCCGCTTTGTGCACACTTGCCAGTTGCGTACGGAAGCCGTCCCATGAACGTCCAGTCCCTCGTGGAGCCCGACCGGGTCCACAAAAGCGTGTACACCGACCAGGAGATCTTCGATTCGGAGATGGAAAACATCTTCGAGAAGGTCTGGGTCTACTGCGGCCACGATTCGCAGATCCCGAACGCCGGCGACTACTACGCCGTGACGATCGGCCGCCAGCCGATGCTGATGGTGCGCGCCGCGGACGGCGGCATCCACGTGCTGCACAACCGCTGCCCGCACCGCGGCGTGCAGCTGGTCGGCAACCTGAAGGGCAACACCGGCGGCGCCTTCGTGTGCTCGTATCACGCCTGGAGCTTTCACCTCGACGGCAAGGTGCGCGCCATTCCCCTGGCGCGCGGCTACGAGGGCACGGCGATGACCAAGGCCAACCCCGACTGCAACGTCAAGCGCGCGGCGCGTGTCGACAGCTATCGAGGCTTCGTCTTCGCCAGCCTCTGTGCCGAAGGGCCGACGCTTCCGGAATTCCTCGGCGACGCGAGGATCGCCTTCGACGACATGTGCGACCGCTCGCCGCTCGGCGAGGTCGAGATCGTGCCGTACTGCCACCGCATGGTGCAGCAATCGAACTGGAAGTTCTTCATGGAAAACCAGCTCGATGCGCTGCACCCTTCGGTGACGCACCAGTCGACCGGCATCGCCGCCGGCCGCGTTGAGCGCCGCATCAAGGAAAAGGATGGCGCGGCGCCGCTGCACTACCACTACCTTTCGACCTTCGCGTCGAGCTTCGAGCAGTGGGACAGCGTGCAGACGATCAACTTCCCGCGCGGCCACGGCATCCTCAAGGCCTACATGGGCCTGCGCCCGCGTGACCCCGACACGCTCGAATACGAAGCGCTGCTGCAAAAGGCCTACGGCGAGGCGAAGACCGAGGAATACCTCTCGCGCAGCATCCATCACGTGCTCGTCTATCCCTATCTCTCGGTGCAGTCGCCACTGCAGCAGCTGCGGTGCCTGCGCCCGATCTCGCCCGACAAGACGCTGTCGGAGATCTGGCACTTTCGGCTGAAGGGCGCGCCAGAGGCGATCTACCGCAGGAGCCTTTGGTACTTCAACCTCGTCAACTCGCCGGCGACGATGATCAACGCCGACGACCTCGAGAACTGGACCAAAGCCCAGTGGGGACTCACGTCGAACGGCGGCGACTGGGTGAGCTTTCACCGCAACCACGGCGACGACCGCTTCGAAAATGGCGTCGCCTACTCGAACCACGGCACCTCCGAAGTCGTCATGCGCAACCAGTTCCGGGCCTGGGCGAACTACATGCAGGGCGCCGCGCAATGAGTGCCGCCAAACAAGGCGAAGCGATTCCGACGGCCGGCGCCGACATGCGCCACCTGCTCGACCAGGACGTCGTCATCGGTGGCGAGACCGCCGGCCCGGCGACCGGCGCGCAGGCGATTGAGCCGACCCATTCGCCTCGGGCGACGCTGGCCGGCCAGCCGGCGCACGAGCGCGAGTTGCCGCGTCGCGAAGCGGTCACGGCGCCGGACCTGCATCGCGAGGTCGAGCAATTCCTCTACCGGCAGGCCGAGCTCCTCGACGGCAAGCACTGGCAGGAGTGGATCGATCTGTTCGCGCCCGACGGCGTCTACTGGATGCCGGTGGCGCCCGAGCAGACCGAATGGGAAAGCTCGCCTTCGATCTTCATCGAGGACAAGCTGATGATGGAGATCAGGAAAGGCCGCATCTCGCATCCGAACGCGTGGTCGCAGGCGCCGCAGTGGGAGACGAGCCATCTCGTCAGCCACGTGACGATCGAATCGACAGAAGGCTCGACGATCACCGTGCGCTCGCGCTTCCAGATGATGGAGCTGCGCCGCGACGTCATCCGTCACTTCGGCGGCAGCTACCGCCACACTCTGCTTCGCGACAGCGACGGGCACTTGAGCATCCGCCTGCAACGCGTCGACCTCTTCAACAGCCAGGCCTCCTTCGACTACGTCTTGCAGATCTGGGTTTGACTCGACTCCTTCAACCTTTTGCCTCGAAAGCGATCGCCATGCCGACCCTCGTGCGTTCCCTCGTTCTCGGATGCTCAGCCGCCGCGCTGGCGTTGACGCCGCTCTTCACAGCAGCCGCCGACAAGGTCAAGGTCGGCTTCGTCAGCACGCTCTCGGGCCCGTCGGCCGCGCTCGGCATCGACATCCGCGACGGCTTTCTCCTGGCCGTGAAGATGAACGGCGGCAAGCTCGGCGGCCTGCCGGCCGAGGTGCTCGTCAGCGACGACCAGTTCAAACCCGACGTCGCCAAACAGCTGTTCGAGAAGGACATCAAACGCGACAAGGTCGATTTCATGACCGGCGTGGTCTTCTCGAACATCATGCTCGCGGCACTTCCGGAAGCGCTCGACTCGAACACCTTCTACCTGAGCCCGAACGCGGCACCCTCGCCGATGGCCGGCAAGGACTGCAATCCGCTCTTCTTCGCCGTGTCCTGGCCGAATGACGCGTACCACGAAGCGGCAGGCCAGTTCGCGACGCAGCGCGGCATGAAGACCGTCTACCTGATGGCGCCGAACTACCAGGCCGGCAAGGATTCGCTCGCCGGCTTCAAGCGCACCTTCAAGGGCCAGGTCGTCGGCGAGACCTACACCAAGCTCGGCCAGCTCGACTATGCAGCGGAGCTGGCCGAAGTGCGCGCCGCCAAGCCCGAAGTGCTCTACGTCTTCCTGCCTGGCGGCATGGGCATCAACTTCATCAAGCAGTTCGTCGGCGCCGGGCTCGGCAAGGACATGACGCTGCTGCTGCCCGGCTTTTCCGCCGACCAGGATGTGATCGGCCCCGTCGGCAACGCGATGTCGGGCATCTTCAACACGGCGCACTGGTCGCCCGATTTCACGAACCCCGCGAACGAGAAGTTCGTCGCCGCCTTCCGCACCGAGTACGGCCGCACGCCGACGCTCTATGCCTCGCAGGGCTACGACACGGCCAATCTCATCAACGCCGCAGTGCGCGACGTTCACGGCAAGCTCGAAGACCACGAGGCGGTACGCAAGGCGCTGAAGGCGGCGCGTTTCGATTCGGTGCGCGGCGCATTCCGCTTCAACACCAACCAGTATCCGATCCAGAACTACTACGTCCGCACCGTCGGCAGCGACGGCCATGGCGGCTTGATCAACAAGTCTTTCAGCGAGCCGATCCTGAAGGACCACGGCGACGCCTACGTGCAGGACTGCAAGATGAAGCCCTGACGGCGACGGCCGACTGGCGTGCCAGGCACCCTCGTTCTCGAGCAGGCGCTCAACGGCCTGCAGTTCGGCCTGATGCTGTTTCTGCTCGCGGCGGGCCTGACGCTCGTCTTCGGCGTCATGGACATGATCAACCTGGCGCACGGCTCGCTCTACATGGTGGGCGCCTTCATCGGCGCGTGGCTGGTCGGCCTGACCGGCTCGTTCGTGCTCGGCCTGATCGGTGCCGTGCTCGGCACCGCCGTCTTCGGCATGGTGCTCGAATCGACCCTGCTGCGTTCGCTCTACGCCCGCGACCACCTGTCGCAGGTGCTCGCCACCTTCGCCCTCATCCTCATCCTCAACGACGGCACGCGCATGGTCTTCGGCAACGACCTGCCGCTGTCCGCCCCCGACGCGCTCGCAGGGCCCGTCGAGCTCGTGCCCGGCCTGTCCTATCCCGCGTACCGGCTCGTCATCATCGGCGCCGGCCTGGCGCTCGCGGCGCTGCTCTACGCGGGCGTCGCGAAGACGCGCATGGGCGCCCTGGTACGGGCCGGCGCCTCGAACCGCGAGATGGCGAGTGCCATGGGCGTCGACATCAAGCGTCTTTTCACGATCGTCTTCGGCATCGGCGCGGGCCTGTGCGCCATCGCCGGCGTGCTGATGGGGCCGCTGCTCGCGGTGCAGGTGGGCATGGGCGAGAACATCCTCATCCTCGCCTTCGTCGTCATCGTCATCGGCGGCATCGGCTCGATCCGCGGTGCGCTCGTCGGCGCACTTCTCGTCGGCTTCGTCGATACCTTCGGGCGCAGCGTGATGCAGGAAATCTTCCGCGCATTCCTGCCGCCGCAGATGGCGAGCGCAGCCGGGCCGGCGGTCGCCTCGGTGGCGATCTACGTCTTCATGGCGGCGGTGCTCGCGATCAAGCCGCAAGGCCTCTTTCCGGCGCGCGGCTGACGAAACGCCGTGCAGCGATCGTCGCTCGTCGCGCTGTTCGCCCTCGCGATCGTCCTCGTCGCCGTGCCTTCGTTGATGCAGGCGATCGGCGCCGGCTACTACGTGAGCACGGCCGGGCGCATCGTCGTCTTCGCGATCGCCGCCACCAGCCTCAACCTCGTGCTCGGCTACGGCGGCATGGTCTCGTTCGGCCACGCCGCGTTCGTCGGCCTCGGCGCCTACGCGACCGGCGTCATGATCAGCGAAGGCTCCACCGGCGCCGGCGCCAACCTCGCCATGACCGTCGCCGTGAGCGCCTTCGCCGCGCTGGTCATCGGCGCGATCTCGCTGCGCACGCGCGGCGTCTACTTCATCATGATCACGCTGGCCTTCGGGCAGATGCTGTACTACCTCGCCAACTCGATCAAGGGCTACGGCGGCGACGAAGGGCTCAACATCCGGGCCCGCTCTGCCCTCTTCGGCCTCGACCTGAAGGACCCACCGACCTTCTACTACGTCGCGCTCACCGTGCTCGGCGCGACGCTGGCGTCGCTGGCCGCGTTCGTGCGTTCCGCATTCGGCCGCGCCATCGTCGCGACGCGCGACGACGACGAGCGCGCCGAAGCGCTCGGCTTTGCGACCTACCGCTACCGCCTTGCCGTCTTCGTCGTCGCCGGCGCGATCGCCGGCGTCGCCGGCGCGCTCTCGGTCAACCAGCAGGGCTACGTCAGCCCCGCGCTGTTGCACTGGACGCAATCGGGCACGCTGATGGTCATGGTCATCCTCGGCGGCGTCGCGTCGATCTGGGGCGGCGTGCTCGGCGCCACGGTACTCGTCGTCCTTCAGGACACCCTTGCGGCATACACGACGTACTGGGAGTTCTGGACCGGCTGGGTCCTGCTCGCCGTCGTGCTCTTCGCGCGGCAAGGGCTCGCCGGTGCGATCGCGCGAGCATGGCCGCGTTGAGCGCCGACACGCCGCTGCTCGATGTGCGGCGGCTCTCGAAGCGCTTCGGCGGCGTCGTCGCCAGTGCCGGCGTCGACCTGCAGGTCGAAGAAGGCGAAGTGCACGCGCTGATCGGGCCGAATGGCGCCGGCAAGACGACGCTCGTCGCGCAGCTCGCCGGCCAGCTGCGGCCGGACGGTGGACAGATCGTCTTTGCCGGCGCCGACATCACGCGGCTCGCGCCGCACCAACGGGCGCGCCGCGGGCTCGCGCGGTCCTTCCAGATCACGCGCCTTTTTCGCAGCTTCGATGTGCTCGGCAACGTCGCGCTCGCGGTGCAGGCCGCGTCCCGCGCTTCGCTGCGTCGCGAAGCGATCCTCGCGCGCGCCCGCGAGGTGCTCGCCGAGATCGGCCTCGAAGCACGGGCCGACGCCCCGATCGCCGCGCTCTCGCACGGCGAGCAGCGCGCCCTCGAAGTCGGCCTCGCCGTCGCCGGCTGGCCGCGGCTCGTGCTCCTCGACGAGCCGATGGCCGGCATGGGCCATGACGAATCACGCCGCATGGAAGCGCTGATCGAGCGCCTGCGCACGAGGACGACGCTGCTCCTCATCGAGCACGACGTCGACGCCGTGTTCCGCCTCGCCGATCGCGTCTCGGTGCTCGTCAGTGGCAGCATCATCGCCAGCGGTGCGCCGGAGACGGTACGGCGTGACGCGGCCGTGATCGAAGCCTACCTCGGCGAGGAATGAGCGGCGCGATGAATGCCGGAAGCCCTGCCGCCCTGCTCGAGGTGCGAGCGCTGCATGCCGGCTATGGCGCAAGCGAAGTGCTGCACGGCATCGACCTGCACGTCGGCCGCGGCGAGGTCGTCGCGCTGCTCGGCCGCAACGGCATGGGCAAGACGACGCTGGTGCGCGCGATCACCGGCCTGCACCGGGCGCGCGGCGGCAGCATCGCCTTTCGCGGCGAAGCGATCGAGAGCGAAGCGCCGCATCGCATCGCGCGCCGCGGCGTCGGCCTTGTCCCCGAAGGAAGGCAGGTGTTCCCGAACCTCACGGTGCACGAGCACCTGAGCGCGTTCGAGCGGGCGAGCGACGAAGGACCGACCAGCAGCCCGGCAGAACGGATCGGCCGCGTCTACGAGCTCTTTCCGCGCCTGCGCGAGCGACGAACGCATCTCGGCAACCAGCTCTCGGGCGGCGAACAGCAGATGCTCGCGATCGGCCGCGCCCTTGTCACCGAGCCGCGCCTCCTGATCCTCGACGAGGCCACCGAGGGCCTGGCGCCGCTCGTGCGCCATGAGATCTGGCAGAGCCTGGCGGCGCTGCGCGCGAGAGGTCAGGCGATCCTCGTCATCGACAAGTACGTGCAGCGGCTGATCCGCCTTGCCGACCGGCACGTGATCCTCGAAAAAGGCCGCGTCGCCTGGACCGGCACTTCAACCGAGCTCGACGCCGATGCGTCCATCTGGCAGCGTTACCTCGGAGTCTGACCATGACGATGCCCGCGAGCGACCCCGCCATCGACGCCGCCTACAGCCCGCGCGCGGCGCTGCCGCCCGGCGTCTTCGAGGCCAACATGGACGCCTACCGCGACCGCTCGGCCGCGGCGTATCGATCCCTGCCGCACGAACGCGACCTTTGCTACGACGCGGCGAGCGGCCAGTGCCTCGACATCTTTCCCGCGCCCGGGCCCGGCCTGAAGCCCGCGTTCGTGTTCATCCACGGCGGCTACTGGCGCATGCTGAGCAAGAACGAATCGGTCTTCATGGCCAAGACCCTGACCCGGCGCGGCATCAGCGTCGTCGCCGTCGACTACGCGCTGGCTCCGGCGGCGACGCTGGAAGAAATCATCCGCCAGGTGCGCACATCGATCACGTGGCTCTACCGAAACGGCCCCTTGCATGGCATCGCTCCGGAGCGCCTCTTCGTCGGCGGCAGCTCGGCCGGCGGCCACCTTGCCGCGGCGCTGGTCTCGGGCGGCTGGCGCGAAAAGCTAGGCCTGCCCGAAGACGCGATCAAAGGCGCGATGCCCGTGAGCGGCCTGTTCGACCTGGCGCCGATCTTGAAGTCGTTCGTCAACGCCTGGATGAACCTCGACGACGATCGGGCCCGCGCCGCGAGCCCGATCCATCACCTGCCGCCGCGAGGTTGCGAGCTCGTGCTCGCCTGGGGCGAACACGAGACGAGCGGCTTCAAGGACCAGTCGAGCGCCTACATCGCGGCCTGGCGTGCCGCCGGGTTCGTGGGCAAGACGATCGAGATCGCCGGGCGCAACCACTTCGACGTGCTGCTCGACTGGTGCGACGAGGACTCGGCGATGACCCGGGCCTGCGCAGACATGATTCTTTCGCGCTGAAGCAGACCGGCCGCGATGCGGCTATGGTTCGAGCCATGAACACCATCAAGCTCGGCCACACCGGCCTCGACGTCTCCCGCATTTGCCTGGGCTGCATGAGCTATGGCGAACCCGATCGCGGCAACCACCCGTGGACCCTCGGCGAAGCGGCCAGCCGGCCCTTCATCAGGAAGGCGCTCGATCTCGGCATCAATTTCTTCGACACCGCGAACGTCTATTCCGACGGCACGAGCGAAGAGATCGTCGGCCGCGCCCTGCTCGAATACGCACGGCGCGGCGAAGTCGTGATCGCGACCAAGGTGAACGGGCGCATGCACGAAGGGCCGAACGGGGCGGGACTTTCGAAGAAGGCGATCTTCGCGGAGATCGACGCNNAGCCTGAAGCGGCTCGGCACCGACCATGTCGACCTGTACCAGATCCATCGCTGGGACTACGGCGTCCCCATCGAGGAGACGCTCGAAGCGCTGAACGACGTCGTGCGCGCCGGCAAGGCTCTGTACATCGGCGCGTCGTCGATGTATGCGTGGCAGTTCGCGAAGGCCCTGCACCTTTCCGATCGGCACGGCTGGGCGCGCTTCGCGACGATGCAGAACTACGTGAACCTGCTCTACCGGGAGGAAGAGCGCGAGATGCTGCCGCTCTGTAAGGCCGAGGGCATCGGCGTCATTCCGTGGAGCCCGCTCGCGCGCGGCCGCCTGACGCGCGGCTGGGACGCGACGAGCGCGCGCACGGAGACCGATGCGTTCGGCCGCGGCCTCTACGCCAAGACCGTCGAGGCCGACCGCAAGGTCGTCGAAGCGCTGGGCGCAGTCGCGAAGCGGCTCGGTCGGCCGCGGGCGCAGGTCGCGCTCGCCTGGCTGCTCGC
>PLZH01000002.1 GCA_003152055.1 Burkholderiales bacterium
ACGGGCATCGTCGCGACCATGCCCTACATCGCCCTGCAGCTGCTCGGCATCCAGGTGGTGCTGGGCGCGCTCGGCATCGGCGGCAGCGGCCTGGCGGCCGATCTGCCGCTCGTCATCGCCTTCGTCATCCTCGCCGCCTTCACCTATTCGAGCGGCCTGCGCGCGCCGGCCTCGATCGCGATCGTGAAAGACTTGCTGATCTACATCACCGCCTTCGCCGCGATCATCGTCGTGCCGATGCAGCTCGGCGGCTTCGGCAAGATCTTCGCCGCGGTTCCGGCCGCCAAGGTGCTGCTCGCCACCCCCGGCCCGCACACGACCGGCGCCTACGGCGCCTACGCCACGCTCGCCCTCGGCTCGGCGCTGGCCCTCTTCCTCTACCCGCATTCGCTCACCGGCATCCTGAGCGCGAGCAGCGGCCACGCCATCCGCCGCAACGCCGCGATGCTGCCCGGCTATTCGCTGATGCTGGGCATGCTCGCGCTGCTCGGCTTCTTCGCCATCGCCGGCGGCCTGAACCACCTGCCCGAGTTCGCCGACGGCTTCAAGGCCTACGGCAACAACTTCGCGGTGCCGGCGCTGTTCCTGCACCACTTCCCGTCGTGGTTCGTGGGCATCGCCTTCGCCGCCATCGGCATCGGCGCGCTCGTGCCTTCGGCGATCATGTCGATCGCCGCGGCCAACCTCTACACGCGCAACATCCACCGCGAGTTCATCAACCCGAACGTGAGCGGCCGGCAGGAATCGCAGATCGCCAAGTGGGTGTCGCTGGTCGTCAAGTTCGGCGCGCTCGTGTTCATCATCTTCGTGCCGACGCAGTACGCGATCCAGCTGCAGCTGCTCGGCGGCATCTGGATCATCCAGACGCTGCCGGCGGTGCTGCTCGGCGCCTACACACGCTGGTTCGACGGCTGGGCGCTGACGATCGGCTGGGCCGCGGGCACGATCGCCGGCACCTGGATGGCGGTGGCCGCGCACCTCACGTCCACCTACCCGCTGGCGGTCGGCGACTGGACCTTCCCCGGCTACAGCGCGCTCTACACCGTGATCCTGAACTTGGTCGTCGTGGTCGTGCTGACGCCGCTGTTCCGCTCGATGAAGGGGCGCGCCGAGGGCGCCGACGGGACCGTCGAGGCCGATTATCACGCGGCGGGGTAGGCGGCGGCTAGCCGCCGCCAGCTAGTTCACGAGCCGGGTTCGCTCGCTCGAAGCGTGCGCCGAAGGGCTTCGAAGAACAGCTCGGACTGCAGGCGTTCGCCCAGGGTCTGATCGCGCACGCGCGCGGCGATCGCCGCGCCGACGGGAGTGAGGGGCCGGCCGGTCGACTGCGCCAGCACCTGGGCCATGCAGGCGCGCTCCAGGAAGTAGAGGTCGTCGTAGGCGTGAGCCATGCGCTCGCCGCACACGACCACGCCGTGGTTGCCGAGGAAGGCCACGTCGGCACCGCCCATCGCCGCGGCGATCCGCTCGCCCTCCGAAGCATCGAGCGCGAGGCCGTTGTAGTGCGCGTCGGCGGCGACGCGCCCGTGAAAGCGCATCGCGTTCTGCGACAAGGCGGTGTCGAGGCAGCGATCGGCCGTGAGCGTCAACGCGGTCGCGTAGGGCATGTGGGTATGCAGGACGCAGGCCTTCGCGCAGAGGCGGTGGATCGCCGCATGGATGAACATCGCCGTGGGCTCCACGGCGTGACTCCCCGCGAGCTTGTTGCCATCGCCGTCGACCATCACGATGTCGGCGGCGCGGACCTCGCTCCAGAGCAGGCCGCGAGGGTTCAGAAGAAACCGTCCCGAGCGGTCCGGCAGCTCGATGCTGAAGTGATTGCAGACCCCTTCGGCGAGGCCGTGATGCGCGGCAGCCCGCAACGCCAGGGCCAGATCGTCGCGAAGGCCGCGCACCCCCTCCGACTCGAAATCCCTGCTTGCGGAGTTCGGGAGGGCGCTTCGCATCAGAGCTTCGCCAGGGCTTCCCTGGCGAGGGTCAGCTCCATCGCTTCCTTCCTGTCGACCGGAAGCTTCGCATAGACCGCAACCTTGAACGAGGCGCTGCCTTTCTTGACCAGGAGTCCGACCTGGTCTCCTGTGACGAAGTAGTAGCCGTCGTCGCCCACGGAGGCAGGCTTGACCGCCGCGCCCTTGCCCGCGAGGGCCATCTGGCTGGCCATCTGCTTGCCACCGTCATACGCCGCGGCGGTCTGCATGTAGAGCGTCACGAATTTCACATCCGAGCTGCCGGAGGCGGTCCAGGTGCAGGTCCTCACGAAAGTCGGCGTGACGTGCTTTCCCGCGCCGACCGGAACGCCGACGGCCGCGCCGACCTGGTCCGGCGTCAACACCGTGCACGCGTCGGTATCGGCCAGAGCGGTCGAAGGCATAGCTGCCGCACACGCCAGGAACGGGGCCATGCACAAGGCCGCGAGGCGAGAGGTGCTCATATCGAAAGCTCCCCTGATCGGTGCGATTCAACTCACTTCGGGTCGGCCCGGTCAGCGACAACCGATCTGACCGTCGACGACTCCAAAGTATAAAACTGCGTGGTTCGCGCACGCTCGTCACTCCGACGGGCGCGGGCCCGCAGGCCACACCCGTGCCGCAGCGACGAAGATCGCCGCGCCGACCAGCAGCGCCGTCGCCGCCACCATGAGCGAATGCTGGAACGCCGCGTGCGCATCGCCGCCGCCCTGCCGCAGCAGGGCCGCGACCATCAGCGGCCCCAGCGACTGGCCGAGCGCCCAGACCGTGGTCACCAGGCCGATGGTGCTGGCCGCCGCATTCGGCCGGATGCGCCGCACCTCCTGCATCGTGAAGAAGGTGAGCGTGGTGAACGGCAGCCCGAGCAGCAGGCTGCCGATCGCGAAGCCGGCCTGCGTGGGCCAGGCGACGCCGATGCCGATGCCCATCGCCTGCATCACATAGCCGGTTGCGAGCCGAAGGCGCTGGTCGGGCACTGCGGGCAGGCGCGAGGAGAGCAGCGCACCGACCACCACGCCGGCGCCGAAGATCGGCCAGAACAGGTCGATGAGCGGCGAGCCGGCGATCGCCGCGCGCGCGATCACCGGCAGGAAGGTGGCGGTGACGATGTAGCCGAAGCCGGAAATGCCGTAGGCGAAGGCGAGGGTGGCGATTTCGGCGCTGCCGTGCGGTGGCGGCGGCGCGTTCTGCGCGGCCGGTGCAGGCGCAGGCGCGGCGCCGGGAACTGCCACCGGCGCGGCCCCC
>PLZH01000170.1 GCA_003152055.1 Burkholderiales bacterium
AGGTGCCAGCCGGCTTGATCCAAGACCATGACGATGAACTCTTCGCCGTGGCGCTGCGCCACCTCGGCAAGGAACACGGACATCGTCTGGGCGTTGACCCAAGGCAACACGAGGCTGTCCATCACGCCGTCGTGTGGGCTGACGGCGCTGAAGGCGTAGATGTACTTGCGTTCGAGCCGTGCGCCGACGATGGGTCGCAAGGCGTGTGGCGCCCAGCAGCGCCGGGGCGTGCCCAGCAGGCCGAAGCGGCCCTCGTCCTGGAACATCAGCCGCACCTGGCGGCCATGCTCAGCCTGGCGCGCGACCTCTTGGCGTACCGTGCGGCGAAGTTTTTTTAAAGGCGGCCTGCGCCGCTACATCCGCCTTGGGGTGCCTTGGCCGTGGCACGACCTTGCGCCAGCCGTGGCGGTCCAGCAGCCGGTAAATCGTCGAGGGCGCCACGTCCTTGCCCAGTTGCTCCTGGTAGGCCCGCTGGATTTCCGCCACCGTCAGCATGCCGCCAGCCTCGGCGCGCTTGACGAACGGCGCCAGGAGTTGGCGCTCCTGCTCAGGAGTGAGGTGCTGGTGGCGCCTGCCGCCTCGGCCTCGCAGATCGAAGAGGGTGTCGCCTTCTTTGGCCCAGCGCGAATGGATCACATGCACCGTCGCCGGCGACCAGCCCAGCAATTGCGCGATCTGCGCCGCCGAGCTGCCCAGCGTGGCCCTGATCAGCACGCACTGAACGCGCTGGTACTCCGCGTGACTACCAGCTTGCTTGAGCCGATCAGCAAGTCGGCCCACTGTGGGCTTGTCGCCAACGATAAGCGTCTTCATCCACGACTCCTCGAAGTCCGTGGACAATTATCATATCTTATCTATTGAATGCAAATTGGTATCAGAGCGCCGACTGCATCCGCTGCGCCCGCTGCCTCGACGTCTGCGACGAAGACGTGTTCCGTATCGATCTGCTAATGCGCCGCGGCGGCGGATGAATTCACTGGCGGCTTCGTCTGCCGCCCAATTTGTCGGCGGGCGCGACCGAGGGTCTCCGACGGCAGCTCGGAGAACTGCTTCTTGTAGTCGGCCGAAAAATGCCCGAAATGCCAGAAACCCCGGCGCGCCGCGGCGTCGTAGACGCTCAGCTCGGGCTTGTCGCCGCAAGCCAGTTCGCGCCGCACGTCGTTCAATCGCATTGCCTTGATGTAGCGCGCCGGGCTGAGGCCCAGCACGTCCTGAAAGCAGTAGCCGAGCTTGCGTGGGCTCGCGCCGACGCGGCTGCACACTTCGAACAGCGACAGTGGCTCGTCGGGCTGCGACAGCATCAGCTCGCAGGCACGGTCGACGATGCGCTTGCGCGCACCGGCGCGGTGGACCTGGTCGGCGCGCTGCGCGCCAGCCATCGCCTCGATCAGGTGGACGAGCAGGTCGCTGCGCAACTGCTGCTGGACACCGGGAACGTGCAGGAGCCAGGGCCGCTCGATGGCGGACTGAACACTCGACAGCAGCAGCGAACGCCAGGGCGCGAGCAACGCTTCGGGCGGCGTCATCGCGAGCAGCATGTCGGGACGCAGCAGCGGCCCCAGGTCGGGCATGCTTTCGGCCGCCTCATGCAGTGTGTCGGCATCGACCACCAGGCCCGCTATAGTGCAGTTGGCGGGCGTGCACAGGTCCAGCTCGGTCGAGTCGCAGGTGAGCAAGGTGCCGACACCCGAGCGGATGCCGTTGACACTCAGCGACCCGTCGCCATCGAGCATCGTCCCGATGCCGAACGAGTCCGGCAGCAGGTGTCCGCGCTGGCGTAAACGGCGCGTCGTCATCTCGACGAACAGCTGCATGCCGGGCCAGCGAATATCGGTGAAGCAGCCCTCGAACGCGCCACAGTCGAGCTGATCGTAGTGCAGCTCCCAGTCCTGCAGTTGTGCGGTGTGGGTGTCGATGTCGTTGGTGCGCGTGCGGCGAACCACGACCGATTCGCTGCAGGACGAGTGCTGCAGCGGCTCACAGTCATTGCGGTGCAGGGCAGGGACAGGCGTCATGCAGTGTTCACCGTGAATGCGAGGCGCCGATGTCGGTAAGTGCCGGCGGTCGGTCATCGCGTCTGTTTGCGAACGGTTCTCCGCGGTTTTGACGCCGGCTCCTCGTTGCACGGGCTTCTCGCTGGACCGGGACAAATGCGTTGCTCTTCGGCGCGCGGCAGCCGGATGCCCGTCGTGCCCGCTGCGAAGCGCCGCACAGCCCAGCCTCAGGGCAACAGCACCGTGACGACCTTTTCCTCAGTGTAGGCGTGCACGCCCGCGAGGCCGCACTCGCGCCCGATGCCGCTCGTCTTCATGCCACCCCAGGGCAGGCGCGGGTCGATCGGCGCCCAGCAATTGATACCGACCGCGCCGGCCTTCACCGCATGCGCCACCTTGTGGCCGCGCGCGATATCGTTGGTCCAGACGGTGGCGCCGAGTCCGTAGACCGAATCATTGGCCAGCGCAATGGCTTCTTCTTCGGTGTCGAACGGGATCACGACGCCGACNNCGCCGTGGCGCCCTCCTCGATGCCCTGCTTCACGTAGCGGTTGACCCGATCGAACTGTGCTTTGCTGGCCACGGCTCCCATGTTGACGCCGGGCTGGGCCGGGTCGCCCACCTTGATCGACGCTGCCGCACCGGCCAGCATCTTCGCGAACTTGTCGACAATGCCGCGCTGCGCGAGGATGCGCGATCCGGCCGCACAGACCTGGCCCTGGTTGAAGAACAGGCCCATCGCGCAGCCCTGGATGGCCTGCTCGAGGTTGGCATCATCGAACACGATCTGCGGGCTCTTGCCGCCGAGTTCGAGCGCGATGCGCTTAAAACTGTCTCCCGCGGCGCGCTGAATCAGCCGCCCGACCTCGGGGCTGCCGGTGAAGGTGATTTTGTCGACGCCAGGATGCACGCACAGCGCCTTGCCCACCACCTCGCCGGAACCGGTGACGACGTTGACGACGCCGTCGGGGATGCCCGCTTCCTTGCACAGTGCGGCCAGGTGCAGCGCCGACAGCGGCGTTTCTTCCGAAGGCTTGATGACCAGCGTGCAGCCGGCAGCGAGCGCCGGCGCGACCTTCCAACTGGTGATCATGAACGGCGTGTTCCACGGCACGATCGCGCCGACCACGCCGACTGGCTCGCGACGCGTGTACGACAGCGTCTTGATGCCCATGTAACCGGGAGTCGGGATGGTGCGACCCTCGATCTTGTCGGCCCAGCCTGCGCTGGTGCGCAGCGTGCCGATGGCGTTGGGCAGGTCGAGCAGTCGGGGCTCGATCGGCGGGCGGCCGATGCACATCGCGTCCATGTCGGCGATCTTCTCGGCATCGCGCTCGACCAGGTCGGCCAGCTTGTTGATCAGGATTGCGCGTTGCGAGACGGGCATCGTGCTCCAGGCGCCGCCGTCGAGTTGGGCGCGGGCGGCCCGGACGGCGGCATCGACGTCCGCCGCCGTGCCGCGTGCGGCACGGCCATGCACGCGCTCGGTGATCGGGCTGATGAGGTCCATGGTCGCGCCATCGGAGGCGGCGCAGGACTGGCCCTGGATGAAGTGTTGCGAGGTCTGGGTCATCGATCTCTCCACGAAATGAAATGGCGAGGCGACCCGACGGGACGCCGTTGGAAACGCAGTGTGGAGATCGGTCCCGCGGTCGTCCATCGCGTGAATTCGCGATAGGGTTTGTACGGCGCCGCCCCGGGCTTGCTCATCGGCAAGCACCGGTCGGCCCTCGGCCGGCTGGGTGACTATGGCGTAACGATCGAAGTCCCGCTGCCGAGGACCGATCATGCGGCAGCGAGGGTCGACTTGCCCGCGGGAGATCAGCGGCAGGGCCAACGAAGGCGTTCACCTCAATGCTCTGCCGTTTCGGCCAGTGCATTGAGCCGATCTTCCGGGGTATCGTGGCGCGCGAACTCCTGTTCGAGTACCTGCTCCACCGGCACCGGCGTAAAGGCCGGCTGCCGCTGGACGAGTACCGTCCACACCAGCGCATACAGCGCAGTCAGACCGAGCATGACGCCGAATGGCAGGTAGATGTCGCGTGCGTTCATCGTCGGCGGCGTGATGTACCAGATGGCCACGAAGATGCCGACCGAAGACACCACCTGCGGCAGCGGGAACCATGGCGCTTTGTAGGCACGCGGCAGATCCGGTCGGCGGATGCGCAAAGTCACGATCGAAAGGTTGACCAGCAGGTAGGCCATGCCCCAGGAACACACGGCGGCCAACACCAGCGGCATGATGCGGTCCAGATCGCCCTTGATCGCAATGGTGTGGGTGATGGGAATCGCCATCGTCACCAGGATGCCCACCACCGGACTCTTGTATCTGGGGTGCAGGATCGCGAACACACGCGGCAACGCGCCGTCGCGGGCCATGCCGTAGAGGATGCGTGGCAGCGCGGCCATCAGCGTGTTGATTGTGGCCGCGCCGGCCAACAGGAAGGCGATGCCCAGCCAGAAGCGACCCGCCGGGCCCATGATGGCCTGCGCGAACACCGGGATCGCATCGGGCGTCTCGAGGATGTGCACCAGGCCCTTCGGATCGACCGCCACGTTGGCCACCTGCCGCGCCATCGACGCGCCCCAGATCACCATGCACAGCCACACCAGCACCAGGCCCAGCATCATTGCTCGCGGGATGACCCGTTGCGAGTTGCGCAGTTCGGGCGCCAGCGGCGTGACGAACTCAATGCCGAGGAACATGAACATCGCCATGCCCACCAGCGACATCACCGCATAGGGGTCGGTGCCCACTTGTGACGCGCCGAAGAAACCCTCCAGCGGCACCTTGGGCGCCTGCACCAGACCGCTGATGCCGAAGATCATCAGCGTCAGCCACATGCCCAGAGTCAGGAAGATCTCGACCCTGGCAAACGCCGTGATGCCGAAGTAGTTGAGCAGGCCGAACAGCAGCACCAGGCCCACACCGACAGCCCAGGTGGCGTCGTGTGCCACCAGTACAGCGTGTAGCGCAGGGAAGTTGACCGTGGCCATCACGCCGCTGAGGATGGTCTCGGCGGTGCCGGCAAACACATGGACCAGCATGTAGGCCGAGATAGTGCCGGTGATGGCGAAGAAGCGTCCCAGCCCGCAGGCGATGTAGTCGTATACCGAGCCGGCGGTGGGCAACATGGCAGAAGCCTCCGCGAAGGTCATGGCCTGCAGCTGCATCAGTACGAAGGCAATTGCCATCGCGACGGCGAAGGTGCCACCACCGATCGAAAAGCCGGCGGTCGTGGTCAGGATCACCGGACTGGCCATCACGAGGCCCACGGCGGTGGCAAGCGCGGTGGGAAATCCCACCACGCCGCGAGCCAGGTGGGCATTGGTGCGTTCTTCGAGTGTCTTCATCGGGCCTCCGTATCGTCAGAATTCGGCTGGGAATGGGTCTTGCGGCCGCGTCGAGCCGGCATCGATCACGCTGGCTCAGTGCGTCGGTGGCAGGCCGAGCAGCCTCAGGGCCCGGTCGTAGGAGACTTGTGGTCGCATCACGTCGAAGTGCACCACTTGCATTCCAGCGCTCTGCGCGCCGTGGATGTTGCGCAACTGGTCGTCGACAAATACGCAATCGGCCGGCGTCAGTCCAAGTTGTTGCGTCACCAAAGCGTAGGCACGTGGGTCGGGCTTCAGAATCCCGGTGTGGGTGGCATCCACCACGACCTCGAACAGAGCCAGCAGCGGCAATTTTCGACGCAGGTCGGCGCCGTAAAAGAGGTCGAGCTCGTTGGACAGCAAGGCCAGGCGCCTGCCCGCGGCATGGGCGGCCTGGATTGCGCGCCGCGCCTCCGGGCGGGTCATCACCTGCACATCCGGTCCGCGCGCACGCCGCACGAAAGTCTCCATCCGGTCCCACTCCTCACCGACGAGACGACCGACCTCGTGCGCGCGCGCCATCCAGTAGTCGCGCTCGCTGATCTTGTCGGCCTGCATGTCGCGCCACAGCGAGTCATGCTCCGGATCGAAGGGGCCGCGCCAGGTGAGCGTGCCGGGCGCCAAGCCGAGCGCCCGCTCGGTCAGATCGTGCGTCTCGAACAGCGTGCGGGTGATCACGCCGCCGAAGTCGAGTACCAGCGCTTGAGCTGTCACGGCATTCCTTCAATATGTTACGTCCACAGCCGCTGCGGCCCTGGGGATGCGGCCCTCCGTGACCCAGCCGTCGAAGATCTCCAGCGCTGCCTGCGCGAAGGACGGGTCGTTGATGTGCGCGTTCAGTTCGACGAGCCGCGTGTTGGGCCGCACGGCGCCGCGTATCTCGTCGATCAGCACGGTCAACCCTTCGGGATCGTGCAGTGGCTGGCCCGGGCGATCCCAGCCCTCGACGCCTTGCGTCGGCACCAGCAGCACGGTCGGACCGGTGGCCTGGCCGAGCCGGTCGGCGATCGCGCGTGCCACGACCCGGCGCATGGCCGGGTCGATGCACACCGAGGCGATCAGGCGATTGTGTGCATGCCCGGCGCGTCCCGCGAAGCGCGTCGGCGGTTCGGCCCAGGCCGGGTAGTCCAGCATGTCGGTCGCACCGGGTGCGACGATCTGCGGCACGCCCGCGCGGCCCGCCCCGAGCAGTCGGCCAGGCCCCGCGGTGACGCAGGAGCCGCCGAGGTGGTTGACCAGCTCCTGCAGGCAAAAGTCCATCACCGCGACAAACCGGCCTTGACCTGCAAGCGCCTCGAAGGCACGTCCGCCCATGCCGGTGGTGTGGAACACCGCCAGTTCGTAGCCACGCTTCTCGAGCTCCGGCTTGAGTGTCTTCATGTAGGTCAGCACGCTCGAGCCGAGCGAAGTCATGCCGATCATCGGAGGCTCGAAACGCGGGGCAAGCACGCTGCGGCAAGCTCCCGTCACCGCACCGGCGGCCTGCGACAGCGCCGAACGGCACAGGCTGTTGAGCCCGTACAGGCCGCCGACCCACAGGACCATGATCAGATCCGCCGGAATGCGTTCGGGCGGCAGCAGGTGCGAATAGGAGATGGTGGAAACCAGCACCTTCGGAAAACCCAGCGGCAGCGCGTTCGCGACGTCCAGCGCCAAGTCAGTACCCATCGTGCCGCCGAGCGCCAGCAACCCGGCGATGCGCCCTTGCGCATGCAGCTGCGTCGCCAGCAACGACGCACCCTGTGCCATTACCGTCATGGAGGTGTTTTCGTCACCGCTCGC
>PLZH01000223.1 GCA_003152055.1 Burkholderiales bacterium
CCGGCCGCTACGGCATCTGGCCGAAGCACCTGCGGGAGACTCGGACATGGCGGCGCTCGCCGTCGCCGCGCTCGGCCTGGCCGGCTGCGGCACGCTGCCGGCCAACGTCGGCCGCATTGATACGTCGGCCTTGCCGCCGGATCCTGATAGCCCGCTCGTGAAGATGGCCATTGCCTCGTTGCCCGGGCCGGATCAGACCGGAGTGCGACTGATGCCGCTCGGCGCCTTTTCGCTCGACACGCGCATCCAGCTCGCGCAGCGGGCCGCCAGCTCGCTCGACGTCCAGTACTACCAGTTCGAGAACGATCCGACCGGGCGCCTGCTCATGACAGCGCTGCGCGACGCCGCCGTGCGCGGCGTGCGGCTGCGCCTGCTCGTCGACGATCTCTACACGACGCATTCGGATCAGCTGCTGCGCGGCCTGGCGTCGTTTCCGAACGTGGAGGTGCGCCTCTTCAATCCGTTCTGCTGCGCCCGCTCGAGCGGCGTCGCCGGCCGCTACACGGCGTCGATCTTCGATTTCGGGCGCCTCAACCATCGCATGCACAACAAGATGTTCGTCGCCGACGGCGTCATGGCGGTGGTCGGCGGGCGCAACATCGGCGACGAATATTTCCTGCGCAGCGCCGAATCGAATTTCGTCGACATGGACGCCTTCGTCATGGGCGCGGTCGTCAAGGACATGGAGAAGATCTTCGATCGCTACTGGAACAGCGAGGTGGTCTTTCCGATCGATTTGGTCGGCGAGCCACTCGGCGACAGGGAAGCGCGCCGCAAGGCCTTCGATGCGACGCTGGCCAGCCTGCCGCCCTCGCCGCCCGCCGATCCGCCGGCGATCGACGTGCTCGGCTACGGGCCGCTGGGCGAGGACTTCGAGTCCGGCCAGGTCGGCCTGCAGTGGGGCAAGGCACGCGCCTTCGCCGACCCGCCCGAAAAGCTGCTGTCGAAGACGTCGAAGATCGCCTACGAGACCAGCGTCACCAACAACGTGATGATGCAGGTCTGGCAGGCCAAGAGCGACCTCGTCCTCACGTCGCCCTACATGATTCCGGGCGACATGGGCATGGCTTCGATTCGCAGGCTGGAAAACGAGCACGTCAAGGTGACGATGATCACCAATTCGCTCGCCGCCACCGACGAGCCGCTTGTCCACAACGGCTACGCGCGGTATCGCCCGGCCATGCTCGAGGCCGGTGTCGACCTGTACGAGCTCAGCCCGACGCGCACCCAGACGACCAAGCGGCTCGGCATGTTCGGCACTTCGCTCGGGCGGCTGCATGCGAAGACCGCGGTGATCGACAAGCGGCTCATCTTCATCGGCTCGATGAATCTCGACCCGCGCTCGGCCAGCACGAACACCGAGTTCGGCATGTTCATCGACAGCCCGGCGCTGGCCAAGGAGCTGCTGCGCGTCATCAACATCAGCAAGCTCGAGAGCGCCTATCGGGTTCGCTTCGCACCGAAAAGCACGTCGCTGCAATGGCTGACGATCCAGGACGACAAGGAGATGATCCTGACCGTCGAACCCGAGTCGTCGTTCTGGCTGCGCGTGCACAACATGTTGCTCGGCTGGTTCGTCTCCGACCAGCTGCTTTGAGGCGGCGGCAGCGCGGCACAATCGCCGCGTGCATCGAAGCGTCGCCCTCCCGCGCCGCGACGACGAGGTCTTCAAGGACGGATGACGAAAGGCGGTGCGACGGTGAACGCGAGCGCAGGAGCGGAGTTCGACTATCTGATCATCGGTGGCGGCTCGGCCGGCTGCGTGCTGGCGGCGCGGCTCAGCGAAGACCCGGCGATCAGCGTCGCCCTACTCGAGGCCGGCCCGGTCGACAAGAGCGTGCTCATCCACTGCCCGGCCGGGCTCGCCGTGCTGGCCAAGAACGGCGCCGCGAACTGGGCGTTCGAGACCGTGCCGCAGGCGGGGCTTGGCGGCCGCCGCGGCTACCAGCCGCGCGGCAAGGTGCTCGGCGGATCGAGCTCGATCAACGCCATGATCTACATCCGCGGCCAGCACGAGGACTACGACGCCTGGGCGGGCGAGGGCAACGCCGGCTGGGGCTGGAACGACGTGCTGCCGTACTTCAGGCGCGCCGAGCACAACGAGCGTGGCGCCGACGCGTTTCACGGCAGCGGCGGCCCGCTCAACGTCATGGACCTGCGCAGCCCGAATCGCTTCGGGCCGATCTTCGTGAAGGCAGCCGGCGAGGCCGGCTACGCGAGCAATGCCGATTTCAACGGCGAGCGCCAGGAAGGCGTCGGCCTGTATCAGGTCACGCACAGGAACGGCGAGCGATTCAGCGCGGCCAAGGCCTATCTCACGCCGAACCTCGGCCGGCCGAATCTCACGGTCATCACCGGCGCATACACGACGCGCATCGTCATCGAAGGCGGCCGCGCCGTCGGCGTCGAGGCTCGCGTCGACGGTGCGGCGCGAACCCTTCGCGCCCGGCGCGAGGTGCTGCTCGCAGCCGGCGCACTGCAGTCGCCGCAGATCCTCATGCTTTCCGGCATCGGCCCGGCTGGGCACTTGCAAGAGCGCGGCATCGCCGTGCAACAAGACCTGCCAGGCGTCGGCAAGAACCTGCACGACCACGTCGACGTCGTCCAGGTGTTCGACGCGCCGCAGCTGAAGGATCTGTTCGGCCTGTCGTTCACCGGCGCCGTCAACATGATCAAAGGCATCTTCGAATGGCGGCGCCATCGGCGCGGCATGCTGACGACGAACTTCGCCGAAGCGGGCGGCTTCATCCGCAGCCGTCCGGAGGTCGAGCGGCCCGACCTGCAGTTGCATTTCGTCATCGGCAAGCTCGTCGACCATGGCAGGAAAACCGTCTTCGGCCACGGCTACTCGTGCCACGTCTGCCTGCTGAGGCCGAAGAGCCGCGGCAGCGTGCTGCTTTCGAGCGCCGATCCGTTCGCGACGCCGGCGATCGATCCGAACTTCCTCGCCGAGCGCGACGACCTCGACGCCCTGGTGCGCGGCTTCAAGGCGACGCGGCGCATCCTCGCGCAGCCGGCGCTCGCCGGCTATGGCGCCCGCGAGTTCGCGACCTCCGCCAACGCGAAGAGCGACGCCGAGATCGAGGCCTTCATCCGCAGCCACGCCGACACGATCTATCACCCGGTCGGCAGCTGCCGCATGGGCAGCGGGCCGCTCGACGTCGTCGACGCCGAGTTGCAGGTTCGCGGAATCACGGGGCTGCGCGTCGTCGACGCGTCGATCATGCCGAGCGTCGTCAGCGGCAACACCAATGCGCCGGTCATCATGATCGCGGAGAAGGCTGCCGACATGATCAAGACCGCGGCGAAGGCCTCCGCTTCGATCACGACCGCTTCTCGGCAGGGTACCGTCATCGCATGAAGACAAGAGCCGCGGTCGCGTGGCAGGCCGGCCGGCCGCTGACGATCGAAACCGTCGACCTCGAAGGACCGAAGGCGGGCGAAGTGCTCGTCGAGGTGAAGGCCACGGGCATCTGCCACACCGACGGGTTCACGCTCTCCGGCGAAGACCCCGAAGGCCTCTTTCCGGCCATCCTCGGGCACGAAGGCGCAGGCATCGTCGTCGAGGTCGGGCCGGGCGTGGCGAGCGTGGCGCGGGACGACCACGTGATTCCGCTCTACACGCCCGAATGCCGGCAGTGCAAGTTCTGCCTGTCGCGCAAGACCAATCTCTGCCAGCTGATCCGCGGCACGCAGGGCAAGGGCCTGATGCCCGACGCGACCTCGCGCTTCTCGATCGGCGGCAAGCCGGTGCTGCACTACATGGGCACGTCGACGTTCTCGAACTACATCGTCGTGCCCGAGATCGCGCTGGCGAAGATCCGGCCCGACGCGCCGTTCGATACCGCCTGCTACATCGGCTGCGGCGTGACGACGGGCATCGGTGCCGTGCTCTTCACGGCAAAGGTCGAGGCCGGTGCCAATGTCGTCGTCTTCGGCCTCGGCGGCATCGGCCTCAATGTCATCCAGGGCGCGAGGATGGTCGGCGCCAACCGGATCATCGGCGTCGACATCAACCCGGGCCGCGAAGCGATGGCGCGCAAATTCGGCATGACGCACTTCGTCGATCCGAAGGAAACCGCTAACATCGTCGACGCCATCATCCAGCTCACCGACGGCGGCGCCGACTACAGTTTCGAGTGCATCGGCAACACGGCGACGATGCGCCAGGCGCTCGAGTGCTGCCACAAGGGCTGGGGCCAGTCGATCATCATCGGCGTCGCGCCGGCCGGCGCCGAGATCTCGACGCGGCCGTTCCAGCTCGTCACCGGCCGGCAGTGGAAAGGCTCGGCCTTCGGCGGCGCCCGCGGCCGCACCGATGTGCCGAAGATTGTCGACTGGTACATGGACGGCAAGATCGCCATCGACGAGCTCATCACGCACCGTCTGAAGCTCGAGGACATCAACGAAGGGTTCGAGCTGATGAAGCGCGGGGAATCGATCCGCTCGGTGGTCCTCTACTGACGCGAGCGACGTGACGGAGCGAGCAAAGGCGCGGTCGGATGCCCGGCGGCGCTCCTCTGCGGCGCCGAGGAGCGCAGGGGCTCGGGGGTTGCCGCGCCGCAGGCGCGGTCGAGCGAAGCTGTCCGAGCACCGAAGGCCGGCATAAGCCGGACTGAGGGCGAGTTCTTTGCTCGCCCCCGGAGACCCGAGCACCGCAGGGCATAGACCGCGGCTTTGCGCGCTCGGTCGTCGGTCGCACGCCGCTCGAACCCGCCGCATAACATCCGCTATCCACTTCGTATCCATCGCATGAAAGTCGCGCCCTACGGAAGCTGGGCCTCGGCGCTATCGGCCCTCCGCCTCGCCGAGGGTAACGTGCGCCTCGGGCAGGTCAGGATCGCCGGCGACTCGATCTTCTGGAGCGAGGGCCGGCCGAGCGAAGGCGGCCGCAACGTCATCGTCGAATGCGATTCGACCGGGCGCTGCAGCGACGCCAACCCGGCCCCCTTCGACGCGCGCACGCGCGTCCATGAATACGGCGGCGGCGCTTTCACTGTCGCGCCATCGAAGGAGATCTTCTTCAGCCACGACGCCGACCAGCGCGTCTACCGGATGCGCCGCGATGCATCGCCGCAGCCCCTGACCTCCACCATCGACCTTCGCTACGCCGACGCCGTGATCGACTCGGCGCAGCATCGGCTCGTCGCCGTGCGCGAGGATCATCGGGGCGCCGGCGAGCCGGACAACACGCTGGTCGCGATCGACCTTGCTTCGGGTGCCGAGAGCGTTCTAGCGGCAGGCCATGATTTCTTCTCGAATCCGCGCCTCTCGCCCGACGCCACGAGGCTCGCGTGGCTCAGCTGGGACCATCCGCGCATGCCGTGGCAGGGCAGCGAGCTGTGGTGCGCCGAACTCGATGCCAGGGGCGAGCCCGGTTCACCGCGCCGCGTCGCCGGCGGCCCCGAGGAATCGATCTTCCAGCCGGAATGGTCGCCCTCGGGCGAACTGCACTTCGCCTCGGACCGGAGCGGCTGGTGGAACCTCTACCGCGAGCGAGGCGGACACATCGTGCCCCTGCATCCGATGGCCGCCGAGTTCGGCGAGCCGCAGTGGCAGTTCGCCATGTCGATGTACGGCTTCGAGCCGGACGGCAGCATCGTCTGCCTCTTCGAGCAAGAGGGCCGTTCGCACCTCGCCCGCATCGATATCGCGACCGGCACCTTCGCCGAGATCGAGACGCCGTTCTGCGCCATGCGCGAGATCCAGGTCGGTGCCGGATTCGCCGTCCTCTTCGCCGGATCGGAGCGCGAAGTCGAGTCGCTCGTGCGCATCGATCTGACCTCCGCGGAAGCTCGGGTCATCCGCGGCTCGAGCGAGATCGCGTTCGACGCCGGCGATGTTTCCGTTGCCGAGGCGATCGAATTCCCGACCGAAGGCGGCACGACCGCGCACGCCTTCTTCTACGCGCCGAGCAACGCCCTGTTCTGCGGCGAAACGGAAGCCCGGCCGCCACTGCTGGTCGTCAGCCACGGTGGGCCGACCGGGGCGACCAACGCGATGTTGCGCCCGAGCCTGCAGTACTGGACGCAGCGGGGCTTCGCCGTCGTCGACGTCAACTACGGCGGCTCGAGCGGCTACGGCCGTGCCTATCGCAAGCGCCTCGACGGCGCCTGGGGCATCGTCGACGTCGACGACGTCGTCCATGCAGCGCGCTTTCTCGTCGCGCGCGGTGACGTCGATGCCGCGCACGTCGCCATCCGCGGCGCCAGCGCCGGTGGCTTCACGACGCTCGCCGCCTTCACTTTTCGCAGCTTCTTCAAGGCCGGCGCCAGCCACTACGGCGTCAGCGACCTCGAAGCGCTGGCCCGCGACACGCACAAGTTCGAATCGCGCTACCTCGATTCGCTCGTCGGCCCTTATCCCGAGCGCGCCGACCTCTATCGCGAGCGCTCGCCGGTCCACTTTCCCGAACGCCTGTCGAGCGCGCTCATCCTGTTCCAGGGCGCCGAAGACAAGGCCGTGCCGCCGAGTCAGGCCGGGGCGATGTTCGAAGCGGCGCGAGCCAAGGGCCTGCCCGTCGCCTACCTGCTCTTCGAGGGCGAGCAGCACGGCTTCCGGCAAGCCCGCCACATCCGCCGCGCCCTCGAAGCGGAGCTTGCGTTCTACGGTCGCATCTTCGGCTTCGTGCCGGCTGATCCGATCGAGCCAGTGACGATCGAAAACCTTCCTTTCGATCGCGGCGGCGGCGCTCGCTCGTAACGACGCTTTCGCCTCGTCACAGCTTCACGGGGCGAGCAGCGCTAAGGTCCCGCATCTGTCCCTGCACACGCGACGAAGGAGTGCCATGAAGACCAACTGGCGGACTCTCTGGCAGCAGCAATCGATCGTCGTCTACCGCGACGAGATCGAGTTCGACCGGCTAGCGGCCGATCGCATCGGCCGCGTCTTCCTGGCCTATCGCGGCGCCGGCGATTCGCCGGGCGATATCGACATGAGCATCGTCGAGTTCGACGACGACGCGGAGGGCTTTGCCCTCTTCGAGGCGCGAACCGGTTTTGCCGGCCGCGTCAATTTCGAGCGCCAGGCCTTCTGGCAAGCGCGGGCGTGCGTCTACTGGGTGCCGGCGGCGAGCGTTTCCCTGCCCTGGCGGCTGCGCCTCGGCGGCTGGCGCGGCGAGGCCTCGGGCCGCGCCTATCGGCGCGTCGCGCGCGCCGAGCTCGAAGCCTGCCTCGGCGCCTGGGTTCTCGAAGGGCCGCAAACCTGGGAAGATCGCAAGCAAAGCCGCCTCGAGCGCAGCCGCCCATTCGGCGCCACCTCGACCTGGCGAGCCGCGGCCTGAAACCGTGCCCGCCGCCCGCCGGCGTGAAAAAGCCCGGCCATGGCCGGGCTGATGCTTCTGCTGGCGGTCCCGCTTCTATCAGGCGGCCGGGGCCGAAACGGCCTCCTTCTTGGTGGCCCTTTTCGCCACGGTCTTCTTCTTGATGGGCTTCTTCATGGCGTGCGCAGCAGTCATGCTGGAACTCTTGACCATCGGCGCCGAAGCGGCGGTGGTGGTCGTGGGGGCAGCGGCGAAGGCGCCGATGCTGAAAGCCGAGGCGACGACGGCGGCGATGAGGGTCTTCATGATGGGAAATTCTCCGAGGAGGCAGTGAGAGAGCCGATTGCTCGGCCTCACAACGCCGCCCGCGAGACGACGGTTGACACGACCCTCGGCGCGCGCCGTATTGCGCCGTCGCCGTATTACTCGAAGCGGCCCTCGCGCATCCACTTGGTCGCGACCCATTTCTCCCCCGCGATGACCGGCGCGCCACCGTGCAGCGAGCGTGTCGAAGGGTGCGGCCGGTCGTAGCTGAAGAAAACCGCATTGCCCTGCACCGGCGCGACGTCGAGGCCGGCGTCGGGAAAGACGGTGGCGCCGCCTTCAGCCGGCGTGTTGAGGTAGCACACGAGCGAGCCGACGCGCTGGCCGCCGCGCTCGAGAATCGTCGGCGTTCCCGGCTCGGCCGGGTCGAAATAATCGTAGTGCGGCTTGTATTCGGCGCCCGGCCGGTAGCGCAGCACCTGCAGCCCTTCGCCGTTCTCGAGCGGCCAGCCGAGGAGCGCGGCGATGCGCGCCTCGAGCCGGGCGCAGACGGGAAACTCGGCCGGCTGGAAGAACATGCCCTCGCTGGTTCGCGCCTCGTTCACTTCGCTGGCGCCGGTGCGCGTCTCGACCGTTTCGGAGCGCGAGAGCCGGGCCCGAGCCAGTGCGATGATCTCCTCGCATTCGTCGGCCGAGAGCAAGTTGCCGAAGACGACGATCCGCGGCTGGTTGAGCGACATCAGCACCTTGACGTCGCGGTCGCCGGCGCTGATCTGCGGCGTCGCGGCCGAGAGATGGCGCCCGGGTACCGGCTTGGCCGGCTCGTGGGCCGCTTCGCCGCCGCCGTTCAACTGGAGCAGGTGATCGCGCATCGTCGTCTCGAGCGCTTCGAGGGCAACCGCTTCTTCCCAGCCGCTCGCCTTCATGGCGTCGAGCACGGCCTCGGGCGAATGGCCGGCGGCCGCCTGCGAGACGATCCAGCGGCGCAGCTCGGAAGTGACGACCTGGGCACTCATCGAGTGCGATTTTGCCGGAGAGCCGCGCCGCGATGAGGGCACCCGGCGGAGCCCCGCTGCTGCCGTGGAGCGAGCTCTCTCGCGCTAGCGGAAATTGCGGCTGCGGCTGACGAGGCCGTTCAGCAGCGAGCTGTGATCGATCATCTTCGCGGCGAGCAGGTGCATCACCGCCGTGTCGCCTTCGCCCTGGCGCTGCCACTGGCCGTAGACGGTGAGCAGGGTCGCGCCGAGCAAGGGCTTTCGCTGCGCATCGGCGACCTTGGGCCAGACGATGACGTTGATCGCGCCGGTCTCGTCTTCGAGGGTGACGAAGACCGTTCCCTTGGCCGTCTCGGGCCGCTGCCGGTGCGTGACGAGGCCGCTCGCCCGCGCCAGGCGCCCGTTCGGAAAGGTGCGCAGGCGCGCGGCCGGCTCGACCCTGAACTCAGCGGCGAGCCGGGCTCGCAGCAGCGCCAGCGGATGGCGATTCAGGGTGAGGCCGAGCGAGCGGTAGTCGGCGAGCGTGTTCTCGCCTTCGCCCGGCGCGGCGAGGAAGACCGGCACTTCGCCCGTCCGCGTCGCGCGCAGCATCTCGGTCGGCCGCGTGTCGATGCCGGCCACCGCCCACGCCGCCTGATGGCGATGGCCGTCGAGGCCGTGCAGGGCGTCGGCATTGGCCAGCGCGGCCAGGTCGTGGGCATCGAGGCAGGCCCGGCGGGCGAGGTCTTCGGTGCTCGCGAAAGGCGCTTCGGCGCGCGCGGCGACGATGCGCTCGCCGGCCGCCTCGGCGAAGCCGTTGATGCGGCCGAGGCCGAGGCGCACCGGCCGCAGTGCCGCGTCGCCGGCCTCGAGCGTGCTTTCCCACTCGCTCACGCGCACGTCGACCGGCCGCACCTCGACGCCGTGCTCGCGCGCATCGCGCACCAGCTGCGCCGGCGCGTAGAAGCCCATCGGCTGGGCATTGAGCAGGCCGCAGAGAAAGGCGTCTGCGTGATGGCACTTGATCCAGCTGCTGACGTAGGCGAGCAGGGCGAAGCCGGCGGCGTGGCTTTCCGGAAAGCCGTATTCGCCGAAGCCCTGGATCTGCTTGAAGATGCGCTCGGCGTACTCGAGCGAATAGCCCTTCTCGACCATGCGGCCGACCAGCCGCTGGTGAAACGGCGACAGGCCGCCGCGCCGCTTCCACGCCGCCATGGCGCGGCGCAGGGCATCGGCCTCGCCGGCCGTGAAATCGGCGGCGAGCATGGCGATCTGCATCACCTGCTCCTGGAAGATCGGCACGCCTTTCGTGCGCGCCAGGGCCGGCCACAGCTCCCGAGGGCAATCGATCTCGGCCATCGAGAGGTTCCGATTCTTCAGGTAGGGATGGACCATGCCGCCCTGGATCGGCCCCGGCCGCACGATCGCGACCTCGACGACGAGGTCGTAGTAGCAGCGCGGCTGCAGGCGCGGCAGCATGCTCATCTGCGCTCGGCTCTCGATCTGGAAGACGCCGACCGTATCGGCGCGGCAGATCATGTCGTAGGTGGGCTTGTCGCCCTCTTCGATCTCCTGCATGACGAGCGGTGCGCGGCCCTGCTTGGCGCCGATGTAGCCGAGCGAGCGGCGGATCGCGCTCAGCATGCCGATGGCGAGGATGTCGACCTTGAGCACGCCGAGGGTATCGAGATCGTCCTTGTCCCACTGGATGACGCTCCTGTCCTTCATGCTCGCGTTCTCGACCGGCACGAGCTCGGCCATGCGGCCCCGGGCGATGACGAAGCCGCCCGGATGCTGCGAGAGGTGGCGCGGAAAACCGACGAGCTGCGCGGTGAGCTCCATCCACAGCCCGACGACGGGTGATTCCGGATCGAAGCCGTTCTCGCGCAGGCGCTCGGGCGCGATGCTGCGGCCATCGAACCAGTGTTGGCTCTTCGAGACGGCCTCGATGCGCTGCAGGTCGATGCCCAGCGCCCGGCCGGCGTCGCGCAGGGCCGAGCGCGGCCGGTAGCTGATGACGACGGCGGTGAGCGCGGCGCGATGCCGGCCGTACTTGCCGTAGATGTACTGGATGACTTCCTCGCGCCGCTGGTGCTCGAAATCGACGTCGATGTCGGGCGCCTCGTTGCGCTCGACGCTGATGAAACGGCCAAAGAGCAGCGTCGCGCGTTCCGGGTCGACCTCGGTGACGCCGAGGCAGTAGCAGACGATCGAGTTGGCGGCGCTGCCGCGGCCCTGGCAGAGGATGCCCTGCTCGCGCGCCCAGGCGACGATGTCGGCGACGGTGAGGAAGTAGGCCTCGTACTTCAGCGTCGCGATGACGGCGAGCTCGCTCTCGATCTGCGGGCGGTATTTCGCGAGCAGCCGCGCATCGGCAAAGCGCTTCGAGGCGCCGGCGTCGGTGAGTTTCCGCAGATGCGACTGCGGCGTCTCGCCGGCCGGCACGATCTCCTGCGGGTATTCGTAGCGCAGCTCGTCGAGCGAGAAGCGGCATCGGCCGGCGAAGACCATGGTGTTCTCGAGCCAGGTCGGCTCGTAGAGCGCAGCGAGGCGGCCGCGCGAGCGCAGATGCTGCTCGGCGTTGGGCTCGAGGGCGAAGCCGCACTCGGCGACGGGCTTGCCGAGGCGCGTGGCGGCCAGCGTGTCCTGCAGGGGCTTGCGCGAGCGCAGGTGCATGAGCACGTCGCCGGCGGCGAGGATGGGCAGCTCCGTGAACTGCGCGACGCGAACGACATGATCGACGAGATCGTCGTCGTTGTAGCGGTGCAGCAGCTCGAGGGCGATCGCGGCGCGATCCTGGAACCAGGTCTTCAGCCACATCGCGTGGGCGAAGATGTCCTCGAACGATTGAGACGCCGAAGGCACGAGCAGCGCCAGGCACTCGGGCAGGCCGGCGAGCGTCGGCGCGTTCGGCACCTTGCCTTCGACGTCGCCCGGATGCGCGAGATAGCTCCCCTTTTCGGCGCGCCGACGCGCGACCGTGATCCAGTGCGAGAGGTTGCCGTAGCCACGCCGCGATTGCGCCAGCAGCACGAGCCGGGCATGCGGCACGCCGCTGGAGGGCAACGTCAGCCGCATCTCACTACCGATGACGAGGTGCAGCTGCTGCGCCTTGGCCTCGACGTGCGCGCGCACGACGCCGGCGAGCGAGCACTCGTCGGTGAGGGCGAACGCGCCGTAGCCGAGCGCGGCGGCGCGCAGCACCAGCTCTTCCGGGTGCGAAGCGCCCGTCAGGAAGCTGAAGTTGCTGCGGCAGTGAAGCTCGGCGTAACGCGGTAGCACGGGAAGGGCTCGCGAACGCGCGGCGGCGAGCGCCGGCTGATGCGGTCGTTGTCGCGGTCGCGGCCGTCGTCGCCGTCGTTGTTGTTGCTGCCTTTGCCCTCGTCATTCATCATCAACGACACCAGCATCAAGCCATCGAGCGGGCTCGCCGTTCCGGCGGCGGCCGACTTGAGGACATGCGTGTAGATCATGGTCGTGCTCACGTCGGCGTGGCCGAGCAGCTGCTGCTACTGTTCTTTATGATGGGCATCCGCTTAGCTCCAGCCAGTCAGA
>PLZH01000065.1 GCA_003152055.1 Burkholderiales bacterium
GGGGGGTGGCGCAGCGATCCCTCTGGGCACGATTGATCGCCAGGGAAGCCGCGACGTTCCGATTGGAGTGTCTTTGGCGGAAGGCAGTGCGTTGCTTGCGAGCGCGCAGGAGTCCCTTGTGCGAGCCCAATGTCATGCGATCACGGCCGCACAAGAACAGTGTGCGCAGTGCGACAAGACTGTGCGACGCCGCACAGACAGTCCACCTCAATCTGTGATCGACTTCTTAGTCTGTCGCACAGTCTCGTAGTCCGGTACGAGGAAGACCGCAGTTAGCGAGCGCACCGATGCAGAAGCACACCAGCAGAGCGACTGAAGTTGTCACGAATCTTTATCCCCGCGGCGATGCGGCGGCGGACTTGAATCGGCCTCAAAAATCTCTCGACGCAGCGCGGGACGCGTGGTTGACCGCGTTCGCGCTGAAGCTGCGCCGACTCGGAGTTGCGGGGCGATGTCCATTTCATCGATGACCCGTTGAGGAAAGCACTTGCTTTGTTCTACGTCGTCTTACCCTTTTTAACGGGGCGGCTTCAATGGGATTTCGTCGAAATTGCAGAGCACGCCGACCATCTCTTTGCGCAAAGCGTTAAGCAGCTAGGACTAATTTAGCGTTACGAATCGCGTGCTGCAGGCGCGCGCGAGATATGCGTCGTAGTTGGCATGCTGTCGAGGATCAATAAGCTCCTCGAAGGCGGCCTTTAACTGCACCGCAGTTCTGCCTTCCAGCTGCGCAATCAAGCGGCGCATCCAACCTTGTGGAAGATTCGCAATCGCGATTTCGTACGCAATCTTTATGTCATCCGGCGAAGCGTTTTCCGCGACGTTCAACAGTCGATAGCTATTCAAGAATCGCATCTGCATTGGCCGCAGCCCCTTCCGCTCAGGTCACAAAGAATCCGCGAAATCGAACCTTTCACTCAGCCCATCGTCGCGTCGCGCGGAAGACTTGTGGGCATCCATCGGCCGTTTCACGAGGCAACTGCGCCGACCTGATATAGCTCGATGCGAACTCCATCCGGATCCGTCACGTAGATCGTCAGCCCGTAGGGCCCGTTGTGCAAGTCGTCTTGGAAGGGTACGTCGGCGCGCCTGAGCTTGTCGCGCAACGCCAGGACGTCGTTCACTTCAAAGGCGATGTGGTCGACTTGGCGATGTGCGGGCGAGCGACCGCCGACGATCGCGACGCCCTGGTGGAAAGCGGTGAAGGGCCTGCCGTCGGCCAGCGGCTTGGCCGGCCGTACCGTGAAGCCAAGCTGGTCGACGTAAAACGCAGTCGAGCGCGGCACGTCTTCCACCATCACAAGCATGTGTCCGAAGGTCAGCGTTCGCGGCGCCGCCCGAGCCGTCATCCATTGCCGCATCTCCTCGGACGATGAGATCTCGCAGAAATACTGCTTCCAGACCTTCTTGGCCGTCTCCTCCCAGTCGGCGTTGACGCCGGAGATGCAATCGTTCAGGGCGACGATGTCGTAGTCGCGAAGGTAGGCCTCGCGAATGCTCGTCTCGACGCAGGCATTCGTCGTCGTGCCGGCGATGAAGAGGGTGCGCGTGCCGAGCATATCGAGCAGCATCTCGAGGCGCGTTTCGTAAAACGCGCCGAAGCGGTGCTTGCGGATCACGTACGACGGGTTGGCGGCGGCGAGCGGCTTGAGTTCTTCGACGATTTCCGCGTCCCAGGTACCGGCGAGCGCCGACACCTGCTTGCGGCGGCTCGTGTGCCCGGCCAGTTTCTTGTGCGCGCGGCTGGCGTCGACGGCGAAGTGTTCCTGCACTGTCCAGATCACCGGAATGCCCGCAGCCTGGCAGCACGGGATGAGCTCGGCCAGCGTCGGCACGATGGCGGCCAGCCGCTTCGTGTCAACGCCGGAAATGCCCAGCGTTCCCTTGTCGTGGACGAACGCGTTCTGCAGGTCGATGACGAGCAGCGCGGCGGTGCGCGAATCGAGAGTGTCGAGCGTCATCACTTCTGCTCCATGTCGATGCCGAGCACGCCGTTGCGTCCCCAGCTGTCCTTGGGCGTGTCGTGGATGACGACGTGCAGATGGTCCGGCCTGCAGTCGGCATGCTCGACCATCGCCTCGGTGATGGCCTTGACCAGCTTGCGCTTCTGGTCGACCGTGCGGCCTTCCCACATTTCGACAATGACGAATGGCATCTCAGCGTTCCTCAGGTTGAATCGCGGCCCAGCGCGGGACGGCGGCCGCGAAGCCCGTGACGAAATCGTTGCCCGCTCGGTCCTCGCCGCGCACGAGCCAGAGCGGCCGCGTCGCGTAGTTGATGAGCGGCTGCTCCTGCATCGCCGCCCAGTTGGCGGAGGCGCGCGGGTCACGCACGAACAGGCTGGTCGCCGGCAGGTAGCGGATCACGTAGAGCGGCGCCATCGCATCGATGCTCGAGAGATCGGCGCCGGCGAGCGAGACCAGATCGAGGAGGATCGGCGCGCGCGACGGCGAGACCGGCGCGACCAGCGCGACCGCGCCCGCGAGCGGCGTCGCCGGCCAGTAGCGGCCTTCTCGGCCTGCGTCGACGAAGCGAAGATACGAGCCTGCCTGCAGGTGCAGTTCGCTGTCCCACAAGACGATGTCGGGGCCTATCAGCCGCGCCACGGCGTCGACGAGACGTGCGTCTTCGCAGACGTCGAGGAAGCGCCAGGCATTGGCGAGGACGGCCGCCTGCCCCCAGGGGTTGTGCATGCCCGACAGGCGTTCCTGCCTCGGGCGCGGCCGCCGGCGCGCGAGTTCGCGGACGGTGGCCTGGATCGCTTCCACGCGCTCGCCGAGAGTCGACGAATCGAGCCTCGGGCGCTCGGCCACGGCGAACTTCACCGCGATGGCCCTTCCTACGCGGGCACCGAGAGGCAGCGGCCGCGTCCGAACAGGCTCTCGTCGACCGCGCCGTTTTCGTAGACGACGGCGCCGCGCGCGACGGTGAGAACCGGCCAGCCCTTCAGCTTCCAGCCTTCGTAGATGCAGGTGCCCTTGCCCGTGTGGTGAACCGTGCGCTCCTCGTCGAGATCGACCAGCACCAGGTCGGCGTCGAAGCCGACTTCGATGCTGCCCTTGCGCGGCCACAGGCCGAAGCGCCGCGCCGGGTTCGCCGCATTGAGCTGGGAAAGGCGCGACAGGGACAGGCCGCGCTGATGGACGCCGAAGTGCAGCATCAGCGACAGCTCCCACGGGAAAGAGACGACGCCGGGGAACTCGGTCCACAGGTCTTCGCCCTTTTTCGGCAGGAACGGCACGTGGTCGGTGCCGAGGCTGTAGACCGAGCCGTTCAGGACGCCTCGCCAGAGACCGTCCTGCTCCTCCTTGTCGCGCAGCGGCGGCGAGATCTTCGCCCGCATGTCGAGGTCGGCGTCGTAGGCGGTGCGCGTCAGGTAATGCTGGCAGGTCTCGACGGTTACGTGCACGCCGCGCGCCTGTGCCTCGGCTGCGAGCACCGGCCCCATGCCGACCGAGGTGTGCACAAGGTGAAGGGAGCAGCCCGTGCGCTCCGCCAGGAAGATCATGCGGCGAATCGTCTCGACCTCGCAGAACGCCGGCCGCGACTCGGTGTAGGCCGCAAGATCCTGGCGCCCCGTCGCGATCATCTCGTTTTTCATCCACGTCGCGATCTGCGTGTTCTCGCAGTGGACGTTGATGACGCCGCCGGGAACCTTCGCCAGGATGCGCATCGCCGCGTAGACCCAGCCGTCGGTCGCCGGAACGATGCCGATCGGGTTGTCGGGCTCGTAGCCGAAGTAGCACTTGAACGAGCGCACGCCCGTCTTGGCGATGACCTCTGGAATCTCGGCGATGTGTTCCTCGCGCTGGATGCCGAAGTGAAAGCCAAAGTCGATGATCGAGTTCTCTTCGCCGATCGCCTTTCGTTCTTCGTAGAACGGCAGGTAGGAGGGTTTCAGGTTGCGGATGTACAGCAGTGCCGTCGTCACGCCGCCGGACGCCGCGGCGGCCGTCTCGGTGCGCATGTCTTCGGCATACGGAAACTTCACGCCCAGGTGGCAATGCGGATCGATCACGCCCGGCATCAGCACGCGCCCACCAGCGTCGATCACCCGATGCGCCTCGGGCAGCGCACTGTCCGAGCCGGTCATGACGATCTTGCCGCCGTTGACGGCGACACCGCCGTGGAACTCGCCGTCGTGGCGCACGACGCGAGCGTTGCGAATCACCAGGTCTGCTTTCATGCGCGCTCCTTCAGGATGGCCTCGATGCGGCGGCGGATCCCGCTCCACTGGCTGCGCCCGACCGTGATCGGCGCACGCGAGCCCAGGCCCCGCGCCCAGACGAATTTCAGGCCGAGCGTCTGCACCGTGTCGCGGTCGAATCCGCCGGGCGGCGCCGCGAGATCGACCAGCAAGGCATGCTTGGGGATGCGCTCGAGCAGATCGCGATCGAGCACGCGCGCAGGCACACTGGCGATGACGATGTCGGTGCCGGGCAGGACGTCGGCGAGCTCGCCGAGCTCGTGCGGCTCGGCGCCGGCCGCATAGGCGCCGGCGCGTTGCACCGCGTTGCGGGCCGCGACATGCACATGCGCGCCGAGCGCGACCAGCGTGCGCGTGGCGAGCGAGCCGATCGTGCCCTGGCCGACGAGGCAGATCCGCGACTTGTGGATCGTGATATCGGTGTTCTCGATCAGCACCCTGAGCATGCCTTCGACGATCGCCGGGCCGCGCAACAGCATCAGGTCTTCGTCCCACTCGTATTCGTGCACAGCGATGCCGAGCGACTCGCAATGCGCCTTCAGCTTGGGATCGGCCCAGCCGAGGATGATGTGCGCGGGCTTGCGCATGCCGGCGAGGCTGTCGCGGCCGGGAATGATTCGCTGCGCCGATTGCGGCGCGAACAGCGCGCCGTCGGGCGCGATGCCGGGAATCGGGAAGAGCGCGATGTCGGCACCGGCCAGCGCTTCACACACATCGGCCGCGCGCGTCACGCCGGCGATCCCTTCGTCGGGCCACGGAAAACCATGGGCTCGTACCTGCGCACCCGCGGCGACGGCGCAGCGTGCGATTTCCTGCTCGCGGCGATCACCGCCAACGATGGCGATGACGAGTTTGTCCCAGCTCATTGCAGCCTCACGAAGTGGATGAGTTCAGTCCGGGTCATGCCGGCAATGCCCATCGATTCGGCGGTGCGGCCACCCGATCGGTAGTCGATGCCGACCAACGCCTGGGCCAGCGTGAACAGCGAGCGCGCCACCGGCGTCGCCACGCTGGCGATGTCCGCAAGCTCGATGAAAGGCAGCAGCCCGTGGCCGAAGTCTTCGCGATAGTACCGGTGCTGCAGCGAGTCGGGGCCCTTGATGCGCTTGTTCGCCTCGCCGCCGGTGATGGCCGCGGCGAAATCCTGCGTGTCGGTGACGGAGCTCTCGACCGTGCCGATCAGCTTCATTTCCTCGATCAGGTTCGGCAAGCGGTGGCCGAAAGCCGCAGCGACGGCCAGACGCTCGTCGTCGAGCTGGCGCATGGTCCGCGCCACGCCGGGCGTCATCGCCTCGACGTAGAAGGTGAAGTTGCCGCCGGTCGCCTCGACCCACGCCGCGCCGAGCACGGCGCCCGGCGGATGGAGCACGAGATTGGCGTTGGCCAGACCCGCGACGAGCACGTCAGCGACCGGCGACGCGCCGGGAAAGAGAACACACGCCGCGTCGAGCGCGGCGCGGCCACCGGGCAGCGCGGCCGCGCGCACCTGCCGGGCGCGCCCGGTCACGGTGACGCGATCCGGACGGTATTTGCGCGCCACATACGTCAGCGTGGAGAACTCGGCGATCGGTGGCACATCGGCGCGAACGCCGCGATACGCGTGCGCAAACTCGAGCGCCCCGCCGGTGTGGCCGGGGTTGAGGACGACCGGACGATCGGCGGGCCATCCGGCCTCCGCCAGCGAACGCGCGACCGGCGCATGCGAAAAGGTCGGGAGCACGACGACGGCCACGTCCGCGCTGGCGATGGCCGCCTTCATGTCGGCCGTGATCAGGCGCGGAACGGCAAGCCCTTCGCCGAGAACGCCTTCGTACGCGACACCGCCCTCGGCGATGAACGGTGCCAGCGTGTCGGCCGAACGGTTCCACAGCGTCACCTCGTGCCCGGCCAATGTTAGCTCCGCCACGGCCGCTGCACCGCCGGCGCCGGCGCCCAGAATCGATACTTTCATTGCTGTCTCAGTGTGCGACCAGGACGCCCTTGGCCTCGAAGATCTCCCGCACTTCGCGAACGTAGTGCTGGAAACTCGCGCTCTCGTGAACACCGCTCCAGCGACGCGGGCGCGGGATGTCGATCGTCAGGTCGAGATCGACCCGGCCGGGCCGTGGGGACATGACGATCACGCGGTCGGCGAGAAACACCGCCTCGTCGATGCCGTGCGTGATGAACAGCACCGTGTTGCGCAAACGCAGCCACATCGTCTGCAGGTCCATGATCATCTGTTCGCGGGTCAGCGCATCGAGCGCACCGAAAGGCTCGTCCATGAGCAGCAGGCCGGGTTCCTGGATCAGCGCGCGGCAGATTGCCGCGCGCTGGCGCATGCCGCCCGAGAGCTCGAACGGGAATTTGCCGTCGAACCCCTGCAGGCCGACTTGATCCAGGAGATCGCGCGCGCGATCCACGTACGCCGCGCGATCGAGCTTCTTGATCTCGATCGGCAGCAGCACGTTGTCCAGGATCGAGCGCCAGTAGAGCAGCAGGTCCGACTGGAACACGACACCGGCTTTCGGATGCGGCTTGGTCACGTCCTGCCCGTCGATGGTCAACCGCCCGGAAGACAAGGGAGTCAGGCCGGCTAGCAGCGAGAGCAGCGTGCTCTTGCCGCAACCGCTCGGGCCGACGACGGCAACGAAGCTGCCGGGCGCGATGTCGAGATCGACCCGGTCGAGGGCAAGCACGTCGTCGCCATCACGCACGGAATACGATTTCGAAACGCCCTCGACCTTGACGGCGGCGGAGTGAACGACGGCAGCGCCGTCTTTGTCGGCAGGTCTCATTTAGCACTCTCCCGTTGATACGAGACTTTGCCCTCGAGGAGCGCCAGCACGGAGTAAAGCAGCACGCCGACGAGCGAGATCGTCACCACGGTCGCGAAGTTGAGCGTCGTGTCGAACTGGGCGTTGGCCTGCAATTGCAGGTAGCCCAGGCCGCGCTCGGCGGCGATGTACTCGCCGATGATGGCGCCGATCACGGCGAGCGATATCGCCACCTTCAACCCGCCGAAGATGCTGGGCATCGCGGCGGGCAGCCTGACCTTCAGGAACGTCTGCCACTCCGAAGAGCCCATCGAGCGAACCATGTTGACCAGTGCCTTGTCGAGCGACTGCAGCCCGACCACCGTCGAGATGACGATGGGAAAAAAGGAGATCAAGAAGGCGAGGCTGATCTTGGGGGCCCAGCCATAGCCGAGGTAGAGCACGAGCAAGGGGGCGAGCGCGATCTTCGGCACGGTCTGCAGCGCCACCAGCAGCGGATAGACCGCGCGCTCGAACACTTTCGAATAGAAGATCGCGAGCGCCAGGGGAATGCCAACCAGCACCGCGGCAAAGAAGCCTCCCATCACCTCGAGCAGGGTGAACGACGCGTGCGTCGCCAGCAGACCGGCGTCAGAGACCATACGCTTGCCGATGGCCCAGGGCGTCGGCAGCACGAACTCCGAAAGGCCGAGCAGGGGCACGGCAACTTGCCAGATCGCAAGAATGACGAGCGCGAGCGCCAGCGACCCGTAGGTTTCCAGCAGGCTCGTTGCGTCGATCCTCTTCTTCGCCCGCTTGCCGGCTGCGACGGGAGGAGATGCGGTTGGTTTGAGTTCGGCCATGGACGTTGCCTGCGCCTGGTTCACGAAAGTTCTTTCGAGTGGACCGCACCGGACCCGCGGTAGCACATCGTCCTCATCAGCGTGTTTGCAAAAAGTCGGAGCGATGCGGCTCTCGGTGATGAAGCCGATTGAAGCCGGGCCGATCGGACCTTACGCTTTACGGGTCGATGCCGCTCATCAACCGGATTGCTATTGATCACATAGTGTGATCACGAATATAATAAGTTCAATCGGGTTAACCCGGGTCACGGGACTACAGACCTGACTCCTCAGGCGCTCGCGCTCGCTCCGGGTCCGCGACGCAGAAAGCACAGAGGCCGAGATGCCACGTACTGCCCAAGCCGAGCGCCAGGAGCTCGCGGCTCAGCCCGCGAAGCGAGTCCGCGGCCATTTGCAGAATCAGGTATTCGAGCGCTTGCGGCGCGGCCTCATGGTGGGCGCCTTCATGCCGGGCCAGGTGATGAGCCTGCGCAAGCTCGCGAACAGCTTCGGCACGAGCCCGATGCCCATCCGCGAAGCGCTCACGCGCCTCGTCGTCGCCAACGCGCTCGAAGAGACGACGAACGGGTCGGTGTGCGTGCCCCGCCTCACGCCGAGCCGGCTGACGGAACTGTTCTCGGTGCGCGAACTGCTCGAGGGCGCGGCCGCGGAAGCCGCCTGTCGCAACTGCGTGCCTGCTCTCCTCACTGCCCTGACCGACATCAACGACGAGCTGCTCGAAGCGATCGCGAAACGCAACGTCCTCGGTTGCCTGTCGTCGAACCAGCGTTTCCATTTCACCCTCTACGAGGCGGCCGCGTCGGACGTGCTGATGCCGCTGATCGAGTCCTTGTGGCTACAGTTCGGGCCGACGATGTACCTGTCGCTGCATTCTCCGGACATGCCGTGGGATGCGTCGGCGCACATCGAGATTCTCGAAGGCCTGCACACCGGCAAGCCCTCGGTCGCCAAGCGCGGCGTGATCAACGACATCCGTACGACCGGGCGCTCGCTCGCACCGGCGATGGCGTCGCATGCGTCGGTCGGGTTGCTCTCTTCGCGGCTCGACGATCTCTATTTCGGAAACTGATTTCCCCTCCAAAGGACACACGACCATGGCCTCAGGTCACGACGCCCGCCTTGCCGAACTCGGCCTCACGCTGCCCAACGCGGTGGCGCCGGCCGCCAACTACATGCCGGCTCGGCGCAGCGGCGCCTTCATGTACATCGCCGGCCAGGTACCAGCCGCGGACGGCAAGGACCAGTTCGTCGGCAAGCTCGGCCAGGAAGTGTCCATCGAAGACGGCCAGCGCGCCGCACGCCTGTGCGCCATCAACATCCTGGCGCAGCTGCGCAGCGCTCTCGGCGGCAGTCTCGAGAGCGTTGTCGGCTGCGTGCGGCTCGGCGGCTTCGTCAATGCGGCGCCCGACTTCGCTGACCATCCCAAGGTGATCAACGGCGCTTCCGACCTGATGGTCGCCGTCTTCGGCGACGCCGGGCGGCACGCGCGCGCGGCGGTCGGCTGCTATTCCCTACCGCGCAACGTGGCCGTCGAAGTCGACGCTATCTTCGAAGTCAGGTGAAGCCCGCCAAGGCCGGCGCGGCAGACGCCCGAACGCCGGTTCACGTTCTCACCGGTTTTCTCGGCAGCGGCAAGACGACGCTGCTCAGGCATCTGCTGGCCGATCCGGCGCTGGCCGATACGGCGGTCATCATCAACGAGTTCGGCGAGGTCGGGCTCGACCAGTTGCTGGTGCGCGAGGTGGCCGAAGACGTCGTGCTGCTCAGCTCGGGGTGCCTGTGCTGCTCGGTGCGCGACGACCTGCTTTCAACGCTCGCCGATCTCGACCGCATGATGCGCGACGGCGTGATACCGCCGTTCTCGCGCGCCGTCGTCGAAACCACCGGCCTGGCCGACCCGGCACCAATCATGCAGGCCATCCTGAGCGACCGGCGACTCGCGCTGCGTTACCGGCTCGGCCTGATCATCACGGCGGTCGATGGTCTGAACGGCGCCGCCACTCTCGCGGCGCACCGAGAAGCGCGGCAGCAGCTCGCCATGGCGGACCGCCTCGTCGTCACGAAGTCCGACCTGATCGCTGCACCGACGTGCGACGCGCTGGTCGATAAGCTCGTTGCGCTCAACCCTGCGGCCACCGTGCGCATCTCGGGCGAAGACCAGAGCGCCGCCTCGGACGTGCTGGCCGAGGCCGATGCGACGTGGCAACGCCCTGCTCGCTCGCGCATCGAAGCGTCCGGGCGCGGCTCGCACGATCATGGCCCGCGCGGCACGCATGTTCACGACGGATCCATCGGCAGTTTCACAGTGCATCTGCGCGAGCCTGTCGTCTGGGGGGCTTTCGTCGAATGGCTCGAGTTGCTGCTCGCCAGCCGCGGCGATTCGATCCTGCGCGTGAAGGGCCTGCTGGCCGTCGTCGGCGACGATCGGCCTGTCGTCGTCCAGGGCGTGCAGCATGTGCTCTACCCGCCGGAACATTTGCCGGCCTGGCCGGAATCGTCACGGCCGGGCGGCTGGATTGTCTTCATCGCACGCGATCTGACGCAGGCCGCGATCGAAGCCTCGCTGCGCTCGCTGACGGCACCGAGCCTGGCCTGAATCCCAGGGCCGGTCAGCGCGGCCGAGGCGGCACGAGCCGGCCGCGTCGCACAAGGAGACGGCCGCCCGGGCGACGCGCGAGCGCATCATCGAACGATCGGGCCGGGATCAGGACCAGGTCGGCCCGCTCACCGGCGCGCAAGCCGCTGCGGCCGCCACAGACGGCCGCCAGCAAGGGTTCGGGTGCGTCGATGTGGGCCGCGAGCGCGCCGACATAAGCCTCGTCGAGCGGATCGGCGTCGCCCCAGGGAAAGAACCAGTCGCGCACGTTGTCGGAGCCGAAGCGCACCTCGACGCCGGCACGCAAGGCCTCCTGCACGGGCGCCAGCCCGCGCCGCCGGGGCGATCGATCGCCGCGATCCTGAAGGTAGAGATTCAAGGCCGGTTGGACGACGAGCTTGATGCGCGCAGCCGCCATCTTGTCGAGGATACGGGCGACGGCGGCGTCCTGCAGCACCGAGAGAACGCAGCCATGGCTGATCGCGACGCGACCCTCGAGGCCGCGCTCCATGCTCGCGTCGACGACCTGTTCGAGCACGATCGCAGCGGCGTCGAGATGTTCATCGAGATGAACATCAACCTGCACGCCAAGGTCGGCGGCGAGGTCGAGCAAGGCCTCGGCCGACGCCAGCGGGCGCTCGTACATCGCCGGCACGGCGCCGAGCAGCGTGGCGCCCTTGCGCAGCGCTTCGGCGAGCAGCTCGCGCGTCTCGACGCGGGCCGGGTCCGCTGCCGCATTGGCGAACGCGACGATCTCCACGTCGATCGCATCGGCGACGCCGGCAGCCGCGCCGAGGACGCCTTCGATGTCGCGCATGCCGGTGGCCGCATCGACATCGGTATGCGTGCGGATCAGCGCGGTTCCATGGGCCACGGCGCGTTGCAAGAGGCGGCCCGCACGCGCGCAAACGTCGTCGACGCTGGCCGCGGCACGCTCGAACTTCGAGGCCGCCACCGCGTCGGCGAGTGACACCGGGCGGCGCGACGGAGCCGCGAAGGAACGATTGGCGTGCGTGTGGAAATTGACAAACGCAGGCAGCACCAGCCATTCGGCCGGCGCGTCGCCCGCCGAAGGCGTGATGCTCGCGATCTTCTCGCCGCGCAACTCGATGTCGAAGGAGCCCGGCCGGTCGCCCAGAGCCACGCCACTGAAGTTGCGCAGGGCGCCGCCGCCGGACATGGGCGTACGTGCGATCGGGAGACCCGGATCACTCACGGAATCGACACCGGTGCCGGCCCGGGCCGCATCAGTTCCCGCTGTCGTAAAGGGTGGTGGTCGTCTCGACCTCTTCGTCGTGAAGGCCGGCCCGCTCGACCGCGGCGGCAGCCAGCTGCCGGGCCTTGATGTGCAGCGCCTTCTCGTCAACACCGTGCACCTTGCCGTCGCTGTACAGCGCTTTGCCGTCGACCCAGGTCTGCGAGATGGAAGCCGTCGACGCGGAGAAGACGAGCGCCTGCAGCGGGTCGTGGAACGGCGTCCACTCGATGTGATCGAGGTCGAAGAGGATGAAGTCGGCCTTCTTGCCGATCTCGAGTGAGCCAATGTCGTGGTCCCACAGGGCCGCCCTGGCGCCCTCGATCGTCGCGGCGCGCAGGGCCTGGCGGGCGGTAAAGACGTCGGGCTTCATGCGCGCGTCCTTGAACATGCCGGCGACGAGCAGCATCTGCCGCATCAGGTTCATATTGCCCGCCGCGGAAACGCCGTCGGTGCCCAGCCCCACGGTCACGCCCGCGGCGACCATTTCCGGGTACTTGCCGATGGCCGTCGCGCCCTTGCCCAGCTTGAACGACGAGCAGGGGCAAAAGGCGACCTTGGCGCCCCGCTCGGCGAGCAGCTTCACTTCATCGTCGCTGACCGCTGCGCCGTGCGCGATCACCAGATTGCTGCCGATGCCGCCGGCACGGTCGATGCGCGTGATCGGCCAGCAACCGTACTTGGCTTCGCAGACCCGCGCTTCCTCGATCGACGTCGCCAGGTGATACGTGGTGCCGACGCCGAGCCGCTCGGCGAGCTTCTGCGCGCCGACGTGCAGCTCCAACGTGCACGGCTCCTTGCCTTCGATGTTCACCCAGCAACGTACCCGCCCGTCGAGGGCGCCGTCGTACTTGCGAACGCAGACCTCGAGTTCCTTCAGCGCGGCCTGCGCATTTGGGAAGAAGTGATGCCGGGCCATCTCCTCGGTCCAGCCGCGCGGCAGCTCCGGCGGCGGGTTATCGGCGGCATGCCGCCCGGTGATGCCGCGGATGCCGGTCTTTTCCATCGCTCGCACGGTGATGCCGGGGTCGAACTGCGAGCCCATGTCGATGAAGCAGGTCGTGCCGTTGCGCAGCATCTCGGTGATGCCGAGCAGCGCACCCCAGTATTCGTCCTCTTCGGTGATGTGCGCGTAGAACGGTTTGGCCCAGTGGAAGACCCAGGCCCGCGTGTTGAGGTTGTCGGGAAAGACGGCGCGCGACAGCGTCTCGGAGAGGTGCACGTGGCTGTCGACGAAGCCCGGGCAGATGCCGGTCATGCGCCCGTCGATCACCTTGTCGAAGCGGGTGCCGGCCTCGCGCCCGGCCACGGCGGCGGCCGGCCCGATATCGGCAATGCGGTCGTTGTCGATGACGATGCTCGCGTCGCGCAGGACGGTATCGCCGGCGTCGACGAGAAGAGCGAATTCGAGATGCTCGATAAGCGTACGCATGGGAGTGATGAAGCGGGTCGCTGATGGGGTGAGCGGAAGACGGGTCGCGGAGCGTGCCTCAGCTCTCGACGACAAGCAGCTTGTCGGTATTGGCGTAGTCGGAGAGCAGCTCCGAGCCGCTGCCGGCGACGAGCAGCATGTCCTTGTTCTGCATGCCGAAGCCATGGCCGGTTTCGTAGCACAGCGGCTCGAAGCCGAGCACCATGCCCTCCTCGATCACGGCATCGCTGCCCGGGCGGCCGAGGATCGGCGTCTTGCCGAGGTACGGGTCCTCGTGCAGATGCAGGCCGATGCCGTGCCCGACGAAGGAAATCGGCGGCAACTTCATCTGCGACAGCTTCGCGATGAAAGCGTCGTAGATGGCGCGACAGCTCGCGCCGGGCTTGACCATTTCCATGATCTGGTACTTGCAGTCAACCAGGTGAGCCCAGATCTCTTCGGCCTTCGGTGGCGCCTCATGCACGACTGCCGTCCGGCAGACGCCGGCCTGGTAGCCGTCGATAACGGAGAAGATCTCGACGCGACAGACATCGCGCGCCTGCAGCCTGCGTTCGCTCGGGCCGACGTTGGGCAGTGAGCTGCGCTCGCCGGTGGCGATGATCATGAGCTTGAAGTGCTCGGCGCCCAGCGCGTAGACATTGCGTGTGAGGTGGCCGGCGATGTCCATTTCGGAATCCCCCGCCTTCACTGCGGCCAGCGCGTCGGTGATCGCCTGGTCGGCAATGCGCGACAGTCGGCGCAGCAGCACAATTTCCTCGGCTGTCTTGATCTGCCGCAGCCGCGCGAGGATGTGTTCGCAAGGCTCGAAGCACGCCTGCGGCAGTGCCGCCTGCAGGCGCAGGAGATCGCCCGCCGGCAAATAGTCCATCTCCATGCCGATGCGCCCCTTCGCGAGGCCGAGATCCTTGAGCTGGTCGGCCAGCACGAGCATGGCGTCGTCGGTGAATTCGGCCCAGATGCGCGTCGGGATCTCCGGCGCGCGCCGCTTCACGGTGCTCGCCTCCATGTCGACGGCAAAGAGCTCGGTCCGGGCGTTGGCGGTGACGATCACCATCGCGTGCCGGTGCCGAATGAGTGGCTGCGAAGGGACAACGAAGCCAGCCGCGTAGGCGAAATTCTCGGGCGAGCACGACACCATCGCGTCGAGCCCGTGCGCGGCGAGCGCCTTCACCTGCCGGTCGATGATTGCTTTACGCATCTGCATCCTTTCCTGGATTTCGCGGCGAAACGCTCAGTCGCGGACCTGATATTTTTCGATCTTGGCGAGGTCGACATCGATCCCCATGCCGGGCCCGGTCGGTACCTCAATGGCACCGTCGACGAGCTTCATCGGCGCTGCGATGAGGTCGTCGCGGTAGTAGATGCCGCCCACCTGCCCGGTCTGCCACTCGGCCGGCGTCGACACCGGAACGACGCATGACAGCGTCGCCGCGGGCGCCGCCGCAGCGAGGTGGATATTGGCGAGATTGCCGACGCCCGTCTCCACCGAGCCGTTGACATTGCAGATGATTCCGGCGGCGCGGCAGACCGCGGCGACCTCCATCGCCTTGTAGAGGCCCCCGGGCTTGGTCGTGTAGATCGAGACGATCTGCGCGGCCCGCCGCTCGCTGATCTGGATCACGTCGTGGGCGTTCCACGCCGACTCGTCGGCCATCACGGGCGAGTCGATCGCACGCGCCACTTCGGCAATGCGCTCGATGCCCATCACCGGCTGCTCGACGTACTTCAGCCGGTACTTCTCCATCGCGCGCACCGTCGTGATGGCCTCGCCCGGCGTGCGGTAGCCCTCGTTGGCATCGACGCAGAGCTCGACGTCCTCACCCACGGCCGCCCGGATGGCTCGGACCATCTCGATGTCACGCTTGGCGTCGACGCCGATCTTGATCTTGATCGTCCTGATCCCCTCGGCAGCAACCTGGGCGACCTCCTTTTCCGCATCGGCGATCGCAATGAGGCCGATCGAATGGGTGACAGGAACGCGCGAGCGCGCCCTGCCTCCGAGCAGCATGTGCACGGGCAGGCCGAGCCACCGGCCGGTCACGTCGTACGCGGCGAAATCGAGCGAGGCCTTCGCATACGGGTAGCCCTTGACGACGGCGTCCATGCGAGCGTGCATCTCGACGAAGTTGCCGAGCTCGACGCCGATCAGCGCAGGCGCCAGGTAGTTCTCGATGACGGTCTTTGCGATAAGGGTCGATTCGCCGAAGTAGCGCCCGAACTCGCCACCCCAATCCTTCAGTGCCGGCGCCTCGCCCCAACCGACCCGACCGTCACTGTCGGTGATGCGGGTGAGCAGGTAGCGGCCGATGGTTTCGGTCAGGCCCGTCCACTTGTGTTCGCGCCGCGTCGGCAGCTGAACGAGCAAGGTCTCGATGGATTTGATCGTTGGCATGGCCTGTCTCCTCGGCTCGAAGAACGCATCCCGTGTCTGCCAGCTTTCAAGCCACTGGTACGTGATCACAGTTTGTGATCAAATGGGATCGATGTCAAGCGGAAGGGATCGAAAGGACGCTCGCCGTCCGGCGCATCCCGGACCTTGCTGCACAAGGCGAACAGCGCGAAAAACGGGGGCCGCAACATGATCATCGAGATCACCAGCTACTACGCCCGCGACGGTCAGGCCGACGCCGTGCTCGACCAGCGCAGGCAGGCAACCGCCCTGCGCACCCGCCTTGGCTTGCCGCCCGGTCGGATCTTTCGCAAGCTCGAAGGCGCCGGTCCCGACCTGCGCTGGGAATGCGTCTTCGCCACGCGCGACGACTACGACCGCGACATGGCCGTGCGCGTTGCGTCCAGCGAATTCGCGGCGACACGGCAAGCAATGCACGCCCTGCTCGAACGCTTCGAGCGCCACCTGCAGCAAGACATGGACGACTGAGTCAGCGCGCCACGCGGCTCAATGCCAGCACTGGAAACTCTTGAAACCTCCTGTTTTCGACTACATCGCTGCGGCAAGCATCGACGAGGCGCTTGCGCTGCTGGAACAGCACGGCGAAGGCGCCCGGCCGCTCGCGGGCGGACAAAGCCTCATGCCGGCCCTCAATTTTCGGCTCGCTGCGCCGGCCGTCTTGGTCGATCTGAACACGATCGATGCTCTGGCGGGTATGGAGGTCGCCGCCGACGGCAGCGTGGTTGCCGGTGCCATGACACGCCATCGTTTCTTCGAGACCAGCGCGATGATCGAGCAGCGCTTGCCGATCATTCACCATGCGATGGCCTCGGTAGCGCATGTGGCGATCCGCAATCGCGGCACCCTGGGCGGCAGCCTCTGTCACGCCGACCCTTCCGCCGAATGGCCGGCCCTGTGCCTGGCTTGCGATGCCGAGATGGTTCTGCAAAACAGAAACGGCACGCGGCGCGTGAGGGCAGAGAGCTTCTCGCTCGGCCTCTTTGCCACCGCGCTCGGCCCCGCCGAGCTGCTGGTCCAGGTCGTCTTCCCGGCGTGGCCGCAGGAGCGCCGATGGGGCTTCCAGGAAGTGGCGCGCCGTCGCGGCGACTTCGCGATCGCCGGAGTCGCTTGCCTAGTCGACACCGATGCGCACAACGTGTGCACCGGCGCACGCATCGTCGCGTTCGGCGTTACGGACCGGCCGGTGCTGCTGCTCGACGCGGCCGCGGCACTGACGGGGCGCGTGCCGGGCGAGAGCGAGGTGCAGGAGGCCGCGCACCGCGCGCGCGCCGCCCTTGCTTGCCGCGCCGATCACCACGCCAGCGCGGAATATCGCAGCGAGCTGGTCGAAGCCCTGACCACTCGCGCGCTCGACCAGGCCCTCACCGCAAACGGCACGTCTCGCTATGGCTGAGAAGATCGCGCTCTCGTTCGTCGTCAATGATCTGCAGGTCACGGCCGTCGTCGAGCCGCGGCTGACGCTTGCAGATTTCCTGCGCAGGGAATTGAGGCTCACCGGTACCCACCTCGGCTGCGAGCACGGAATTTGCGGCGCCTGCACGGTGCTGCTCGACGGCCGGTCCGCGCGCGCCTGTCTCCTGCTCGCGGCGCAGCTGAACGGCCACCGTGTCACGACTGTCGAGGGCCTCTCGCCTGCGACTGGGCTGTCCGTCCTTCAGCAGTGCTTCAGGGCGAACCACGCGCTGCAGTGCGGCTTCTGCACGCCCGGCCTCATCGTCACGGCCCACGCCCTGCTGCAGGAAAATGCCCATCCGTCGCGTGAGCAGATCCAGGACACGATCTCCGGAAACCTGTGCCGCTGCACCGGCTACATCCCGATAGTCGATGCGATCGAAGAGGCTGCTCGCATCGGGGCCGCCGCCGCATCGCTGCCGGCTGGCGAAAGTCCGCCGTGAAACCAGTCCGCCCTGAAGTCGGCGGCGCTCGCGAGCGACACGAAGATGAGCGCTTTCTCCGCGGCGATGGATGCTTCGTCGGCGACTTCGTGTTGCCGAATATGTGCCACGCTGTGATCGTGCGCAGCGCGGTCGCACATGGGCGGATCGTCTCGATCGACACCCGCGCTGCGCTCGCGGTGCCCGGTGTGCTGGGCGTCTTCACGTCTGCCGACATCGCCGAATTCGCTGCCGCGATCCCGGTGCGTGCCGGGACGCTGACCGGCCTCGAACAATGTCTTCAGCATCCCTTGGCGACAGATCGCGTCCGCTACGTCGGCGAGCCGCTCGCGGTCGTGCTGGCGACGGATGCGTACATAGCCGAAGACGGCGCCGATATCGTTTTCGCGGACATCGATTCGCAGGACGCGGTCGTCACCCTCGCGGCGGCGCTGTGCGACGACGTGCTCGTCCATGCCAGGCCAGGCACGAACGTGCCGGCCCACTACGTCGTCCAGCGTGGCGACGCCGACGGCGCGTTCGCGAAGGCCGGCTATATCCGCAAGGAACGCTTCCGCTGTCATCGGCACTCGTCGGTTCCGCTCGAGACGCGCGGTCTGGTCGCGCAATGGGACGCCGCCACCGGCCGGCTGCAGGTCTGGGGCGCGACCAAGGTGCCCTTCCACAACCGGCGCCTGCTCGCGCAGATGCTGCATCTCGAAGAGAGCCAGGTCGACCTGATCGAGCTCGACGTGGGCGGCAGCTTCGGCGCGCGCGGCGAGTTCTACTCCGAAGACTTGCTGGTTCCGTTGCTCGCGAAGCTGACCGGTCGCGCCGTTAAGTGGATCGAGGACAGGCGCGAGAACCTGATCGCGATGAATCACTCACGCGAGATGGAGTGCGAGCTCGAAATCGCCGCCGACCGCAACGGCACCATCCTCGCCTTGCGCGGAACGATCTTCGCCGACATGGGCGCGTACGCGCGCACGACCGGCGGCATCGTGCCGGCCAAGGCTGGCGCGTTCCTGCCCGGCCCCTACGACATCGCCAACTACAAGTGCGACGTGAACGCGGTGCTGACGCACAAGACGCCATCGGGAACCTTCCGCGGCCCCGGGCGCTACGAGGCGAATTTCTTTCGCGAGCGGCTGATCGACATGATGGCCGCCGACCTCGGCCTCGACCAGGCAGCCGTTCGCTTGCGCAACCTGATTCGCCCCGATCAGATGCCGTACAAGATGGGCTCGCTCGTGCCCTACGAAGGGCCGAGCGAGTACGACAGCGGTGACTACCCCTTCGTCTGCCGGCATGCTCTGGAAAGGATCGACTATGCCGGCCTCGCCCCCCTACGCGGCAAGCTCGTCGACGGCAAATGGCACGGCATCGGCATGGCGTGTTTCGTCGACAGCAGCGGTGCAGGGCCAGCCGAGTACGCGAGGCTGCGGGTCCGGTCTCCCGGCGACGTTCAGCTCTTCACGGGCGTGTCGAGTAGTGGTCAAGGGCATGAGACATCGTTCGCGCAGATCCTAGCCGATGAGATCGGCCTGCCCGCTGCGGCGATCCAGGTGATTCACGGCTCCACGACCGCGGTGGCGCGGGGCTTCGGCACGTACCACGGACGCGGCCTGGTGATGGGAGGCAGCGCTGTCAAGCGCGTCGGCGAAGCGTTCGTCGCGCAGCTGCTCGTTGAAGCGTCGCGGCGCAGCGGCCTCGCGCCCGAGGGGCTGGCCTACGCGGCCGGCGCCGTGACGAGTTGGCAAAGCGGAGAAACCATCGTGTCCGTCGCGACGCTGTGCGACGAAAGGGATCGCGGCGAGGACGCGGCGCTGCAACTTCTGCAAGCCGAAGCGCACTTCGCGCAGACGATACCGACCTTCGAGTACGGCACGCAAATCGTCCACGTCACCATCGATGCGCAGACCTCCACGCTCGACGTGGTCCGCCTCGTCACCGTGGGGGACTGCGGCAACGTCATCAACCCGCTGATCGTTCACGGGCAGGTGATCGGAGCCTCGGTGCAGGGGCTGGGGGGCGCCTTGCTCGAGGAGTTCGTCTACAACGAATACGGCCAGATGCTGTGCGGCAGCTTCGCCGACTATCTCCTGCCCACGAGCACTGATTTCCCGAACGTCGAGGCCTACAGCCTGAACATGGCGCCCTCCAAGCTCAATCCGCTCGGCGCCAAGGGCGTCGGCGAAGGCGGCATCGAAGGGGTTGGCGCCGCGATCGGCAATGCGGTCGCCGACGCGCTGCGGTCATTCGGCGTCAAGGTGGTTTCGCTCCCTTTGTCGCCCGACAACATCTCCAGGCTGATCCGGGAAGCGCGCGAGTCGCAAGCGCGTTGAACCGGCAATCGCCCGGCGTCAAGCGTCGGTTGCTGCGCTGCTCCCGTTCGACAGTCGCGATCTGCGCCGCCTCCCCGCCGCGCGATTCGCGCTCAGATCACTTGCCGCCGAGCAGGCTGTTCGTGAAGTACGCCGCTGTCGGCTTCGGCGCCTCGATCTCACCCGTCGACTTGAGCATCGCCAAGGCATCGGCGATGACCTTCTCGTCGATCCAGCCGACCGGGTGGCCCGGGGTAGCGGGGATCGCTTCGGCCGTCGCCTTCACCTGAGCCGTGACTGAGGCCGCGCTCGGGTGGCCGGACCAGTTCTTCATCATCATGTTGGCCGCTTCGGACGGATCCTTCTTCATCGCGACGACGCCCTCGCCGACGGCCTTCAGCAGCCTGCGCAGAGTCTCGGGCTTCTTCGCGATCGCGGCATCGCTGCTCACCAGCGCCATGCCCGGAATCGCGAGACCGTTCTTGTCCATCTCCAGGACGATGAACTTGCCGCCCTGCTTTTCTTCGAGAACGGGCAGGTCGTTCGTCTGATAGACGCTGACGACATCGACCTTGCGCTGCACGAACAGGGGCACACGCGACTGGGCGTCGACCTGCACCCGCCTGACCTTGGCGCAATCGACGCCGTTGGCCTTGCAGAACGAATCGAGGTAGGTCGTCCCCGTCTCTCCGATGGCCGTGGCGATCAACTTGCCTTCCAGATCCTTCGGCGTACGAACGGGGTTCTCCGGCCATGAAATGAGCGCGACCGGCGTCTTCGGGTGATAGAGCGCGATCAGCTTGATCGGCACGCCCTTGCTGATGGCCGTCAGCGCGAAGATGCCGGGCAACAGCACCGCGTCTTCCTGCCCTTGCACCAGCGCGCCGAGAGCGGCGGGCGCGCCTGCGCCTTCACCGAGGCGAACGGTCAAACCTTCACGCGCGTAGTAGCCCATCTCCTGGGCGACGAACATCGGCGCGTACTCGCCCTTCAGCTTCCAGCTGAAGCGAACGTTGACCTGTTCCTGCGAAAAAGCCGTCCCGCTCGTCGCGACCAGCACGGCGACGCCGAACACGACTGAGGAGACCCATCTGGCGGCTGTGCGAATGGCTGACATGGATGAATGCCCGTAAAAAAGTTGAATCCGACTTGCCCGAAAAGACCCACTGCGAACGCGTGCGGAATTGCAAGTCCCGCGTCATGATCACTCAGTGTGATCACACCTTGTCGGAGTGTCAAGCGCTTCTGTGTGTTGGCGCCGGCCTGAGATTGAGCCACCCCGCCGGCGTTTCGGTGAGCCACCGGTAGAGACTAAAGCGCTTGCACTAGCACGGCTTCCCGCTTGGTTCGAGTGGCTCACAGGAATGTCGGCACATCACCCCGAAAATGGCTCAATCCGGCGTCGGCGCCAACACTCGGTGACCGACTGGGCACTCGTCCCCATGTTGCCAGCGGCGACCAACCCGGCGAGGATGAACGTCATGCGGCCCCGGAAGTCCAAGCGATTCATCTCATGCCCTTCCATACGGAACCATGCCCGTTCAGGAGGCCGGTCTTCCAGCCCAGTCATTGCCGGATCTTGTCGGCCCTGCGCGTGCCTGATCGTCCCGGATCCCGCGTTGACTGGTAAGCCAGATGGCTGCACTGGCGCCAAGCGAACACACGTGTCCACGCAAAACAGACCACCAGATGCGCGTGCGCGCATCGGCGCTTCGCACGACGCGCCTCAATCGGCTTCGATGTCCTCGTTGGCGTTGTTGCGCACGAAGTCGCGGTCGTCGATGGCGAACGTCGCCGCCGGCAGGGCGTGCGAATCGATCGCGCTGAGCATCCACCGGACAGCGTCGTTGCCATCCGTGATGACGAACGCAGCGCCTTGCGCTGCGCTCCAGCAGATCTTGTTCGTCCGCGAACCCTGCGTAAGGAGGTACCAGCGGCAGGCGCCGATCGGAGCGACGGGCGGCTGTGCGTTCTGCGGCAGGATCGCGAGCTCGTACGGGCCGGTCGGGCGTGACAGCGAGTGCGAAAGGCTGAACCAATCGATGAAGTGGCCGATGCGATAGAGGTTGGTCCGGTCAATGTCGGTGCGGATCCGCCGCTTCAGGTCGAGCACCACCATCGACCATTCGGTCTTTCCCAAAGGCCTGTCGACGTACGTTTCGATCGCTTCGTCGGTGTGTCGCTTCAGACGCAGGTTCCGATCGCGCCAGACCTCCACGCGGTGCTCGCCGTCGGCCAGCCGGTAGGTCGCGACGTAGTGCGAACGGGCCGGCTCGCGGCTGTCGTTGAACGTTCGGTCGAAGTCGAGCAAAGCACCGGCGCAGGCGGACTGCGCCGACAAGGCGAGAGCGACGGCGATCGACTGCGCAGCAAGAGATCGAGCGTCCATCAATCGCGAACCGCCTGCGCGTAATCGAAGTAACGATAGGTCTTGCCGTCGACGGTCAGGTCCTTGACAACCAGGTTGATGGAATAGCTGCCCGTGGTAAGCGCGGTATCCGCGGTGGCGCCCGTCGGATCGACCGGTGACTTGAAGCTCAGCCCGCGCGCCGCAGTCGTCGGGTTGACGACACTGGTCTTGAACGAAGCCTGTGACGAGCTCGCGGGCTTGACGAGCGCTTCGTTCAGCACACGGCCATCGGCCGCCGGCATCGACAGGCCGAACAGCCGCGCGACGGTCGGCGCGACGTCAACGTTGCCGGTCGGGTTGCTGATGGTCATGTTCGTCTTGAACGATGGCCCCGCCGCGAGCAGTGCGTTGTGCACGTCGACAGGGCTGAAGCTGCCGTGCATGCCGCGGTTGCCGGCGAAACTTTCGAACTCGATGCCGGGCACGCCGCTGACGAGCTGCTGCGCATCCCAGCTGAAGGTCACGACCACGTCGGGCTGACCGTTGCCCTGGCGCACGCCGTTCTCGAGGTGGACCAACGACATTGGCAGTGTTCCAGGCAAGGGACCATAGCGGCTGTCGACGAAGACGGCGCCAAACTCCTCGCGGCCTTGCAGAAACCGGACGAGCCCGGCGACCGTTACCGCGTCGTGGTCGGGAACGTAGAGGTAATCCGAGCCACCGTTGGCCGAGATCACGATCCCGTGAGAGGGCAGCGTCGCCGGCACCTTGAAGCTGGCGACGGGCGTCGCCAGTGTCGCACTGACGGCCTGGTACCTGGTGTTGGCCGAGCCGCAGAGGGTGCCTGCGATGTCGACGCCGACCGGATAGACCGCCGAGCCGTTGGCCTTGATGCCGGCCATCGCCGAGGTCGCGCAGCCGCTGCCGTCATAGGCCTTGAAGCCGGCGTAGGTCAGCAGGTCGGCCGAGCGCACGTCGCCCGAGACCGAGAAGCCGTTGACCGGGTCGGGCAGGCCGAGGGAGGCGTTGGTCGTGCTGCCGGTTACGGTCGTGCTCGGCGTGATGGCGCGCAGCGGAAACAGGCGCGTGGGGCCGGAGACGTTGTTGTGCCCGTGATCGGAGACGACGATGACGTTGGTCGTGGCGTCGAGCGCGCTGGCCTTCAAGGCTGCCTGCAGCTCGCCGAGCCGCGCATCCTGCGAAGCAAGTGCCTTGCGGTAGTTGAACGAGCCCGGGCCATAGGCGTGCTCGGTATTGTCCGGCGTGCGAAACCAGATGAGCGACAGGTCGGGCAGCTTCTTCGGCAGGATGTACTGCGTGAAGAGGCCCATCATGTACTTGTTTGCCGCGTCTTCCGCCGCGCCTTGCGTACGGTCGGTGGCGTCGGGAGCATGCAGGCCATTGGGCAGCGCGAAGGTAAGTGGGCCGGCGCGCCCGGTAGGGTTGCCGTTGTCCGGGGAAAGCGTGATCGCGCCAGCCGGGTAGGCGAAGGTCGTATTCAGCGGCAGTGCGAAGTGGGCAGCCTGCAACTCGGCAGCGAGCGACTGCGGCAGCACCGCGTTCTCGTCGACGAATAGGCCACCGCGGTTCAGATCCTGGATGTAAGCGACGCCCGACTTGCCCAGCGCCAGCGTCGTCAGGCCGGCATCCTGTGCCATCTTGAAGAGCGACTTCACGAGCAACAGCTGGCCCCCGTAGTAGTCATTGAGGGTGGCCAGCACCGCATAGTCCTCGGTGAAGATCGGGTCGGCGTAGCTTTGATCGCCGCCGCCCGCTGATTTGCCGACAGGGACCGGCTGCGCCCTGCCAGCTTGCGGTGGCGTCTAGAACGTGTTGCCGTAGAAGCCCGAGGTCTTCGGGAACGAGCCCGTGGCGAACGACGAGCCGTTCATCATCGTGAAGGTCGGATACGTCGCGTGGTTGTCGACGAACTGCACGCCTTGCTGGCCTAGCGCGTAGAGGTTGGGCGTGTCGACAGGGTTGACCGCATCAGGGCGCAGGCCGTCCCAGACCGTGATGATGGTGCGCTGGCGCGCAGCGGCGACCTGCGTCGTATCGAAGCTGCCGCAGCCCGCGAGATCGGACAAACCAAGGCACACACCGAAAAAGACGACGGAAAGCCGCATGGATGGATCCAGTCGTTGCAGACGAGGTTTTGAGGAATGTGAGATCAACTTACAAATTTAGTCGGCCCGTGTGACCGATTGAAGTCATTTCGAGGCAAGA
>PLZH01000257.1 GCA_003152055.1 Burkholderiales bacterium
GCGGCGACGACGATCGCCTCCGGCGCCACGGCGATCAGGGCGGCGCGTACCGCGGCGGCGTCTACGGCGAAGCGGCCGTCGAGACGAAGCCCGCGCGGTTGCATGAGCGCGATGCCGCGATCGAGCGCGAAAGTCTTGACCGGCGAAGGCAACGTCTTCATGCCGCGCCCGGCGGGCCGGTCAGGCTGCGTCAGGACGAGCGCCACTTCGAATCCGGCGGCGGCGAGCCGATCGAGCGCGACCCGCGCGAATTCCGGCGTGCCCGCGAACGCCAGTCGCATCTCAGGCGCGGACCTCGTCGCGCGTCTTCTTGAGCATGCGCTTGCGGATGCGCGAGCGCTTGAGCGGGCTCAGGTACTCGACGAACACCTTGCCCAGCAGATGATCCATCTCGTGCTGGACGGCGACCGAGAGCAGGCCCTCGGCCTCGAATTCCCGCGTCTGTCCCGAGCGGTCCGCGGCGCGGACGCGAACTCGCGCGTGGCGCAGCACCTTGTCGTAGATCTCGGGCACCGAGAGACAGCCTTCGTCGCCGAGCGTCATCTCCTCGCTCGTCTCGACGAGCACGGGATTGATGAGAACGACCGCACCATCGTGCGCGTCGGACACGTCGATGACGATGACGCGCTCGTGCACGTCGACCTGCGTCGCGGCCAGGCCGACGCCTTCGGCCTCGTACATGGTCTCGAGCAGGTCGTCGACGAGGCGGCGGATCCGCTCGTCGATCTCGGCCACCGGCCTGGCGACGGTGTGCAGTCGCGGATCGGGATAGCGCAGGATGTCGAGACGGCCCATTTGTGACGAATCGATTCAGCCGCCGGCCGATGTGGACGACGCGCAACGTAACGCGGTGTGAAAGGTCTCACGCGCGCCGTCCTCAGAGGGTGACTTTCGTTGCGATATCAAGGCTTTATGGGCAGAATCTGCCAAACAGAGTGAAGATTTTCGCCGAACCGCGGTGACTGCGGCGAGGCGGGGCGAAGTAACCCCGGACGCGCAAGTCGCTCCGGGCCACCGAGCTGCCGAGAACCCCGCGGGCCATTTGCCCGCGCGCAACGAGACCCGCCTTCATGAGCCGTCGATCGCTTCCCGCTCCGCCCGCACCTCGCAGCTGCTCCGCCGTGGGCCTCGCGCTCGGCCTGGCGGTGATCGGCGTCGCAGCTACGGCGACGGCGGCAACGCCCAATTTCCCGATCACCCCCGAGCAGCGGGCGACGGCGCAGCGAACCGCAGATGCCGGCGTGCCGCTGAGCGAGATCAACGCCAACGCTCCGGACGTCTACACCGTCAAGCGGCACGACACGCTCTGGGACATTTCCAAGATGTACCTCAAGAGCCCGTGGCGCTGGCCCGAGCTGTGGGGCATGAATCTGGAGGAGGTGCGAAATCCTCACCTCATCTTCCCGGGCCAGGTTCTCTTTCTCGACAAATCGAACGGCCGGGCCCGCCTGCGCCTGGGCCAGATGGTCAGGGGCACGGCTACGGGCGAGGGAAAGCTTTCGCCGCGCGTGCGCTCGAAGGACGTGGCCCTCGAAGGCATCTCTTCGATCCCCTTCAATCTCATCGAACCCTTCCTCAACGAAGCGGTGATCTTCGAGACCAATCAGCTCGCCGACGCGCCGCGCATCGTCGCCACCCAGGAAGGCCGCGTGCTGCTCTCGCGCGGCGACACCGCCTACGTGCGCGGCGATCTCGGCCAGGATCGCGAGTACCGCATCTTCCGTGAACCGAAGCCCTTGCTTGACCCGACGACGAAGAAGATCCTCGGCTACGAAGCCACCTATGTCGGCTCGTCCGAATATGCCGTGCAGGGCCAGACGCGCACCGGCCCCGATGGCAAGGTCGAGATCATCCCCGCGACTTTCACCATCACCAGCATCCGCCAGGAAGCCGGCGTCGGCGACCGTCTCGCTCCGGTGCCGACGCGCGAGTACACGAACTACGCACCGCACCCGCCGGCCGGGCCGATCGCCGGGCAGATCGTCTCGATCTACGGCGACGCGCTCACGGCGGGCCAGAACCAGATCGTCGCGATCAACAAGGGCGCCGACGACGGCATCGAGCGCGGCCATGTGCTGGCGCTCTATCGCGACGGCAGGATCGTCGTCGACGAAACCGACAAGAGCCGGCCGAAGATCAAGCTGCCCGACGAACGGCATGGCCTGCTTTTCGTCTTCCGCGTCTTCGAGCACATGTCGTACGCGCTGATACTCTCGGTGAAGGAGCCGGTCGCCGCCGGCGACCGCTTCACCCAGCCCTAGGGCCTGTTGGCGCGGCCGGATCGCAGCCGCACTCGCGGCTTGGCCCATCCATGATCGACCGCGACGAACTCGCCGCATGGCTGCGTCTCGTCGAGACGCCCGGCGTCGGCCGCGAATCGGTGCGGCGCCTGCTCGGTGAATTCGGCTCGCCGCAAGCCGCGATCGGCGCGTCCGGCGAAGCGCGCCGGGCTGTCGTCGGGCCACAGGTCGCGGCAGCACTCGGGGCCGAGCCACCGGGATTCGCCGCCCTGCTCGCGTCGACGCTGGCCTGGCTCGACGACGCGGGCAGCGAAAACCGTGACGTGATCGTGCTCGGCGACCCGCGCTTTCCCCAGGCGCTTCTGCAGACCGCCGATCCGCCGCTCGTTCTCTATGCCAAAGGGCGGGTGGATCTGCTGAACGCCGCATCGATTGCCATCGTCGGCAGCCGCAATCCGACGGCGCAGGGGCTGGAGAACGCCCGGGCCTTTGCCGCGCATCTGAGCCGGGCCGGCTTCGCGATCGTCTCGGGCCTTGCCCTGGGCATCGACGGGGCGGCGCACGAGGGCGCGCTCGAGGGCGGGGGCGGCACGATCGCCGTGGTCGGCACCGGGCTCGACCGTATCTATCCGGCCCGGCATCGGGCGCTCGCCCATCGCATCGCCGAGGCCGGCCTCATCGTCAGCGAATTCGCGATCGGCACGCCGGCGCTGGCGCAGAACTTTCCGATCCGCAACCGCATCATCGCCGGCCTGTCGCGCGGCACGCTCGTCGTCGAGGCGGCCGTGCAGTCAGGCTCGCTCATCACGGCGCGCCTGGCCGCCGAGGCCGGGCGCGACGTCTTCGCGATTCCGGGCTCGATCCACTCACCGCAGGCGCGCGGTTGCCATGCCCTCATCAAGCAAGGCGCCAAGCTNNCGCCCTGGGCTTCGATCCGATCGGCCTCGACGCGCTGGTCGCACGCACGGGAATGGGCGCGGTCGAGCTGGCCGCGCGCCTGCTCGACCTCGAGCTGGCCGGCCGCGTGGCGCGGCATCCGGGCCAGGTCTTTCAACGCATCGAACGCGCCTGAGCGGGGTGCAACAGCGGCGCCACAGCGCCTGCCGTTCGTCCGCAACGCCGTGTCGGGAAGGACTGCTCGGGTATAGTCATTTCATGTTCGACGTGCTCGTGTATCTCTACGAGAACTACTGGCGCCCCGATGCTTGCCCCGAGCACGGTCAGCTGACCAGAAAGCTCACTTCGGTCGGCTTCGAATCCGAGGAAATCGAAGACGCGCTCAGCTGGCTGGATGGCGTTGCCGCGGCCGCCGAGGCCCGCGTCGGCGACCAGCAGCAGGACAGCATCCGCGTCTACACCGCGACCGAGCTCGAGCACCTCGGCGAGCAGTCGATCGGCTTCATCACTTTCCTCGAATCGGCCGGCGTCCTGCCGCCGCCGATGCGCGAGATGGTGATCGATCGGGCCAGCGCGATTGCGGGCGGCCCGCTCGATCTCGAAGACCTGAAGATCATCGTCCTCATGGTTTTCTGGAGCCTGGGCGAAGAGCCCGACGCGCTGATCCTCGACGAGCTCTTCGTCGACGAGGCCGACCGGCTCATCCACTGAGCTGAAGCCGGACGCGAGCGTCCGGTTTCATCACGCGGCGTTCGACCCACCGGTGGGCACCGTCAACTTGCTGGCTGCGAACGCGGACGCATGCGTCCGCGTTCGCTCAGGCCAGGAGACGGCTCGGGTCGCCGTCGAGCTTGGCCATGGCGCTGCGCGTCGCGCGCACGGTGAGCGCTTCTTCCTGCGCCGGGACGAGCAGGCCGGCCTGCAGGAAGGCGGCGAGGCGATGCTGCTGGAAGAGGACGCCTCGGCCCTGCGGCGAAACGAAGAGCGTGAGCTGGCGGCGCATGCCCTGCCAGGCGAGCTGGACGGCCTCGTTGCGGTTACGGTAGTCGAGCATGTACCAGCTGCCGACCTGCAGCTCGCGCGCCCACGAAAGCATCGCCGGCGTCGGCATCGAGCCGCCTTCGCCGACCACCTCGAGCTCCGAGCTTTCGTGGCCCGAGAGATCCATGACCAGCGATTCGTCGATGTCGACCTGCTCGGCCTCGGGCAGCAGTTCCTCGAGCGTCTCGAGCCGCGCCATCAGCTCTTCGAGGCGCTCGTGCGAAATCGCCGCCGCCTTCGCCGTGAACGCTGCGGCAAGCGAGTTGTTGAGGCGCTGGATGTGCTCGTCCTGCTTCGGCACCGGGATGCCGGCCTCGTCCATGCCGTCGCGCAGGGTCTTGAGCAGCGGCGGCAGGCGGCGGATCACTTCGGCGCGCTCGGCCCGCGACACCTTCGCACTCGCCGACCAGATCAGATCGGCGGCGACGCGCTTCATGTCCTTGATCGCGTCGGGATTGCCGGCCTTGACGGCGGTCGTGGCAAGCACGTCGGCCCAGACATGGAAAAGAAAGTCGCGCACGCCTTCCTGCACCGGCATGTCGTTGAGCATCTTGCGCAGCTCGATCGTGTACTGGATCGCCATCGTCTCGCGCTGCTCGACCTGGGCTGCGAGCGAGACGCCTTTCTTCGACGCCTCGTTCTCGTTGCGAAAGTAATGCTCGAGAAATTTCTCGAATTCGGTGAGGACGGTCTGAAAGACCCGTCGCCCGGTGTCCGGATACGCTTCGACGACCTGGACGACGCGCTTGATCTCCTTCTCGAGCAGGTCGCCGACGACGCGGCTGCTCGAGTCGAAGCCCATCACGCACGAGCCCATGCGGTCGATGAGGCGCCGCGCCGGGTGCTCGACGGTGGCGAAGAAATCGGGCTCGGAGACGGCGACTCGCAGCACCGGCATCTGCAGCCGCGCGAACCAGACGCGCACCGTCGCCGGGATCGCGTCTTCCATGAGGATGCTTTGAAAGAGCAATGCGACGATCTCGATGGTCGCGCGCTCGACCGGCGTCGTCGCCGCGGCCTTCAGGGCCTGCTTGCGCTGGTGCAGCTCCTCGAGCAAGGCCGGCGTTCCGACCGCCGGCGCACCACTGCTTGCCGCAGCCGCCGCAGCGGTGGCAAGGCGGCGGACCACCCCTTCCTGCGCCGCGGAGATCGCGGCGCTGAGCCGCGGCGACGCGGCCGGCGCCGATTGCGAGGTGTTGGCGAAGTCGGGCAACTGCCGGCTGATCAGCCGGTTCAGTCGACCGAGCACGGCCTCGGCCTGATCGGGGCTGCGCGCCAGGCCGGCGGCGCGCGTCATCAGGCGCGTTTCCTCGCCGACCTCGTGCGACTCCCTGGCCGGCTTCATGACCGAGTACTGGAAATCCGACGCGCCGCTCGCGGCGGTACCGGTCGGCGTGCCGAAGCCACCGATCGAGCCCGACCGGGTCGGCCCGCCAGCGCTGTTCGAGCGGCGGATAAAAGGCCGCAGGTCGACCTCGGGCAGCACGTGACGCTGCAGCAGGAAGCGATTGGTCTCGTGGTACGCCTCTTCGGCGAAATGCGAGAACTCGTCGTGCAGCACCGTGTGCAGCAAGCGCCAGGCGTCGAAGCTGAGCGGCGCCGTCAGCCACGAATTGGTGACGACGCGCGCCAGCACGTGCGGCCGCAGGATGTCGTTGGTGTCGAGCTCGTCGCGGCCTTCGAGCACGTTCATGCGCGAGCGCAGGTCGGTGAACTCCCACGAGGCGCGATCCATCATCGCCAATGCCAGGCGCGAGCTGAGGATCTCGTGCTCGATCGTGTCGTCGTCGACGAGGCTCAGCTTGCCGCCCGGGCGATTGCCTGCCGACTGCACCGGCAGCTCGCCGAGACGCGTCTGCGTCACCGAACCGGTGGCCAGCGTTGCGCGCAGCAGCGTCGTCATGCCATGCAGCCACAACGCAAACGAACCCTGGAGCATGGGGATGAGCTCGCGCCGCTTCATCGCGATCGCGGGCTCGGCTACGGAAGCGGCGAGTGTTCTCGCGCCTTGATCGACTGCCTGGACGACCGCCGGCATTCCCCCGAGCAGCCGCTCCACATATGACCGCCTCGCCTGCTGCGCCAGTGCCGTCGGGTTGGCGGGGGTGGGCATGGGTGTGGGGTGTGATCCGTCCTGACTGGAACCTGATTCGACTCTACACCACCGCTCCGGCGTTCGGGTCCTCCGGATCGTGCTCCCTGGCCGAGGCACGAATGAGATCGTCGCGCTTGACGCCGAGCCACATCGCGATCGCCGCCGCGACGAAGACCGACGAGTAGATGCCGAAGAGGATGCCGATCGTCAGCGCGATCGCGAAGAAGTGCAGCGTCTGGCCGCCGAAGATGAGCATCGAGAGCACCATCATCTGCGTCGATCCGTGTGTGATGATGGTGCGACTGATCGTGCTCGTGATGGCGTGATCGATCGTCTCCTGCGTGGTCATCTTGCGGTACCTGCGAAACGACTCGCGGATCCGGTCGAAGATGACGACCGACTCGTTCACCGAGTAGCCGAGCACGGCCAGCACCGCGGCGAGCACCGAGAGCGAGAACTCCCACTGGAAGAAGGCGAAAAAGCCCAGGATGATGACGACGTCGTGCAGGTTGGCGACGATCGCGGCGACCGAGAACTTCCACTCGAAGCGGATCGCCAAGTAGATCATGATGCCGATGACGACGAACGCGAGCGCCTTGGCCCCATCCTGCGCCAGCTCCTTGCCGACCTGCGGCCCTACGACCTCGCTGCTCGACAGTCGCAACGGTTCGACGGCGCCAGCGGCGCAAACCTGGCGCGACGCGGATTGCCCTTGGGCTACAGCGCCTTCCTGCGCCTTGACGGCACCGCCCTCGGCCTTGCAAAGCGCATCGAAAACACGGGTGGTGAGATCGCCCTGCTTCAGGTCGGCGCGCAACGGCACGCGGATCATCACGTCGCGCGAACTGCCGAAGTTCTGCACCACCACATCGCCGAGGCCGAGACCCTCGACCGCGGCGCGAACCTTCGCGATGTCGGCCGACTGCGCGTAGGCGGCCTCGATGACATTGCCGCCGGTGAACTCGATCGAGTAGTGCAGGCCGCGCGTCGCCAGGAAGAAGACGGCGGCGAGGAAAGTCAGCGCCGAGATGACGTTGAAGACCAGCGCATGCCGCATGAACGGGATGTCGCGCCGGATACGGAAGAACTCCATCGAATGCTTCTCTCTTGCTCGTTGACGACGTGACTCAGGCCTTCGCCGGCGCGCTCGCGCCCGGCTTCCAGACCTGGCCGATCGAGACGCTCTTCAGCCGCTTCTGCCGGCCGTACCAGAGGTTGACGAGGCCGCGCGAGAACATCACCGCCGAGAACATCGAGGTCATGATGCCCAGGCAGTGAACGATGGCGAAGCCGCGCACCGGCCCGGAGCCGAAGGCGAGCAGGGCGAGGCCGGCGATCAGCGTCGTCACGTTCGAATCGAGAATCGTCGCGAAGGCGCGCTCGTAGCCGGTGTTGATCGCCGCCTGCGGCGAGGCGCCGCCGCGCAACTCCTCGCGCACGCGCTCGTTGATGAGCACGTTGGCGTCGATGGCCATGCCGAGCGCCAGCGCCACGGCGGCAATGCCAGGCAGCGTCAGCGTCGCCTGCAGCATCGACAGCACGGCGACGAGCAGGAGCAGGTTGAAGGCGAGCGCCAGCGTCGAGATCATCCCGAACAGCAGGTAGTACGCGCACATGAAGACGGCGATCGCCGCGAAGCCGTACATGACGCTGTGGAAGCCCTTGGCGATGTTCTCGGCGCCCAGGCTCGGGCCGATCGTGCGCTCCTCGATGATCTCCATCGGCGCGGCGAGCGAACCGGCGCGCAGCAGCAGCGCCGTGTCGTTGGCCTCGGTCGTCGTCATGCTGCCGGAGATCTGGAAGCGGCTGCCGAGCTCGCTGCGGATGACCGGCGCCGTCACGACCTCGCCCTTGCCCTTTTCGAAGAGCAGGATCGCCATGCGCTTGCCGACGTTGTCGCGCGAGATGTCGCGCATGATGCGGGTGCCCTTGGCGTCGACCGTCAGGTGCACGGCCGGCTGATGGTTCTCGTCGAAGCCGGGCTGCGCATCGGTGAGGCTCTCGCCGGTCAGGATGACCTGGCGCTTGACGACGATCGGCGTACCGCGGCGCTCGACGTAGCGTTCGTCGCCGAACGGCACCGGCCCCGAGCCGGTCTCGGCGGCGCGCGCCTCGGCGCTGTCGTCGACCATGCGCATCTCCAGCGTTGCGGTGCGGCCGATGATGTCCTTGGCCTTGGCCGTGTCCTGAACGCCCGGCAGCTCGACAACGACACGATCGGCGCCCTGCTGCTGGATCACCGGCTCGGCGACGCCGAGCTCGTTGACGCGGTTGTGAAGCGTCGTGATGTTCTGCGTGATGGCGGCCGACTGCACGCGCTTGGCGGCATCGGGCTTCAGCGAACCCGTGAGCATGAAGTCGCTGCCCTCGGCTTCTTCCTTCCATTGCAGATCGGGCAGCTGGTCCAGCAGCAGCGTGCGCGCGGCGGTTCGCGCCGCGGCGTCGCGAAAGCGGATCGAGACGTCGTCGCCGTCGCGGTTGATCCCGGCATGGCGGATGTCCTTGTCGCGCAGCAGGGTACGGATGTCGCCGGCGAGCGAATCTGCCTTCTTCGTCAGCGCCGCCTTCATGTCGACCTGCATCAGGAAGTGGACGCCGCCGCGCAGGTCGAGGCCGAGGTACATCGGCAGCGCGTGCAGCGCCGTGAGCCAGCGCGGCGAACGCGAGAGCAGGTTGAGGGCGACGATGTAGCCCGCGTCGTTCGGATCGGGATTCAGCGCCGCGATGAGCGCGTCCTGGGCCTTGCGCTGCGAGTCGAGATCGGCGAAGCGGGCCTTGACCGAGTTGCCGTCGAACTCGACGAAGTCGGGCTTCAGCCCGGCCTTGACGAGGATTTGCTCGACGCTCGGGACGAACGAGGCGTCGACCTTGAGCGTCGCCTTGCCGCTTGATACCTGCACCGCCGGCGCCTCGCCGAAGAAGTTCGGCAGCGTGTACACGATGCCGACGAGGAGCGCGACGACGAGGAGCGCGTACTTCCAGACCGGATAGCGATTCAAGCGCGGCTCCGCTGTCTTACTTGACCGTGCCCTTGGGCATGACCTGGACAACCGCCGATCGCTGCACCTGGATCTCGACGCCGCTCGCCACCTCGACGCTGAGGAACGATTCGCCCATCTTCGATACCTTGCCGAGCACGCCGCCCGAGGTGACGACCTCGTCGCCCTTGGCCAGGGCATCGATCATCGCCTTGTGCTCCTTCTGCTTCTTCATCTGCGGCCGGATCATGACGAAATAGAGAACGACGAACATCAGCACCAGCGGCAGCATGCTGCCCAGGCTGCCGAACATCGAGTCGGCTCCGGCGGCCGGCGCGGCTTGGGCGTGAGCTTCGGAAATGAACACGGGCGGATCCTCTCGGGGTGCGCGGCGGGCGCCGGCAAAACTCGTCGATTGTAGAGGCGCGAAGCCGCTCAGGCCGGGCTCGGCGCGGCCGCCGGCCGACGCTCGGGAAGGCTTCGTGCCGGCGCCGGGCGAGGCACCGGCACGAGGCGCAGCAAAGTGATCTCCGAAGGTGCGCCGAAGCGCTTCGGCGGCCCCCAATAGCCGGTGCCCCGACTCGTATAGACCCACATCCGTCGCCAGCGCTTCAAGCCGGCCGTAAAAGGCTGCTGCAGCCGGACGAGAAAGTTCCACGGCAGGAACTGGCCGCCGTGCGTGTGCCCGGAAAGCTGCAGGTCGAAGCCGGCCGCTTCGGCGGCTTCGGCGCTGCGCGGCTGATGCGCGAGGAGGACTCGAAAGGCAGCCGCCGGTGGGCTGCCAGCGGCGGCGGCCTTCGGGTCACTGGCCTGGGCGCGATCGAAATGCCCGGCGTTGTAGTCGGTGACGCCGGCAACGACGAGCGAGGCCTCGCCACGGTGCAGGACGACGTGCTCGTTCATGAGCACCGTGAGGCCGAGCCGGCGCAACTCCTCGACCCAGGCTGCGGCGCCTGAGTAGTACTCGTGGTTGCCGGTGACGAAGAAGCTGCCGTCGCGCGAACGCAGGTCGGCGAGCGGCGCCACGTGCTCGGCGAGATCGGGGACCGAGCCGTCGACGAGATCGCCGGTCACCGCGACCATGTCGGCGTCGAGCCGGTTGACGGCTGCGACGATCGCTTCGAGATACGGCCGCCGGATCGTCGGGCCGACGTGGACATCGCTGATCTGGGCGATCGAAAAGCCGTGCAGCGCCGGCGGCAGATCGGCCACTGGCACGTCGATGCGGACGACGGCCGCGGTTCGCCGCGCGTTGACGAACCCCCAGAGCGTGACGAGGCCGGCGGCGAGCGGCACGGCGCGCGCGCTCAGGAGCGAAAACGCTGCCGTCGACACACTGGCCGGCGCCAGCGACGAAACGATCGCCGCTGCACCGAGCGCGAGATCACGAAGAAAAGTGAGCACGAACAGCGACGAGAACAGGCCCATGCCGACGAGTCCGCCCCAGGCGAGCAGCCGGTCGATCGATCGCGCCGGCCGGGTGCGCCGCGCCCGGAACGCGAATGGCAAGGTCAGGACCGAGGCGATGAGGACGGCAATGAAGGCGGCGCTCATCCACGGGGCGCCCAGCTCCGGGGCGATGCGCCAGCCGACGTAGGCATACAACACAAAGGACACGGCGCGCAGCGGCATCGGCCCCATGTGGGAGCGCAGGTGGCCGCTTCAATGGACCTTTTCGCCGCGTCCGGGCGATTCGCGAAAGAGCAGCGTCGCCAGCTGCCGCAGCCAGCGAACGCCCGGGTCTGCCTGCGCTCTGCGGCTCCAGTGCAGGGCGATCGCAATCTCGCCGATCGCCCAGCGCGGCCGGGCAATGCGGCAGCGCCCGCCCGCCGCGAACTTGCGCGCGATGCGCAGCGGCAGCACGACGGCGAGGTCGGTCGCGACGACGATCGCCGGGATGACCATGAAGTGCGGGATGCTGAGCCGCACGTTGGCGGAAAGCGAAAGCCGGTCGAGCACCTTCGCCGTTTCGGTGTGATGGCGGACCACGACGTAGTCGAGCCGGGCCAGCACGGCTTGCGACGGCCGTGCCGTCAGCACCGGATGGTCGGCGCGCGCCAGCACGACGTAGCGCTCCATGAAGAGCCGCTGCTGCTCGGTCTCCTCGACGCCGGGCAGATAACCGAAGGCGACATCGATCTTGCCGCTGTCGAGCGCGTCTTCGATCTCCGCGTAGTCGAGCTGATGCGTCTCGATCCGTACGCCCGGCGCTTCGGCGCGTACGCGCCGCATCAGCCCGGGCAGGAACTCGGCCTCGCCGATATCGCTCATGTGGATGCGGAAGGTGCGACGTGCCGCCGCCGGGTCGAAACTCGCCGACGCGTGCAGGCCCTGTTCGAGCAACAGCATGGCCTGCTGCACCGAATGGGCGAGCGTGTCGGCGGCGGCGGTCGGCAAGACGCCGCCAGCGGCGCGGGTGAAGAGTGCGTCCCTCATCAGCAGGCGCAACCGCGTCAGGGCCTGGCTCACGGCCGGCTGCGAAAGACCGAGCGCCTCGGCGGCGCGGCTGACGCTCTTCTGGCGGTAGACGGCGTCGAAGACGCGCAGGAGGTTGAGGTCGAGATCGCGGATATGCACGTGGCGAATATTACTTAGTCAATTGCGCCAATGGCGAAAGCGCCACGGCACCGATAAGCTCGCGCCAGAGACGGCCGGCGCCATNNGGCGAAGGCATCCTCGCCATCACCAAGGGCCTCCTGCAGTCGGGCGTGGCCTACGTCGGCGGCTACCAGGGTGCGCCGGTCTCGCACCTGCTCGACGTCATGGTTCAGGCCGAGCCCTACATGAAAGAGCTCGGCGTTCACGTCGAGGCTTGCGCCAACGAAGCCTCGGCGGCGGCGATGCTCGGCGCCTCGATCCACTACCCGCTGCGCGGCGCCGTGACGTGGAAATCGATCGTCGGCACCAACGTCGCCGCCGACGCNNCGCACGCACGCCTACGCGATGAAGTCGTCGATGCTCATGCTCGACCCGCGGCCCGAGCTCGGCAACATGGTGCGCATGGTCGAGGAGGCGTTTTGTCTCTCCGAGACGTCGAACATGCCGGCCATGCTCGAGCTGCGCATCCGCGCCTGCCACGTCCGCGGCAGCTTCACCTGCAAGGACAACGTCGCGCCTCGCATATCGACAACGCACACCCTGGCCGAGCCGGCGCGCTTCGACTACGCGCGGCTCGCCCATCCGCCCGTCACCTTCGGCCACGAGAAGCTGAAGAGCGGCGAGCGCATTCCGGCGGCGCAACGCTACATCGCCGAGCACGCGCTCAACGAGCATGTCGATGGCGCGCATCGCGACGTCGGCCTGATCGTCCAGGGCGGCCTCTACAACACGCTGGTGCGAGCGCTGCAGCAGCTCGGCCTCGCCGACGCGTTCGGCGAGACGGCGCTGCCGATGCTGGTGCTCAATGTCACGTTCCCGCTGGTGCCCGACGAGATCGCCGCGTTCTGCCGCGGCAAGCGCGCCGTCCTTGTCCTGGAGGAAGGGCAGCCGGAGTACATCGAGCGCGACATCCTCGCCGCACTGCATCGGGCGGGAGTGACGACCTCGCTGCACGGCAAGGACCTGCTGCAGATGGCCGGCGAATACACGGTCGAAGTCACGACGGCCGGGCTGATCGCGTTCGTCGAACGGCACTTGCCGGAGATCGACCTCGGCCCGGCGCGCGACTGGCTCGTTGGCAATGCGAAACGTCGCACCGACGTCGCCGCCGATCTGGGCCGCGCCTTGCCGGCGCGGCCGCCCGGCTTTTGCATCGGTTGCCCGGAGCGGCCGGTCTTCGCCGCACTCAAGCTCGCGCAACAGGAAGTCGGCCCGGTGCATGTGGCCGCCGACATCGGCTGCCATGCGCTCGCGACCTTCGAGCCTTTCTCGTCGGGCCACTCGATCCTCGGCTACGGCATGAGCCTGGCGAGCAGCGCCGGCGTCGCGCCGATGATGAAGCGGCGCGTGCTCTCGGTGATGGGCGACGGCGGCTTCTGGCACAACGGCCTGCTGACCGGCGTGCAGTCGGCGCTCTTCAACGGCGACGACTCGGTGCTGCTCATCATGAAGAACGGCTACACCTCGGCGACCGGCACGCAGGACATCATCTCGACGCCCGACGACGAGGCGAAGGCGCGTGCCCCCGACAAGCAGCAAAGCCTGGTCGATCGCAACACGACGATCGAATCGACGCTGAAGGGCCTGGGCGTGAAGTGGATGCGCACCGTCCACACCTATCGCGTCGCGAAGATGAAGAAGACGCTCGAGGAAGCGTTCACGACCGAGTTCGCCGGCCTCAAGGTCATCATCGCCGAGGGCGAGTGCCAGCTCGAGCGGCAGCGCCGCATCCGGCCGTGGATCGCCGGATTGCTCAAGCGCGGCAAGCGCGTCGTTCGCGTCAAGTACGGCGTCGACGAAGACGTCTGCACCGGCGATCACGCCTGCATCCGTCTCTCGGGCTGCCCGACCCTGACGCTGAAGGACAACCCCGACCCGCTCAAGGTCGACCCGGTCGCGACGGTGATCGACGGCTGCGTCGGCTGCGGCCTGTGCGGCGAGAACGCACACGCGGCGACGCTGTGCCCGTCGTTCTATCGCGGCGAAGTCGTGCAGAACCCGCGCTGGAGCGAGCGAGCCGTCGAGTCGCTGCGCAGCGTCTTTCGCCGCGCCCTGCAGCCCGCATGAGCCATCCGCACGGCCGCCCGAAGGATGGCTCCTCCGGCTCGGCGGGACGGCGCGAGGCGCCAGGGGGTGCGCACAGGAAGCCCATCACGATCCTCGTCACGGCCCTCGGCGGCGAAGGCGGTGGCGTCCTCGCCGAATGGCTCGTCGAAACGGCGTCGCACGCGGGGTACAGCGTGCAGAGCACGTCGATCCCCGGCGTCGCGCAACGCACCGGCGCAACCACCTACTACCTCGAAGTGTTCCCCTTGCCCGACCGCGAGCTTGGCGGCAAGCGACCCGTGTTCAGCCTCAACCCGGTGCCCGGTGCGCTCGATCTGCTCGTCTCTTCCGAGCTGCTCGAAACGGTGCGCCAGATCGGCAACGGCATGACGACGCGCGAGCGCACGCATGTCCTCACGTCGACGAGCCGCAGCCTCACGGTTGCCGAGAAGATGCAGCTCGGCGACGGCCGCGTCAGCGAAGGCGATCTGCTGCGCATCGTCCGCGAGCAGAGCCGCGAGGTCGAAGCCTTCGACATGGCCGCGGCGGCGCGCGAAGCGGGCACCGTCATCAGCGCCGTGCTTTTCGGGGCCATCGCGGCGAGCGGCGCCCTGCCCTTCGAGCGGCAAGCCTTCGAAGCGACGATCCGCGCTTCGGAGCGAGGCGCGAACGCGAGCCTGCGCGGCTTTGCGATTGCATTCGACGCGGTCGCATCGATGCGGACCGGGCGGCGCGCCGTGCAAGCCGTCGCGCAAGCCGCCGCNNTTGGCCGCGTTTCCTGCCGAGGTGCGTGACATCCTCGCACTCGGCCGGGCCCGCCTCGAGGACTACCAGGACGCGGCCTATGCCCGGCTCTATCTCGAGCGCCTCGGCCGCGTGCTGGCGGCCGAGCGCGAAGGCGGCGCCGCGGCGAATGGCGAGCACGCGACGACGCGCGAAGCCGCACGCTATCTCGCGCTCTGGATGGCCTTCGACGACATCGTCCGCGTTGCCGACCTGAAGAGCCGCGCTTCGCGTTTCGCCCGCGTGCGACGCGAGGTGAAGGCCGAAGAAGAAGACGTCGTCGCCATCGTCGATCACTTCAAGCCGGGCGTGGCCGAGTTCGCAGCCCTGCTGCCGCGGACGCTGGCCGATCGGCTGCTGCGCTGGGATCGTGCCCGCGTCGCGCGCGGCCGCGATGCCTTTGCCCTGCCGCTCAAGATCCGTGCCGACACGGCTTTCGGACTGACGCTGCTGCGCCTGCTCGCGGCGATGAAAGGCCTGCGCCGGCGCGGCAGCCGCTTCGCACAGGAGCAGGCCATGATCGAGCGCTGGCTTGCCGCCGTCGAGGCGGGCGCGCGGCGCCACCCCTCGCTCGGCTTCGAGCTTGCCGCCTGCGGCCGCCTCGTCAAGGGCTATGGCGCAACCAACGAGCGCGGCAAGGCGAACCTGCTGCACGTGATCGACCACCTGGCGTCGGCGGCGAATTTCGCGACCGATACGCAGCGGGCCGACGCGGTGCGCCAGGCGCGCGTCGCTGCTCTCGCCGACGAGGCCGGCACGGCGCTCGACCAGACGCTCCTTCGCCATGGCGCCCCGCCGCGGCCGGTGCAGGCGCAGCCGATCCGTTGGGTCGGCGCGCGCCCGGGTCGGCCCGAAGCGCGTGCCGGCGCGCACGATGCCGGCGCATGAGCGGCGCGCCGTTTCTCCAGCGCGATCTTCGGGCAGGGAAGATCAGCATCGCTTTCGGCCCGGCGACGAAATACGCTGCGCCGGTTGCCGTCACGGCCGCAGCACGATCCACCACTGTTCCATCACGAGACGAGGAGACCATGGCTCACTCACACCCTTCTTCCGCATTCAAGCTGACCCGAACCGTCGTCGCCATCGGCGCGGCGCTCGCGGCGCTGATCGCCGCGCCGGCGAGCGCGCAGGACAAGCCCGTCGCGCTCAAGCTCTCGAGCTGGGTGCCGGCACAGCATCCGTTGAACCCGGCCCTCATCGCCTGGGCCGAAGATGTCAAGAAGGCCTCGAACGGAACGATCACGGCGACGCTTTTTCCCTCCGAGCAGCTCGGCAAGGCCTTCGACCACTACGACATGGCCAAAGACGGCATTGCCGACTTTGCCTACGTCAACCCGGGCTACCAGCCAGGCCGCTTCCCGGTCATGGCGGGCGCCGGCCTGCCCTTCATCTTCACCAACGCCAAGGGCGGCTCGGCGGCGATCGACGCCTGGTATCGGCAGTACGCCGCGAAGGAGATGAAGGACGTGAAGTACTGCTTCGCCTTCATCCACGACCCGGGCACCTTCCACAGCAAGAAGGCGCTTTCCCTGCCGACGGACATCAGCGGCCTGAAGGTGCGCCCGGCGACGAGCACGATCGGCCAGATGGTCACGCTGCTCGGCGGAACCAACGTGCAGGCCTCGGCGCCCGAGGCCCGTGCCGCACTCGAGCGAGGCGTGGCCGACGCGATCACCTTCCCGTGGGGATCGATCATTCTCTTCGGGATCGACAAGGTCGTGAACTACCACATGGACACGTCGCTCTACACGACCCCCTTCGTGTGGGTGATGAACAAGGACAAGTACGAGTCCATGTCTGCGGCGCAGAAGAAGGTGATCGACGACCACTGCACGACCGAATGGGCCGAGAAGGTCGCCTCGCCCTGGGCTGATTTCGAGTACGGCGGCCGCGCCAAGCTCGCCGCCGAGCCCGGACACGTGGTCTACAAGCTCACCCCCGAGCAGCTCGAGGCATGGCGCAAGGCGATCGCGCCGACCGAAACGGAGTGGGCCGCGGGCGCCACCAAGGCCGGCTACGACGCCAAGGCGGTGATGGAATCGCTCAAGGCGACGGTCGCGAAGTACAAGGCCGGCTTCTGACGTGACGTCGCGGCGCAGCTCGATGGATCGCATCATCGATGCGATCGAGTGGTGCGCCGCGACCTTCGTCGGAATCGTCGCGGCGAACATCTTCATCAGCGTCATCCTGCGCAAGTTCTTCAGCTGGCAGATTCCCGACAGCTACGACTTCGGCAAGATGATGCTCGGAACGCTCATCTTCTGGGGCATCGCGGCGACGAGCTATCGCGGCGGCCATATCACCGTCGACCTCGTCTGGACGGCGGCGAACGTTCGCTGGAAGCGAGCCATCGACGTCTTCGCGACGATCGTGCTGCTCTTCGTCGTCACGGTGCAGACGATCATGCTCTTCGACAAGGTTCGCTCCACCTTCGTCGAGCATGTCCTCACCTACGACCTCAATATTGCGACCTGGCCGTTCTACGCCATCGCCTGGCTCGGCGACGTCTCGGCCGTCGTGCTGATCGCGATCCGTACGTATCGGCTCGTCTTCCATCCTGAACAGCTCGTCGAAGTGTCCGCCGTAAAGGCGAATGAATGAGCAACGACTGGATCGCCTTCACCGCCTTCGTCTCGCTCTTCGTCCTGATGCTGCTGCGGGTGCCGGTCGGCATGGCGATGGGGCTGGTCGGCGTCACCGGCTACAGCTTCATCGTCGGGCCCGGTCCGGCGCTCAAGCTGGTCGGCCAGACGTCGCTGCGCACCGTCACCGACTACACCTTCGGCGTGATTCCGATGTTCATGCTGATGGGCGCGTTCGTTTCCTTCTCGGGTCTTTCGCGCGAGATGTTCAAGGCGGCCGATGCCTTCCTCGGCCATCTGCGCGGCGGCCTCGGCATCGCCACCGTCGTCGCCTGCGGAGGCTTCGCCGCGATCTGCGGCTCGTCGGTCGCGACGGCGGCGACGTTTTCGGCCGTCGCCTATCCGGAGATGCGCCGCTTCGGCTATCCGCAATCGTTCTCCACCGGCGTCATCGCCGCCGGAGGAACGCTCGGCGCGATGCTGCCGCCTTCGACCGTGCTCGCCGTCTACGCCATCCTCACCCAGCAGGACATCGGCAAGCTCTTCATGGCCGGCATCCTGCCCGGGCTGCTGGCGATCGCGATGTACGTGCTGACGATCGCCCTGATCGTCCGCATCCGGCCGCGCTTCCTGCCGGCCGGCGCGGCCAAGCCCTGGGGCGAGCGAATCCGCGCGTTGCGTCTCGTCTGGGCGCCACTCGTGCTGTTCGCTTTCGTGATCGGCGGCCTCTACGGCGGCTTCTTCACGCCGACCGAGGCCGGCGGCGTCGGTGCGGCGGGCGCCTTCATCCTCGGCGCGCTGCGCGGCAAGCTCAACCGCGCGAGCACGCGAGAAGCGCTGCTGCAGGCGACGCGCACGGCGGCGGCGGTGTTCACCGTGCTGATCGGCGCCCTCCTCTTCGGCTACTTCCTCACCATCACGCAGACGCCGCAAAGGCTCACCGAGTTCCTCGCCGGGCTCGGCGTCGGCCGCTACGGCGTGCTCGCGCTCATCATGCTGATGTACCTCGTGCTCGGCTGCCTGATGGACGCCATGGCGATGATCATCCTGACCGTGCCGATCATCTTTCCGGTCGTGACCGCGCTCGGCTTCGATCCGATCTGGTTCGGCGTCATCATCGTCATGACCGTCGAGCTCGGCCTCATCCACCCGCCGGTCGGCATGAACGTCTTCGTCATCAAGAGCGTCGTCAAGGAAGTGAGCTTCACGACCATCTTCAAGGGCGTGCTGCCGTTCGTGGCGACCGACATCGTCCGCCTCGTGATCCTGATCGCCTTTCCGATCATCGCGCTCTGGCTGCCGCAACGCATGGGCTGAGGAGCGCCAGCGTCCAGCCGGCCGGCGATTGCCGCGCGGCGCGACCGGCTCGGCGGAGCCGATCCCGCACAATCGATTTTCAATGCCCGCCGCTTTCGTCCATTTCACGGCCCTCGTCACCTCCAGGGTTTCGCAAGCCCTGATCTTCTTTCTTGTCGCGATATGGGCGACGGGGCAGGCGATCGCGGCCCCGGTGGCGACGACGACGCTCACCATCGATCGCGCCCTGTCGGTGCCCAGCAGTGCCGGTCGCTATCCGGCCGGCGAGCCGGCGATGGACGTGACCCTCCCGGACGACTGGGCGCACTCGCGCCCCGGCTACCAAGGCAGCGTCTGGTACCGGGTCGGCTTCAGCCTCGGCGGAGAAGCGCTGCCCGACGAGCTTCTCGCCTTGTACATCGAGCACGCCTGCAGCAACCTGCAGATCCAGATGAACGGGCAGCTCATCTTCAGCGGCGGCCGCATGGCCGAGCCGGTGACGCGCAATTGCGGCCACCCACAACTCGTGACTCTGCCGCCCGGCCTGCTGCACCCACATGGCAACGTGCTCGACATCCGGGTGCAAGGTCATTCGCTCGAGCGAGTGGCGTCGCGCCAGGAGGCAGCGGGGCTTTCCCGCATCGAACTGGGCCTGCAGTCGACCCTGCGATCGATTCACGCCGCGCGCTTCTTCTGGGCGAGCACGTGGCCCGACGCGAGCAGCCTGATCCTGATCGGGCTGGGCTGCGTCCTGATCGCTGTCGGATGGCTCAACAAGCGAGAGGTCTATTTCTCGTATCTCGGTTGGCTCAGCCTCGCCTGGGTTGTCAGGTCTGTAACGTCGTCGTCACGCGACATGCCATGGGCAAACGACGTCACGGAGTTCCTGCTGTGCTCGTTTTGGGCCGTGCCGCTTGCGCTCGCCGTCCAGTTCTTTCTCACCTTCGCCGGCCGGCGCTCGCGCGCCATCGAGAACATGGTCGCGCTGCAGTGGGTGCTTGTGCCAGTGACGCTGATGATCGCGGGCCCGGATCGACTGTTCGACCTCGCTCGTGTCTGGTACGTGCTGCTCTCTGTCGAGCTCCTCGCCGTCATGGGCATCTACCTTGCGATCACACGGCGGCAGCGGCCGCAGGACTTCTGGCCGATGGCAGTGGTCGTCGCGGCAGGAACTCTCGCGCTGTTCGTGGAGCTTTGCGCGCAAGCGGGCCTGATCGAGCCGCCGTCCTTTTCGCCTGCGCAAGTCGTCGTGCCGTGTCTGTTGATGGCCGTCGGCACGCGCCTGTTCCTGATGTTTGCAAGAGCGCTTCGCGCCACCGAGGACGATCGCAACCGGGTATCCGGCCAGCTGCACCGCCTGAGCGCCGAACTCGAAGCTCGGGTCGAGCAATTGACGGAGCAACGCGTCGGACAGTTCACGGAGCAGGAGCGCAAGCGGATCGCCTCGGATCTGCATGACGACCTCGGCGCCAAGCTGCTGACGATCGTCCACACTGTCGACAGTGCCCGCGTTCCGCAGCTCGCCCGCGAGGCGCTCGAGGAAATGCGTCTATCGGTTCGCGGCCTTGCCGGCAAGGCCGTTCGTCTGGACGACGCGATCGCAGACTGGCGTGCCGAGATCATGGGCCGGCTCGGCCAATCGAACATCGAAGCGCGCTGGGAGAACGTCGCCCTGGCCGATCCTGCGATGCTCCCGGCCCACCTTCACATGCAGCTGACCCGGGTGCTGCGCGAGGCCGTGAGCAACGTCATCAAGCACAGCGCCGCCGCGCATTGCGAAGTGAGCTGCACCGTCACCGAGGGCATGTTGAAGCTGACGGTGCGCGATGACGGCCGCGGCATCGAAGGCGACATGCAACGCGGGCAAGGCATGTCGACGATGAAACGGCGGGCCAAGCGCATGAACGGTCAATGTCTCGTCGAGTCCCGCCCCGGCTTCGGAGTCGTGATTTCGCTCACGGTTCCGATATGAGATGGCCTGAGCGAGCTCGATTCACGCGCATCCCGGGAATAGGATGCATCGAGGCAGATGCCGGCCGCTGGCTGTCATGATGCGGTCGCGATTGTCTGCCCAAATCGACCGCACAGCGGCCTGGCGCTCGTGCCGGGGCGCCAGGGCGAGCAAGGTGGAACCGAAAGTGAGCGGCNNGCGTCGGACGTGGGAGAGGCAGATGACAAACATCCTGTTGCTGGAAGATGTTCCCGAAGCGGGCGCGTGGCTCAAGGTGCAGATCGCGCAGGTCTTTCCTGACGCGGTTTTCTTCGATGCGTCGCGGGTCCACGAGGCGCTCGCCCTGATCGACAAGGTGCAATTCGATGTCGGCCTGATCGACCTCGGCTTGCCGGACGGTTCGGGTGTCGATGTCGTGGCCGCGCTTCACGGCGCACAGCCCGAGGCGCAAGCGGTGGTCGTCACGATCTATGACGACGATGACCACCTGTTCCCGGCGCTGCAGGCCGGCGCATTCGGCTACGTCCTCAAGGACCAGGCAGCGCCGATGATCGTCGATCAGTTCCGGCGAATGAGCCAGGGCGAACCTCCTCTGTCGCCGGCGATCGCCAGACGTGTGATGGCCCACTTTGCATCGCGCTCGTCGCAGCGCGAAGGGCCGAAGAACATGCCCAGTGTCATCCTGACCGACCGCGAGAACGAGGTGCTGCTGCGAGTAGCAAAGGGATACACGTTGCCCGAGATCGCAGTGCAACTCAATCTCTCACGCCATACGATCTCGGACTATGTGAAGCAGATCTATCGCAAATTGAATGTAAGCTCTCGCGCGGAAGCCGCACTCGAAGCGCAGCGACTGGGGTTGTTTGGTCGTGGCAGGAGAGCCCAGCCCCACGTGGCTTGACGGCTTTCCGGGGCAGCGCCCCGCTGCTTCGCGGCGGCGGTCGGATCGACTGCCCATCTCTTAGCGCCTCGACCAGAGGCCAGCCTCCTGCCGATGTTCGACGATCCCCACAAGCGAACTTTTTTCACCGCGCCGCAATCGGTCGCGTCGCTGATCGCCGCGCTGCTCGAGCCTGGCATCACCGTGCTGGTGTTCATCGTCACGACGCTGATGTCGGACGAGCGGATGGACAGGCCGGCGCTGACGGCGTGCCTTCTCGTCTTCGCCCTCACATTTCCGGGTCGCAACCGCTTCCGCGACAACCTCCTCGGCGCCGCCGTCGACATCGCCTCGTCATGGGTCGCCCTGCTGGGTATTCTCGCCCTGTGCGCCTACGCCACGCGCAGCTTCCACTACTTCGAGGACAACGTCCTCCTCACGTGGGCCCTGGTCACGCCGGTGCTGCAGTGGCTTGCCACCTGGGTGGGGCGAATTGTCGTGTTGCATCGGGCAAAAACGCACCGGTCGCGGCGTACCGCCATCGTGGTCGGAGCCAGCGCTCTCGGCGTCAAGGTCGCCCGGGCACTCCAGGCAGACGTGCAGGGCATCGAATTCCTGGGCTACTTCGACGACCGCACCGACGACCGTCTCGACGACGAAGCGAAGTCGCATGTGCTGGGCAAACTGGCTGAAGTTGGCACATTCACCTCCGCGCGCGGAGTGCGCGAGGTGTACATCACCTTGCCGCTCGGCTCCCAGCCGCGCATCGTCAACCTGCTCGAGCAGCTTCAGGGAACGACAGCGTCGCTCTTTTTCGTTCCCGACGTTTTCGGCATCAGCATCATCCAGGGCCGGCTCAAGGACATGAACGGCGTGCCTGTGGTGGGCATCTGCGAGACGCCGTTCACGGGAACCAATCAGCTCATCAAGCGCACGAGCGACCTGATCCTCGCCTCCCTCATCATCCTCCTGACCTCGCCACTGCTGCTGGCCATTGCCATCGGCGTGAAGCTGAGCTCGCCGGGGCCGGTGATCTTCCGGCAACGCCGCAACGGACTCGATGGCGAAGAGATCGTGGTCTGGAAGTTTCGTACCATGACGACGCAGGACGACGGCGCCGACGTGCCACAGGCGACCCGCAACGACCCGCGCATCACGCGCTTCGGCGCATTTCTTCGAGCCAGCTCGCTCGACGAGATGCCGCAGTTCTTCAACGTCCTGCAAGGCCGCATGAGCATCGTCGGCCCGCGCCCGCATGCAGTGACGCATAACGAGCAATACAGGCAGATCATCCGAGCCTACATGGTGCGCCACAAGGTCAAGCCCGGCATCACCGGCTGGGCCCAGGTGAACGGGCAGCGCGGCGAGACCGACACCCTCGAGAAGATGCGCGCACGCGTCGAATACGATCTCGAATACCTGCGCAACTGGTCGCTCGGGCTGGACCTGAGAATCATCGTCGGCACGATCCGACTGGTCTTCTTCGACCGATATGCTTACTGAGCGCGTGAAGCCCCCTGCCGAGCCACACAATGCGACGGCAGATCGGAGGAACGCGATGAACGTCAGGATCAAGCAGACGGCGTATTGGCTGCTGCCCGTTGCCGCGACGGCCCTGCTCGGCCTCGGCGGCGGCCCGGCTTGTGCCCAGGGCGCGGACGCAGCGACGGCTGCGTCGCCCTCCGAGCCGATCCCGTACTACGTCGGCCTGAGTCAGGGCTTGACCTACGATTCGAACGTCTACAGCGTGCCCCTCGGGCCGGGCGACGCCTATTCGACCACCTCGCTGCTCGGCGGCTTCGACCAGCGGATCGGACGGCAGCGGGTCTTCGGCAACGCCAATGTCGGCGTCAACCGCTACAGGGACCAGACGCAGCTCGACAACACCAGCTACCACGTGGCCGCCGGGCTCGACTGGGAAACGCTCTACAACCTCGCCGGCAACCTCGGTGTCGCCCTGAGCCGTCAGCTGGTTCCACCCGGCGTGACCAGCGNNCCTACGTGGCGTCTGAATCCAGGGCGGAAACGGCGAGCCTCGCCACCTACTATCGGCCGGGCGGCCCTCTGCGCTTGGGCCTGGCGGCCCGGATCGTCGACACCCGGTCGCCCCAGGCCTTCTTCGATCCTGCGAACGGCACCTATCAATCGAACAGCGTCAAGAGCAACAATCTCGATTTCCTGGTCGACTACGACGTGAGCGGCCTGGTAACGACCAATGCGCGTCTCAGTTACACGAAGCAGACGAATTCCGCAAGCAACGAGCCCGGTTTCTCCGGGCTGACCGGCAGCCTGGGTGTCACCTGGAGGGCCACCGGAAAGACTTCGCTGACTCTCGACGCCGCCCGTAACGCGGGATTGCAGGCGACGCCCTTCACCGCCTACAGCGTCGTTCCGGGCGCATCGGGTTCGTTGCAAACGATCGCCACGACGGGGCAGTACCAGAACAGCCAGGTGACCGACAGCGCCGGCCTGCGCCTGACGTATTCGGCCACCGCCAAGATCGATGCCTTCGCGGGCGCACGCTATGTGCGCGACCGCCTCGCGAGCACCATCGTCGCTGCGTCCGGCAACCTGGCGGCGCCCGACACGAACGACTCGCAGCGCACGGCCTTCATCGGTGCGAATTACGCCGTCGCCCGCAACTGGAGCCTGGCCTGCAACCTGAGCCATGGGTCCCGGCATGTGTCTGGCGGCGCGGTGGCCTACGCATAC